>JAYVNB010000064.1:0-6633 GCA_043759365.1 Bacteriovoracaceae bacterium | reverse complement strand
TCCGGTAATTCCGTCGATGCCCGCTTCAGTTCCATTTGAAGTTCCCCCGCACGAGTTGGGGTACAGAGCAGGTTTTGTGCCACGCTTGAAATGCGAATTCCTTCAGTGTTCTGGGTATAAACCCAAGACAGGGGCTTCTTTCAAATTGCAAACCGCAATCCGCGTCAACCGATCCTGCAACCAGGAATTCTTAACCGTCCCGTCTTGAGGTTGAATCGACCTGGATGCGGTTGGAGGCTAAGTTGATTCCGGCTTTTTTGAGCTCTTCCAAAGCGGCCGCGATCACTTGATCCGCCAGAGTCCACTGGGAGCCGAAGTCATCGATGAAATAACTGAGTTTGGCGGGGATCCAGGACTCATGGGTCTCATGGACGGCCACGTGCGGTTCTGGGTCTTTTCGAATCCGGGCCACCCGACTGACCGCGGTCAAAAGAGCGGATCGAGTCGCCGCAAGGTCGGCGTTCGGGTCAATCCTGAAGGTCTGGGTCCTGCAAATCGCTTTTCCTTTGGGAGAGAAGTTCGAAACTTGTGCCGATCCCATGATGCGGTTTGGGATGGTGATGAGTTCGTCGTTCAGGCCGACGATCACGGTCGCACGCCAGGAGATCTCGTAGACCTGGCCTACCCATTTTTGAACGCCCGTTTGGCCTTCGATCCAGTCCCCGATCTCGTAGGGTTTGTCGAACTGCAAAGCGACTCCTGAGAAGAGGTTTCCGAGGGTATCTTGAACCGCGAGACCGACGATCAGGGAAAAAACGGCCGAGGTCGCCAAGAGGGGCGCGAGTCGGATCCCGAAAACTTCGCTGATCAGTCCTCCGCCTAGGATGATCGACATCAACAAAGTGAAGAGGTTCACCAAGAGGAGGGGGACACCGACCTTCATGTGGCTGAAGAACAAATATTCAAAGAGAATGATCCGAGAGATTTTTATGACCACGGTAGCGCCGAAGATCAGAACCATGAATCCGACGTATCCAGTCAGTCGGGTCGAGGTGAGGCCAATGACTTCGGAGTACCGGTCGAGAGTGGAGTAGACTCCGAAGAGAGCGACCCAAACCCCCTGGTACAGGGCAAGGTTTCCGAACAGCTTGCGCAAGTTGCGGTGCCGTTCGGGGGAGAGTTCCTTCAGGAACCAGCGATAGACCAGCCAGGCACTCGCTGCGAGCCCGACGATCACCATCGCGGGTTCAAGTTGAACCAGGGCTTGAATACGTTCAATTGGAAGCCAGGGTTGATTGATTTTTGGGTTCACCCTGAATTATCGGTTGAAACTGTTGCGGCATTAAACTCATGAAGTTGTCGAATCCTGAGCTTTCACCCTCGAACCCATTCGGATATGGGGACGGTATGTTGAAGCGCGTTAAGCTCGGGTGGGTGGTATTTTGCGGATTCTTCGCTCTCACCGCTGCGGGCGCCGTGCCTTCCTTGCGGCCCCCTCTAGACCGGGGTCAGCTGGTGGGAATCCAGCCTGTCCTGACTCCTGCTGACTACGCGACCGAAGCCAAGTACCGTCAAAAATTGGACAGCTATTTTCGGGACGCTCAATCCAAAGGATGGCTGGGACCGCGATCTGTCGTCGTGCTGCCGGAATACGTCGGGACATGGCTAGTTGCCGCGAACGAATGGGATTCGGTCTATACCCGTGGCTCCATCGAAAGTGCGATGGCGCTTGTCATTGTTCATCATTTTCCGGAATTCCTTCGTGCTTACAGCGTGAGTCATGGTTCTGAGCGCATCCGTAGCGCCGCTTTTCGGATGAAGGCCGTGGAAACCGCCGGCATCTATGACCGGGTATTTTCATCTTTGGCCTCGACCTATGGGGTGACGGTAGTGCCCGGGTCAGTCGTTCTACCAGCCCCGGAAATCAAGGGGGGTAGGCTGCAGGTGGAGCCGAACGGCGAACTCTACAATGTGTCCGTCGTGTACCGGCCCGATGGCCTTCCTGAGCCGAGGATCGTCTTCAAGGCTTTTCCCGTCCCCTTGGAGGCGCTCTATACGATTGCCAAGCCTGCCGAGGAGCTTCCTGTTTTCGATACTCCCGCGGGACGACTCGGGGTGTTGATTTGTGCTGACTCCTGGTATCCCGCGTCCTACGCAGCCCTCAAAAAGCAAAAAGTGCAGTTGATTGCTGTTCCTGCCTATGTCGACGAGGACGGCGCCATGAGTCGTCCCTGGGGAGGAGTGTTTTCGGGTCCTGTACCTGCGGACGTGGATCCTATGGATCCTGGAAAAATCACGGAAGCCGTCGCTTGGCGAAAATACTCCCTTCCCGCCCGCATCAAATCGTCGGGGGCGCAGGTAGGGTTGACTGTGTTTTTGCGAGGCGGTTTCTGGGGCATCGGGTCGGACGGACAGCCGCTGGTGGCGTCAGGAGACTCGACCCAATCCGAAGTTTCCGAAAACATGGCGCGAGTTTCGCTCAATCTGAGCGATTGATACTGGGCAGGGACAAGTTTTCTTCAGCTATGCGTTTGACATGCTCAGAGTGATGTCCAATATACGCTAGTAGCAATTTGAGCGCGTGGCGGTTGGAGACGTGATCCCCCGAAAGTCGGCGGGTTTTGCCTCGAATCTCCGCGTGATCGAAAGCCTGGCATCAAGCCAAAAAACCGGAGGTTCATTTATGCAAGTTCGCCCGTTGCACGACCGTGTTCTCGTGAAACGCTTTTCTGAAGAAGAAAAATCCAAAGGCGGGATCATCATTCCCGACACCGCCAAGGAAAAACCCATCCAAGGCGAAATCATCGCTGTCGGCCAAGGCCGCATCGGTGAAGACGGCAAAATCCGCCCCTTGGATGTGAAAAAAGGCGATCGCGTGCTTTTCGGCAAATACGCCGGCACCGAGATCAAGATCGAAGGGGACGAGTTTTTGATGATGCGCGAGGAAGACATCCTCGGCGTCCTCGCTTAATTCGTTTCGCTTCAAACTGAAAATTCTGGAGGTTTAATCCATGTCTGCAAAAGAACTTCGTTTCTCCGAAGACGCCCGTTCCGCGATCCTGAACGGCGTCAACATCCTCGCGGATGCCGTGAAAGTCACCCTCGGTCCCAAAGGCCGTAACGTTGTCATCGAAAAATCCTTCGGCGCTCCGAACGTCACCAAAGACGGCGTGACGGTTGCCAAGGAAATCGAACTCTCTGACAAGTTCGAAAACATGGGCGCGCAAATGGTTCGCGAAGTCGCTTCGAAAACCAATGACGACGCTGGTGATGGCACCACCACCGCTACCGTTCTCGCACAGGCCATCTATCGCGAAGGCGCTAAGATCGTCGCTGCCGGCCACAACCCGATGGAACTCAAGCGCGGAATCGACAAAGCAGTCACCGCAGTCGTTGAAGAGCTGAAGAAAATCTCCAAGCCGATCAAAGACCAAAAAGAAGTCGCTCAAGTCGGCACCATTTCGGCCAACAACGATCCCGAGATCGGCAAACTCATCGCAGAAGCGATGGAAAAAGTCGGCAAAGAAGGCGTGATCACGGTTGAAGAAGCAAAGACCGCTGAAACCACCCTCGACGTCGTCGAAGGCATGCAATTCGACCGCGGCTACCTCTCTCCTTACTTCGTCACCAACCCTGAGAAGATGGAAGCCTCGATCGAGAGCCCTTACATCCTGATCTACGACAAGAAGATCAGCTCGATGAAGGACTTGCTCCCGCTCCTCGAGAAGGTCGTTCAGCGTTCGAAGCCTCTCGTGATCATCGCTGAGGAAATCGAAGGCGAAGCTCTCGCGACCCTCGTCGTGAACAAGCTCCGCGGTACCATTCAAGTGGCAGCCGTCAAAGCCCCTGGCTTCGGCGATCGCCGCAAGGAAATGCTTCAGGACATCGCTACCCTCACCGGCGGCACCGTGATCTCTGAAGAAATGGGTCACAAGCTCGAAGCGACCCGCCTCGAGGACCTCGGCACTGCGAAGAAGGTCACCATCGACAAGGACAACACGATCATCGTCGACGGCGCCGGCAAGAAAACCGACGTCGAAGCCCGCGTGAAGACCATCCGTGGCCAAATCGAAGAGACCTCTTCGGACTACGACCGCGAGAAGCTCCAGGAGCGCCTAGCTAAACTCGTCGGCGGCGTCGCCATCATCAACGTCGGTGCTGCCACCGAAGTTGAGATGAAAGAGAAGAAAGCCCGCGTCGAAGACGCCTTGAACGCAACCCGCGCTGCGGTTGAAGAAGGCATTGTTCCCGGCGGCGGCACTGCTCTCCTCCGCGCTGGTAAAGTCCTCGCAGGCTTGACTGGTCTTTCGCCTGAGCAGCAAGCTGGCGTGAAGATCGTTCAGCGCGCCCTCGAAGAGCCGCTTCGCCAAATTGCTGGCAACGCAGGCTTCGAAGGCTCGATCGTAGTCGACAAAGTCGTGACCAACACTTCGGCCAGCTTTGGCTTCAATGCTCTCACTGAGAAGTATGAAGACCTGATCCTTGCCGGCGTGATCGATCCGACCAAGGTCGCTCGTTGCGCTCTCCAGAACGCAGCTTCCGTGGCTGCGATGATGTTGACGACCGAAACCCTCATTGCTGAGAAGCCGAAAAAAGATTCCGGCGCTTCAATGGGCGGCGGAGGCGGCGGCATGGGTGGAATGGGCGGCATGGGCGGCTACGACATGTAATCAGCGCCTTGCGCTGATTGAGAATTCAAGGGGCTCCGGACCGTTGGTTCGGAGCCCCTTTTTTTCGTGGGTAATCTCGAAGGCAGCGTTCCTTTTCCATAGGGGTCGACTTCTTCGGTTTCAAGGGTCGCCGTCGAGAGTTTCCGTGCAGGAACCGGCTGGCAGCAGGGTCAAAAAAGGAGCCCTTTTTCTTTTTCGGAATTCCTGTGTTAGTCCAGAACGATGTCTACGAGCCGTTGGATCAAATGCATTTCTACCCAGGGTAACATTCGGGGCATTGCCATTCAGGCAACTGACCTGGCGCGTGAGCTGGCCGAAATGCATGGATTGAAAGGGTTGGGGGCACGCGGCTTGGGCGAGGCCGCGATCGCAGCGCTTTTGGTGTCCTCCTATTGTAAGAATGGAGAGCGCATCAATCTCAATATTCGCGGTTCTGGGTACTACACCCAGGCTTTGGTGGATGCCTATCCCGACGGCAAGTTGAGGGGGTACGTGGTCGAACGAACCCTAAGCGCCGACGAGCGGATGCGGATTTCGGAAGAGGGGCCGTGGGGAGAGGGTCTCCTTTCAATCCTCAAGACTAAGGATCAGGAGGGCCAGCAGCCTTACATCGGCACAGTTCCCTTGTTGACGGGGCATTTGGCGAAGGATTTGACCTTCTACTGGTTTCAGAGCGAGCAGGTGCCCTCAGCGGTGGGGATTGCCGTGGAGATGATTGGAGATCGGATCGAGTCCGCAGGAGGCTTTCTGGTTCAGGCGATGCCCGGGGCCAGTCCAGCGGAAGTGAAGATGATCGAGCAGCATATTCAGGACATCCACTCCCTTTCGCAGGAGTTCGTGAAGTCGGCCGATCCGATTCAAGTGCTCTCCAAAATTTTTCAAAGCACAGCCTTCATCGTCGTTGAAGAGCGCCCCCTCGTGTTTCATTGCCAATGCTCTTGGGATCGGGTCAAGAAGGCGCTGATCCTGGTGGGCGCGGATGAACTTAGGGCGATGTTGAAGGAGGAGGAGCGTGCAGTGGTCCGCTGCGACTTCTGCAGCAAAGACTATAGCGTGGACCGATCGATGCTCGAGTCTCTCATTGAGATGACGACAGGGGGAGGGACAGACGGAACGGGTGGCCAAGAGGGAGTGCCTTCGGGAGATCGTACCGGACTGCATTAATGCACCCGGTTGTAGTCTGAATGAGACTCGGCGAGCTTCGAGTTAAAACGCGACTCCGGCGTGTACGAGGAATGTCGTATACGTCCCGCCCACGTTGATCTGGCCTTTCGGAGTGGTTTCGGTGGTCCCGAAAAGATCGTGGAACGTGAGGCCTGCTCCAAAGAAGAGTTGGTCAGTCAGCTGCAAATCGATCCCGGGACCCAAATGGAGGCCAAAAACCACCGGTGAGACCGAGGTCTGATCATCAAAGACCACCCGTGGCTTGTAAAAGCCCAAACCGACGATCGCGTAAGGGACCACCCGGTCGTACCAACTGAGATTGGTGCGAAGACCGGTCAGGAGCATGGTTTGGGAGTATTTTCCGTCCGAGTGGTTGGAATACCCTAAAGCAGCATTGAACCCGAACATCTCGCTCACGCCATAGGTGTATTGAACCTCGGTCCCGATGCTGTCGGAATAGCGCGAAAGATCTCCCATCAGGAAGGTCTGTCCAACGGCGAGTGCAACGTTGTTGGTTTCGGGTGCGAACGGCGCCAAATTGTATTTGGGTTCGCGAGCTGAAGTCGATGAGCGACGAGTGGCGGAAGGTTCGGAAGGGTTGTTTGCCCAAGCCGGCTTCTGGGACCAGGATGAGGCCGAAGCGCTGCTCTCCCACGCGACTGTAGCTAGCCCTAGAGCTAGAATCGGCGCAAAGAGGAGAGCAGCAGCTTCGGCATTCCCTGAAACAGAACCGTCATTCCCAACTTTGTTTTTGAGCATCCTCGTTCAAGTGTAACGAGGCTTTACGGACTGCGCAAACGGCGTTGGTTTGACGGTCGATCCTACTTACTGATTCATGGCTGGAGCGCGGTTGAGCGCT
>JAYVNB010000063.1:0-2080 GCA_043759365.1 Bacteriovoracaceae bacterium | reverse complement strand
GCCCGGAAAAGATCCAGGCGGATTCATCATCACCGTCTTGCTGGGAATCGCTGGATCCATGCTGGCTTATTGGATGGGGAGCGCTACCGGAGCCTATGTTCCGGGTGAAGGCGCTGGTTTCATCGCTTCGGTCTTGGGCGCAATGCTCATCCTGTTTGGATACCGAGTGGTCTTAGGTCGTAAATCGGTATGACTACTCCTCCAGAAGTCGACTCAGGATCTGGTCCATGTTTTCAGACTGATAGAGTGGCTAAGTATCTGGGGTAAAGGACTGCGAACCGCAGCTAAGGGCGGGGCGTTCCGCCAGAGTCCCCTGGCTCAAGAGATTGGGTAGGACGAAAAGACACCTGCCCCAGGTTCGGTGGAATTGCGCGCCACGGATGACGAGGCCCCAAACCAGGGTGGGCCTATAACCTACCGGATTGCCACATTTCCGAAGCGACTTTTTTTCAGCGATTGAAAAGTGAACTGCAGGGAGACTCCACTCGTTTCCCTGCAGTCACCATCGCAGGTCCCCTTCCCTCTTTGTCCACTCCCGAACAAAACTCTGCATGTTCTAGCTTTCGCCCATCGAGCCTTGGGTGAAGATCTCCCTAACTATTCGGTCAGTTTTTAAAATTCGTTTTCTTATTTATTCTCGATAACTTTTCTTATCGTGAATGTAGATGACGTTCTTTTTCTAGCGAAGCTTCCAAACTCCGAGAGTTTGGAAGCCGCTGATCAAGCGGGGTTCAGATGCCTGACTCCGGATCGTGGTCGGCTTCCTTCAGGATTCCTGCCCGCTTTTCGGCTTCATCCACTCGATCCTTGTTTCCGTATTCGATCGAATAGGCGGCCGAGTTCTCGAGCGAATTCTTGCGCTTGTCGTACCGGGTAATCATGTCCGCCGAAGCCCAGCCCGCGAACTCCTGGATCGCCCGGTCCGGAACGTTGTGGTCACGGGCATTGGAAATGGCGGTCGCACGACAGGAGTGGGGCGAAATCCGACTTTCGATCCCAGCCAGTTTTGCGTACTTTCGCACGAGGTAGAAGATCGCACTCGAGTCCAGTGGCTTGTCCATCACTCCGGTCCGGTTGTTTCTGAGCGGGCTGAAGAGGTACTGATCCTCATCGAGCTTCTTACGCGCGATCCGGTAGCAGTATTGGATCGCGTTCCAGACGGGATCCGTGAGCACGAGAACCCGCTCAGCATTTCCTTTGCCCCTGAGTTTCACTATGGGCCGTCCGCGTTCCCGGGTGAGTTGGCGCGTACGGAGTTCGCAGAGCTCTGACCTCCTGAGCCCGCAGAAGAAAAGCACCATGAGGATGGCGTAGTGCTGCGCCCCTGCGCGTGAATGTAGATCAGGCTCAGCGAGGATTTTCCGGACCTCCTCGTCGGAGAGACCGATCGTTCGGGAGACCTTTCGGGGATTCAGGAATCGCACTCCGTCAGCAGGGCTTTTTGCGAGGATCCCGTCATCCACTAGCCATCGGAAGAAGCTACGGAGGGTGGCCAAATGGCGATCGATCGTCGTGTGCTCGAGCTTCTCCGAAAGCAGGTACTCCTTGTATCCGATCAGGACCCCGCGGGTGAGTTGTTCCGGGCCTACCTGAAGCTTTCGCCCGTGGAGGAACTGGATGAACCGTTTCAGGTCCTTTCCGTAGGCTTTGCGCGTGTGCGGGCTACGTTGATCCAGCAGGAACGCCTCGATGCTCTGCCGGAGCTCTCCTCCCGGCCTGATCATCGAATCAGTCATGAACTGAGCGCTTCCGTCGAGGGGTGATGCAGGGATCGAAGCAAGCCGGGTGGCGACGATGCTCGGGGGGGCTTTCGCCAGTGCCGTTGTCGCGCGGGCTTGTGAGCTCGGAGGCTTTCGTCTCCTAGCTGGGACAGGTTGGAACGGGGACAGTGCACGGCTCTTCGTCGTTCGGAACGAAGTAGACTTTTTCGAAGGTCCAGTTCGCCGAAGCGGGCACTTCTTGGTTCTCAGCCGTTTGAGAAGAAGTCGCCCGAGCTTCATCGGCCTTTCTTCGAGCCAGCGCGGCGCACGAGCGTTTTTTTACGGCGGGCCTTGGAGCGCGTTCGTAGTGCGCTTCGATA
>JAYVNB010000062.1:0-6680 GCA_043759365.1 Bacteriovoracaceae bacterium | reverse complement strand
TTCTGGTTGCGGACTTCGAGCTCGCCGACTTCGGACGAGAGGTCTCCGTGCCGTGAGATCCGAGCTTGTTGTTTGGTGGTGCGCGCCTTGGCGCCGCGGCGAAGCCATTCAGTTTCGCGGCGAAGTGTGTTCTTCAAGATCACTTCGCGGCGGACCTGGCCACTGATCAAGTTCTCCTTGACCTCGAGGTAAGCCGCATAATCTCCGGAGACGCTGAGGATCCCGCCCACGTTTCGGCGATCAAGCTCGAGGATTCGATTGGAGATGCGTTGAAGGAACGCACGGTCGTGGGTGACCGTCAAAGTTGCGAACGGCGCATTGGAAATGAACTCCTCGAGCCAGAGGATTCCCTCGACGTCGAGATGGTTGGTCGGTTCGTCGAGAAGGAGGAGGTCGGGCTTGCGCACCAGTTCGCGGGCAAGTGCGACGCGCTTTTTCCAGCCGCCGGAGAGTTTTGCGACCTGCGATTCGGCGCCTTTGTCGGCAGTATCGAGGCCGAGGCGCGAGATGTATTCGTGGGCATCCCCCATGGCTTCCCAGTCGTGCGGATCATGGGCAGCGGAAAGGACGGCCTCCATGATGGATTGGCCTTCCGGAAAATCCGGGACCTGCTCGAGGAAGCTGACCTTGAGCCCCCGTTGGAACGAAAGGGTTCCTTCGTCGGGAGTGGCCTGGCCGGCGAGGATCCGCAGCAAGGTCGACTTGCCGGCGCCGTTCGGGCCGATCAAGCCGATGCGCTCCCCGGATTCTATGGAGAAAGTGAGGCCGTCGAAAAGCGGACGAGCGGCGAAGGATTTTTTGAGTTCATGGGCACTGAGGAGGATGGACACCGGGGATCATTACCCTAAAACTGTTTACTTTCCGAGGGTAAACACCGATAAGCCGAGGAATGGCCAACTCCCGCCCCCCACCCTGGGAAGAGTGTTTTCGCCTGATCTCGCAATCGAGAACAGGTCGGGAAGTCTTGAGCCGATTCCTGCCTGAATACCATTCGGGCAAGATCGAGTTGCGGGAAGTGGAGGAAGGGTCTGTCGAACTCCTGGGGCTTCGGCAAGGGGGCGGCGCCGGAACCCCGGCTGGCGGCTTCACTTTCGATGCAGGACATAAGCGGATACTGCTGGTTCGGCATCCAGCCTTGGGGATCCAAGCCCCGCTTTTGTTCCACGAAATGGTTCATGCCACTGACGAGGAGTTCCTGGCCTCTTTCGGGCTGAGCGAAGCGATGTGGAAACAGTTCCGGACGGCGGCTGAAGCGGCGATGGGGGAAGCGGCCGTTCGTCTTGGCAAGGCCGACAGGGAAGTGACGGGCGCGGATCTTTTACCGACGAGGCGGCTGGAGCTGATCCGTCTCAAACGGAAAGCCGAGAATTTCGAGAGGCTCAGGATCTTCAGGACCGAGCGAAAGGCTTATTCTGCTCTCTATGTCTGGATCCAGGAAGTGTGTGGGAAAGTACCGGAATACCGGGACTGGCTGGCTCGCCAGCGATCGGTTGGCTTCGATTTCGATCGTGAAATCTCCGACGACGAAATCGTCCGAGGATACGAGCTGCAGGCGGCAGCCAGCTGAGGTACTGACGGAAAGACGAGAAAATCACTCGTATTCCGCAGAAAAAGCGGGATTTGATCAATCGGCTGCTGGCTATGACTCGCAGTGGCTGACGATGGCAGCGGCGAGTCCGAGAGGGCCTACTGGCAAGGGCGATACTGGAGCTGGGCATCGATCCCGCTGGCCAAGTCACCTGAGTCGACGGTGCCCATGGACTGTTCGTGGCGTTCGTTGGTCACCACGATCATGCTCGCATTCACGCTGAGGACGGTATTGGCTCCGCAAGCGGACCATTTGACATCCTGAAGGCGGAGCCGGTTGATCGTGTTGAAGTCCTGGTTCAGGGGGCCGACGAAGCGACGGTTGAATCGAGGACCCTGGAATCCTTGCAACGAGTAATCAACGGTGAACTGGGCATACCCACGCTGAGGGAGAGCATGGAATCCGCGGTAGTCCATCTCGATGATGGCGGCTTGGAACCCGGGAGAGACTTGTACCGGAATATTCATGATGCAGGATTTGCGAGATTGAGGGAGGCCGGTCGTTCCGCCCGCTTGGGCTTGGAAGGAATCGAATAGGACGGAAATGGCGCCCGCATCGGGGCTCAGGGTCACGGCCGCCGAACCGGGAACGCATCCGTCACCGTTGAACGACGGATTGCCGATGACGATGTTGCCGGCAAATGCCGAGCCGGACGCCAAACTGGCTAGAACGGTCAGTGCGAATAGTGACTTCATGGTCAAATCTCCCGGATCTTAATTGAGTTAGGTTCTTCTATCCCGACAAGGGAGTTCCCTAACGGTGCGGGAGTTATCAAGCAAGACGCTTTGCGTCAATTATTAAATCGGGATCTTTTTAACCTGGAGCAGGCCCTTTTTTTCCAGTTTGCGTGCGATTTCAACCATCTTGAGTTGAGCGCCTCCGATTTCCCGAAGGCTGGCGGGAGCCTGGGACTGGTTGCGGACCTCAACAATCCGAGGCGCGGCGCAACTGCGGATGAATTTCGCTTTGATTTCATCAGACTGGTTTGAAATCGAGAGTCCGACAATCCGAGGCGGCGCCGTTGCCACCAGTTCCACTAGTTCCAGTTCCGACAATCGAAGCAGGTCCTCAAACGTCAGGATAAACTCCAGGGCCCTGAGGGTGTATTCCGGATCCTCGGTCATGCCCACTTCGATCATTTTGGTCCGACGTTCCTTAGGGGTGCTTTCCAGGAGTTCGACCAGTTGGCGAAGACCTTCAGGTGACTTCTTGAATCGGGTGTAGACCCCCATCGTTCCTCTCCTTGCGCAGCTTCAAATCTACCGATCTAGGTCGGGATTCACCAGTAAGCTTTCGCGAACCTCGTTTTGAGAGCGATTCTAGGGCAGCGACAGCTTGCCTTGGATGCTGAGCCGGGCGTTTCCGGTGATAGCCACGCGGCTGCCTTGGATGCTCGAGGCAAGCTCCCCGCCGCGAGCGCTCAACTGCCTCGAGCGGAGCGATTGGAGTCCCAGGATGCGGGACCAGATCGGCATCAAGACGCATTGGGCTGATCCGGTGACTGGATCCTCGGGGATTCCTTGGTGAGGGGCGAAATAACGGTAGACGAAATCCCGATCCGTGCCCCCTGCCGTGATGATGAGCGAAGTCTGAAGCTGGGAGATGGCGGCCCAGTCGGGCTGAAAGCAGGCCACTTCCGTTTCAGAGGAGAGACGGGCGACTTGGATTCCGTTGGAAGTCCTCCAGCACTCTCGTGGAGTCATCCCACCTAAAGCCATCACGAGGTCGTGAGTGGCCGGGAACGACTCCGAGTCTCGAAGAGGGAAGTCCAGGGTGTAGGAGTCGGTGCCTGTTCGGGAGACGCTCAAGGGTCCGCTGAGGCTTTCGAAATGGAGGTGCGAAAGGGTCGGCTCGAGGAACCGAAAGATCACGAAGGCGGTGGCGAGTGTCGCGTGGCCGCAGAGCTGCGCCTCGACAGTGGGAGTGAACCAACGCAAATGATACTTGCCGTGGCCGCCTAAGAAAAAAGCGGTTTCAGACAAGTTGTTCTCGAGAGCAATTGATTGAAGAAGGTTTTCAGGCAACCAAGAGACGAGCGGGCAGACGGCGGCGGGATTGCCGGAAAAAAGACGATCTGTGAAAGCATCGACCTGATAGAAGTCCAGTTCCTTCGGGTTCAGTCATTTCCTCGCTTTTTGGAAAAGACCACCTGGGCGGCGACGTCGTGCGAAAATCCGCGTCGCATCAGGGCCTGGTAAGCACGCTCGGCAGTGCGTCGGTCGGTCTGGGCTTCGGGATAGCGTCGCTCGACAATGGCTTGAGCAGCCTCCACACCCGAGGGGACGCCGATCTCCTCGAGAATCGTTTCGATCTCCTTCACTTCCAAGCGCACTCCTTTGGCTCGCAAGTGGGTGAGGATGTAACGAGGGCCTTTGCCTCTCAGTGCTTGATGGCGAACCATCATCCGCGCATACCTCAGGTCGTCGACTAGGCCTTCTTTTGAAAGTTCGCCCACGGTTGCTTGGGCTTCGCTCTCTGGAAATCCTTTTCTCAAGAGGTAGGCGATGAGCTCTCCGCCGGAGTATTCTCGGCGACCCAGCCTTTTCATGGCCAAATTGCGGGAAGTGGGTGCCGGCCGGTCGGTTCCGGGCATGCGCTGTTCACGCATCCGAAAAGTCATGGAAGTAAGGGAGTGGCGATCGCCGCGCTCCCTGCTCCGATGATTCCGGTATTCACCGGCTCGGTAATGATGGAGAAGCCGTTGAGGATCAAGAGTACGAATGCGACTGGGAAAAGGAACACAAGCCAGAAGCAAAGCCAGAAACGTGATCCATCGTAAGCGAGCGAGTAAGCGGTCTGATCCAATTCGAATCGAAAGCTCGTGGCCATCATCGCTACCGCGACCGGAAAGAAGATCACCGCCCAGAAGATGACCCAGAAGCGGGATCCGCTGTAACTGAGGTGCACTTTTCTCTTTTGGAACGAAGTGTTCATTCCATGGGAATATCCGGGCTGTCAGGGTCCTGTCAAATCCCGTGGCGCACTTGATCTGGAATAATCGCAGCGGCACGTTTCGCGGCGCATCTCGTCAAATCCTTGAGTCAGCCGCCCTGGAAGAGCTCGCCGTCGTAGTACTCTCGGTGGGAGTCATAGAGGTCCGAGTCGATGGCGTACGAGTTCATGACACTGGATGGAACTTCGTCTGGATGCATGAGGTCGTTTTTGTGTTTGCGTCCTAAGATGCAATGCCCGAGCTCATGATTGAGGAGAAGCTGTCGCTCGGTTTCGCTCATCCGATCCCAGGCGCTCTGGTTGACCCGGATTACCGGAGTCTCCTCGGCTTTGAGAAGGCAATAGCCTTGTTCGGAGTCCCGTTCCATCTTTCCGAATTCGATGACGAGATCGTCAACCTGGACGTTTTTTCCGAAGGATGTGCCTCGCGATTGAAACGCCTGCACGTATCCGGAAAATTGGCCAAGCTGAAGCTTGTGTTCACGGCCGCAACCGCTCACGGCTACCGCTAAAATGATAATTGCCAGTATTCGAGTCATATTCCTTCCAACTTACGTTCAACAGGAAGACTTCTACTCAAGATGATGACACGACTGGTCTTAAAAACAAACCTTTTTAGTACGGTATAGAGTCCAATGGTTTCAACGACATAAGTGTATTAATTCGTGAAGTGGTGAGGCTGCGTGATCCAGTTTTGGATCAGTCTGTTCCAGATCGAGGGGGATTTCTTTGAAATCGAGGCCGTTCGGTTGGATAAGTGGGGAATGCTACTCGAAGCGGTCTCCTGTCAAAACTACCTGAAGGAAGAGCTGACTCGCCGGATCCGCCAAAATCCGCGGTATTCCCAGCGCGCCTTCGCCCGGCAGCTTGGTCTGAGTCCCGGAGAGCTTTCGGAAGTGATGCGAGGCAAGCGCACCCTCGGATTGCGGTCTGTAGTTCGGGTTGCCCAGGCCTTGGGGCTCAACGCCGCGGAAGCCAAGCACCTCATGCAGCTCTCGCAACTGGATCGAGGCGGAGATGCCGCGCAGGGTCTCCTGCAACCTGCTCACGACGGAACTCTGGAAAGTCGCCAGCTCTCGATCGATTTCTTTCACCTGGTTTCGGATTGGTACTGCTTCGCGATCCTGAATCTCGCGGAAACCGAGCGCGCGCGGATGGAGTCGGCCTACATCGCGAGACGGCTGGGGATTTCGCGTGCGGAGGCCCAGCTGGCGCTCGATCGGCTCGAGCGGGTCGGACTGATCGAGAGGAAACAAGGAAAGCTTCTGGTGACCGAGGACTACGTGATCTCCGCCGGAGGAGCCCCCTCGGAAGCAGTGCGGAACTACCACCGACAGGTTCTGCGCAAGGCGGAGGCAGCGCTCGATCTTCAAGACCTCGCCACGCGGGAAATCAGCGGTCTCGGAATCGCGCTCGATCCAAGGAACGTGCCTGCGATCAAGCGGGAGATCGCCGAGTTCCAAGATCGACTGGTGGCCAGGTATTCCAAGGGAAAGAAGACGGAAGTCTATCAAGTGGAGATCGCTTTTTTTCGACTGAGCGATGGCACGGGCTCGGATGAACTCAAGAAAAACGGAGTGCGGAAATGATTCGACGGAACTTGAATGCGGGCAGGGGCAGGATCGTGATCGCGGCTCTTGCGTTGATGGTTGGAAAAGTCTGCTGGAGCGCGCCGACCCGGGTCGGCAACGGAGACGATGGAAGTGACCTGGAGGGGTCGGTCGAAGTCCGGGAAGGGGTGATCCTGGAGGCCCGCGACGCGGCAGTCGCACTCCTTCGCCGAATGAACACGGCTGGAATCGCGGGCCTCGGCCTCCTTCTCCCCGAGGTCGAGAGTGCGAAACTCTATGTCGCGAGGAAAGACGTGGCGGCGGCTTCGCCAAGCGACCAAGGCTCGTTTCATTCGGATATCCGAGGACATGTTTACGCGAGGACCTTCGCCGAGCCCCACGCTTCGTCTCGTTTTTTTCCGATCGCCTTGAAGCTCGACCGCGACCAGATGATCGCGCTCCAGATCCACGAAGCGCTTCATCGGAGCCTGGATCCTTCGGTTCGCGAGGACGAGTCGGTGGTTTCTCATCTGACTCTCGCCATCACTTCGCCGGAAGCAACGCATGATGAGATCGCCCAAAGCGCGAAG
>JAYVNB010000061.1:0-2096 GCA_043759365.1 Bacteriovoracaceae bacterium | reverse complement strand
ACCGGATCTCGCCGCCCTTCACGCCGATTACGGGCGCAGGGCGGGTCATCTTGATCCGCTCGTCCCAAGCATCCTTCTTGGAGACGTTTTTGATTTGCGCACCGAGGGCCTCAATGATTTCAAAAGTCTTCGTACGGACTTGGAATTCAGAGCACATCCTAAGATCCCTAGCACAATACCCAGGCACCTGATCCTGAAGTGGTTTCGCGTCATTTTTATAGATGTTGTAGGAAGCTCAAATTTTTTCAAATCCAGGACCCAACCGGCCTTCGTCATCACTGGGATTAGGATTGCCATGGCCTCACTACTGTCCGGTTCGGAGCATAGCGGCGACGTAAGAAAGGCCTGAAAACACAACGTGATAGAAGGAATGCAACCAAGCAAAACCTTCCCAAGAGATTTTCAGACCCGTGGCCCAACCTATTGTATTTTCCCAGCTGATCAAGCTCGTTCCCCGCACTGAATTCGAGGCGATTGTGGCTCGCCACGGCGGCGACTTCCGGGTCAGGTCTCTACAATTGCTGGACTCGGTTTGGGTCGCTACTTTTCGGCCAGATGACCGGACACGACCGACCGCGATCCTGGAGAAGCTTTACGTTTACTGCCTGGCGCGCGCGAGAACATCCATTTCGATCCGGGCTCGACCGTCGTCTTTGACCGCGCCTACATCGACTATACGTGGCTCAACGAGCTCAACCGGGGTGGGGTTTGGTTCGTGACTCGGATGAAAAGCAACTGTCAGTACGCCATCTTGGAGTGCCATGAGCATGACCGGACACGAGGTCTGCGAGCGGACCAGGCAAGTGACTGGTATTTCTAACCAACCGATTCGATCTTGCCGCCCAGACCCTCTGCGAACTCTAGAGGTCGCGGTGGACAGTGGAACTTTTCTTCAAGACAGTGAAGCAGCATCTTCGAATCAAGAAGTTCCTGGGAACGAGCCGGGAGAGCGTCAAGGCACAGATCCTGGTCGCGTTCATCGCGTACCTACTCGTGCACATCCTAAAGTATTCGATGAAGAGCAGTATCTCGGTGCCCGATGCCATGGCCGCGATCGGGACGCTGCTACTGCTCAAGGAGCCGCTGACGCGGCTCTTGGGGCGACTCCCCCACGTAACTCGCTACTGCAGCGACTCTCAGTGGGTGCTCAACCTATGAAATGAACCGGACAGCAGTGAGTAGACCTCTTCTTTCTTCAGGGTTTTAAAAAAGGATTCGATGAATGCATTCTCGTCCGGCGATCGCGGTGCCGACATGGATATTTCAAACCCTTCGCGTTTCAAGAACTCGGTGTAGATCACGGAAGTATATGGAACTCCCCGGTCCGAGTGATGGATGATTCCCCGAGCAGGTTTTTCATTTCGTATGGCGACTCTCAGAGCCTCAAGGCAGAACTTGTGACTGAGGTTTCTTGAAATGGCCCAGCCCACGACCTTTCTCGAGTAGACGTCAATAGTGGTACTCAAGTACACGTACTCTTTTGCGAGCACGATATAAGTAATGTCGGTTGCCCACAGTTGATTGATGTCCCACAGGAACATACCCTGAATCAGGTTTGGAAAGACCAATTGTTTGCCAAGGGTTTCTCTGCGTTTCTTAAAGAGCTTTTTCACACATCCTGTCTTCAAGACTGGATTCAAGTGACAAACGCAACACGGGTAATGGCAAATCCGCTGATATGAGCGCAGTGGATGCCCATGCTACTCCTTCTTTGACAGCGAAGAAGGAGCCACCATGGGGAGTCATCTCAGAGCGTCTTGAACAAGACAAAACACTTGTGGCTCAGGAACCCGAAGAACTGGAGCGATGCCCAACGCGAGAAATTTGCGACGATGAAGATCGACGTACTCCAGGTCGACCGCGCGTGGTCGATCGCGCAGGCATTCGAACGCTTTTGGGAGTACCACTGCGCGGGCTCAGCCCGGAAATTCTTCGACGCTGGTACTTCTGGGCGATCCACTCGCGACTCAAGCCGGTCATCGAGGCTGTCCATACTCTTAAGCGCCACCTGCCGGGGCTACTTAACTACTGCAATCACCGCATCACAAACGCGGTGGCCGAAGGCATGAACTCCAAGATCCAGCTGATCAAGGCCA
>JAYVNB010000060.1:0-19584 GCA_043759365.1 Bacteriovoracaceae bacterium | reverse complement strand
TCCTTGCCCAGCATCTCGCCCGAGGCGATGCGGAACACGAGGGAGTAGCCGATCTGGCCGGCGGCACCGGTGACAGCAACCCGAATCGGGGATTTCGCCATTTTAAATTCTCCTCAGTTGGTCAAAGAAAGGTTTCAAGCAAGCGTTTCAAGAACATGACATCTGCTGGATGATGGCTTGGCCAAATTCTGAACACTTGATCTCGACGGCGTCCGCATGGCCTTCTTGTTTCATCAAGCGCGCAAAGTCATAAGTGACTTTTTTGGCAGCGATCGCGCCATCCATTCCCAGGATGATCAAATCCGCGGCTTCGTTCCAGCCCAAGTACCGAAGCATCATCTCCCCCGAGAGGATGACGGATCCCGGGTTCACTTTGTCGAGATCCGCATACTTCGGAGCAGTACCGTGAGTCGCTTCAAAAACCGCATGACCGGTCAAATAGTTGATATTTCCTCCGGGCGCGATTCCGATACCGCCCACTTGCGCAGCCAGAGCGTCCGATAGGTAGTCGCCGTTCAAGTTTAGGGTCGCGATCACGTCGAAGTCTTCGGGACGAGTGAGCACCTGCTGAAGAGTGATGTCGGCGATTGCATCCTTGACGATGATCTTGCCTGCGGCCACAGCCGCTTTCTGTTCGGCGTTCGCGGCCTCTTCTCCTTTGGCCTTCTTGGTGATTTCCCACTGATCCCAAGTGTAAACCTTGGATCCGTACTCGCGCTCGGCTACCGCGTAAGCCCACTTGCGGAATCCGCCTTCGGTGAACTTCATGATGTTGCCCTTGTGGACGATCGTCAGCGATTTACGCTTGTTGACCAAGGCATAGTCGATGGCGGAACGAACCAATCGCTCAGTGCCCTCTTGCGAGACCGGCTTGATCCCGAGGGAGGCCGTGGCAGGAAAGCGGATCTTGGCGTAGTCCTTCGGGAAGTTCTCTTGGATAAAGGCGAGGACTTTCTTCGCGGCGTCCGTGCCCGCTTCGAACTCGATGCCGGCGTAGATGTCCTCGGTGTTCTCCCGGAAGATCACCATCTCGACCTTTTCAGGATGCTTCACGGGCGAGGGCACACCCTTGAACCATCGGACCGGACGAATGCAAACGTAGAGGTCGAGCATCTGCCGGAGTGCGACGTTCAACGAGCGGATGCCGCCACCAATAGGCGTCGTGAGCGGACCCTTGATCGAAACGAGGTAGTGCCGAAGCGCAGTGAGAGTGTCTTCAGGCAACCAATCCTGGAATTTATTGAACGACTTCTCGCCCGCGTAAACTTCGAACCACTCGATCTTGCGTTCGCCTTTGTAAGCTTTCTTGACGGCAGCATCGAACACAGCCTGCGAGGAATGCCAGATATCCGGGCCGGTTCCATCTCCGATGATGAACGGGATGATCGGATTCTTCGGAACGGTCAACTTGCCGTTCGCGATGGTGATGCGTTCACCTTGGGTGGGAGCCGTCAAATTCTTGAAAGTAGGCTGAGCGCCGGGCATGGGGAGATTTCTCCTGTGTGGAGCCTCGACTCTATGCGAATCGCCTTTTCCCGGTCAACGCGATTCTCGGGAAAACACCCGGAGATTCAAGCCTGATTTCTCGCTCAACATCACTCGCGCCGTAGCGACTTGAATCGAGTCCTCTTCGTCGTGGGTCACCATCAGAAGGGGCACAGGCCAGACTTGGTGCAGCTCGACCAGCTGCTTGCGCAAAGACTGCCGGAGTGCCTTGTCCAGAGCGGAGAAGGGCTCATCCATGAGAATGATGCGTGGACTCCAAACCCAGGCACGAACAAAGGCCAGGCGTTGACGCTCGCCACCGGAGAGTCGGCTGATCGGAGTATCGATCTGCTGCGCCAAATCCACACGGTCGAGCCAAGGCTTAACGCGAGACTCTCTTTCTTCGCGGGATACGCCCCGCATCATCAATCCGAACGAAGCATTTTCCATCACACTCATCGAAGCGAACAATGCCTGATCCTGAAAGACGAAGCCCACTTCGCGTTTTTCAGGAACCCAGGATGTCACATCCTTTTCACCGATGATCACTCGTCCCGAATCCACTCGCTCCAGTCCGGCAAGCATTCGCAGCAGAGTGGTCTTGCCACTTCCACTCCGTCCGACGATCGCGGCTCGGCTTCCCGGCTCCAAGTCGAAGTCGGCTTGAAGGGTGAATCCGGGTAACTTCTTTTCCAAACGACTGACTTGAAGCTTTTCGAAATTCATCTGCTTGCCTTCCCAAAGACCAAGGTTCCGATGACCATCCCGGCCGAAAGCAAAAGCAGCACAACCGAAACCGCCTGCGCTTCCTCAAAACGATACTGTCCCATCAATCGCACCACCCAGAGAGGCAAGGACATCAGCTTTTCGCTATAAAAAAGACTGACCGCTCCCAGTTCGCCCAAACTCGCTCCCGCCGTGATGGCGAAAGCGCTCGTGAGCGGACTCCTCCAGCGAGGTCCCTCGATGCGCCAATAAGCGGCCCAAGGCGAAGCTCCCAATGTCCAAGCTGCTTCCAATTGCACCGTCTGTACTCGCTCGGCTACGGGCCAGAGCATGCGGAGAACCAACGGAAAAAACGCCGTAGCCTGAAGTGCGATGATCGCAAAAAGACTCCCTTCGAAAGGGTCGATCCATCGACCATAGGCAAGCCATCCGCCGATGCCCAGCACCAGCATGGAGATCCCCGAGGGTAAGGAAAGTAGAATACGAAGGGAGGCCGCGAGCGCGCGGTACCTGAATCCAGCCAATACTCCTGCCAACGCCGTGAGGGTCGAAAGGACAGCGCTTCCCACCGCGATCTCAATCGAAACTCGGAGTGAGTTCCCGAGGGAGAGGGAGATCCCAGAGTCGGCGAGCGCCGCCCACCGGACACCGAAAACCAGGGGCAAATAAGGAAGTAAGGGAAGAGCGCAAACCATGGGCAAAGCGATCGCCCTTCCCCGATCTGCGAAGGAAGCGAATCTCTTCGACGCCGTGGTTCGGGGAGCGATCGAAAATAGACCCTCTCGACGATCGCTGAAGCTGATCGAGACCAGCACCCAAGGCACGAGCGTGATCCCCAATTGCCAAACGGCACAGGCAGCGGCCGAGCCCAGATCGGGAGATCCGAAACGCATTTGGGCATAGATCGCGGTTTCCAGGGTTTGCACGGGAGGCCCCCCACCCAGCAAGAGCACCAATCCGAAACTCATCGCACAGAGGCTGAAGACCTGGATCCCCGCGTAAGCCGTCGAGCTCCGCACGAAGGGCCAGATCAGGAGCCGGAGCCTGGCAGCGAATCCAGCACCCAAGGTTCGGGCAGCTTCAAGCTGTTCGGTCGGGAACTGCGAACGGGACTGCGCCACCAGGAGCGCGATCCAAGGCGCATTCAAGAACACGTGGGCCAAGATCACGCCCCGAAGCGTGTAAGCCCAATCCAATGGCAGCCCCCAGTTCGCGAGAAGCCCGGATCGCCCCATCCAGAGGATCGCCGCAGATCCGACCACCACAGTGGGCACCGAATAAGGGACAGCCAGGAAGGCTTGCGAGAGTTTTGCCGAGCGGGAGCCGTCCGCAGCGTGTTTTCCGACCCAAAGACCCAGCGGAAAGCCGATCAGAACGGAAATCGCGGTACTCGATGCCGCCTGGATCAATGTGATCCGGACTACGGAAAGGAGCGTCGGTTCCAAAAGTGACGAACCGTCGACTTGAAATCCAGTCACCCGCGCCAGGATCATCGCGACTGGAACCGCCACGAAAGCAAACCAGAATAGGGATACCCAAACCAACGCCACCGGACCCCAGCCGCATGGAATTCGACTACCCTTCCCTGAGATCAGCGGCTTTGAGGTCAACCTCTTTGAAGTCAACCTTGGATGAATCCAAGCCACGACTTCAGGTCACGCTCCACGGATTCGGGTCGGGTCTCGATCCGATGAACCCGGGTCACAACCGGAAGATGCATGAAACTGGCGGGTAGCTTCACGTCCGAACGCGCCGGCATCATCCACTGGGTCTGCGGGATCCTCGCCTGGGCCTCTTTCGAGATCAGGAACTCGAGAAAGGCCTTCGCCCGATCCCGCGCGCCTGGAGCATCGAGAGCGCCCTTCACCAATGCCGCCCCTTCGATCTGCAGGGGATGCCCCTCTTCCAAAACGACTGCGCGATACCGTTTGGCGGTATCGCCGTTCTCCTCGTGGTACGCCTGGCTTGTGGTGTAGCTCCAGACCAATGGGGACTCCTTCTTGAGAAAAAGCCCATAACCGGCGTCCCAACCGGGAGCGAGGGTCAACCACTGAGAAGCCAGTTTTTTCCAGAACTCGCCGACCTTCGCCCCTTCGCTGACCTGTGTAAAAAGCAAGAACGCCAAACCGGGGGTCGAAGTCCTCGGATCCTCGAGGATGATCTTGCGCTTCCATTCGGGCTTCAGGAGGTCTTGGAGGGATCGAGGCAAATGAAGTCCTTGCTCCGAAAGGGCCTGGGTATCAGCCATAAACGCGAACACTCCGTAATCAAAAGGCAGAAACCCATCTCCAGGAGCCCCAACCCTCGCATCCTTTTGCAGGTGACCAAACTCTCGCGGTCTCCAAGCGCCCCACGACTCCACCAACGGCTTGGCCTTTTCCCAGAGGTGCTGATCCAATCCCACAACGACTTGGGCAGTGGGCTTGCCACGTTCGGCATCCAACTGCAGCCGTGAGAGCACTTGCCCCCCATCACCCGTTGCGATGACCCTGAGGGTGCAACCACACTTCTTCTCGAACTCGGGAAACACCGCGGTTCCCCACCCCTGCTTCGACATGAGTGAGTCGTAAGTGTAAACCACGAGTTCAGGGCGTCCCTGCTTTTCGTGTGCGAAAAGCACCGAAGACGACGCGAGCCCAATCAAAATAAGTGCGATCGATAACTTCACGTTTTCCTCCGCCGGCATGATCCGGATCAGGTTCCAGGGTTCGTCCGTCGAGCGGTCGTCTCAGCCGGCCCAGCCAGCACCCCTAAGTGAAAGAGAGAAGAGAGAGAAGAGAGAGAAGAGAGAGAGAGAGAATGAAGCCGGAGTGAACTCAGGTCAGCTCGGGACTTTTTGGAGGCTGTCCTTGGGGATTTTCATCGAGCCCGCGGTTTTCGACTTTGGGCTTGAGCAGGCGAACCTTATTCGTGCGATCCTCGGCATCAACTTCGAAGTTCCAAAGGATTTCGCAGTTCTGCAGATGAGTAGAAGTCTCTTCCTGATTCGACTTGATGTGAACGATGCCGTTTTCGTAGAGAGTCACGACTGGGTTGTCGACATAAGTGCCTTCTTCTCCTGGGTAGAAAAAGATGACTCGCATTGCCGGACCTTTTTTAAGTACTTTCACCACGTCGTCCCCTCCGGGCCCGCGACTCAAAGTGAGCCATTTCTTCCAATTCTGCAATTCAGGCAAGCCCGAGCTCCTTTAAAGGTTTAAACCAGACCAGGGCACCCGGGCAAGCTTCCCGTGAAGCCATTGCCACACCTGATCAAAAGGGGTAAACCGTATCTCACAAAGTTATGGGCACAGCTACTCATTTACAAGGAATTCCTGGGAATTTAGACCTTTTTTCAGAAATCGAGCGGCTAAAAAAAGCCAAACGAGCCGTAATACTTGCCCATTATTATCAAGATTCAGATATCCAGGATATTGCCGATTTTGTCGGCGACAGCTTGGATCTGGCCCGGGCAGCGCAACGCTCTGAAGCCGATTTGATCCTCTTCGCCGGGGTTCATTTCATGGCCGAAGGCGCGAAGATCCTCAACCCGTCTCGTAAAGTGATCCTGCCTGATCTTCGTGCGGGATGCTCTCTCTCGGACAGCTGCCCCCCGGAAGCGTTCGCGAAATTTCGCGCTCTGCATCCGAACCATTACGTCGTTTCCTACATCAACTGCTCAGCCGCCATCAAAGCCCAAAGCGACGTCATCTGCACGAGTTCCAACGCAGTGAAGATTGTGAACCAGATCCCCCATCACCGCCCGATCCTGTTTGCGCCCGACCGAAACCTGGGGGCCTACGTCGCGAAGCAAACGGGACGCGAAATGCTTCTTTGGCAGGGCACCTGCATCGTTCACGAGACTTTCTCCGAAAGAAAGATCGCCGAGATCCAGCTCCGATATCCTGAATCCGAGTTGATCGCACACCCCGAGTGCGAACCCAGCTTGCTTTCGAAAGCCGACTTCGTCGGTGCGACCTCAGCGCTCCTGAAATACGTGATCTCGAGCCCAAAGAAACAGTTCATCGTGGCCACCGAGGCCGGCATCCTTCACCAGATGAGGAAACAGGCACCGGGCAAGGACCTGATCCCAGCACCTCCGAATCATGCCTGCAACTGCAACGACTGCCCCTTCATGAAGCTGAATACCCTCGAAAAGGTCTACCTTGCTTTGCGGAACGAAGGGCCCGAGATCACCCTGTCCGAGGAGTTGCGCGAAAGAGCTCGAATCCCGTTACAGCGCATGCTGGACTGGTCCCTCAACTGAGGCCCGGGTGCCTCACCCGTGACTTGGCCCAAGGAGTGGGTTTGTAGTCATTAAAATGGCGTGGAAGGCGAGCCCAGTCCGGCTCGACCTTCCACGCCTTGAGTTGCGCGAGAAGAGAGGTTTCAGGTCCCTTGAGCTGAGCTCTGGGACTCGCTTTCGGCTCCAGCTGAAGCGACGTCGCTCGAAGCTGCGGCCACCTCGGCAATCGGGGTCGCTTGACCGCTGGATGCACCCAAGGGCCGAGGAATCGGCAGTGCAGGCTTCGGACCCGCTGGCAATGCTTCGCGCGGAGGGCGGGGGGCGCGGGGAGGACGAGGCTCGCGGGGAGGGCGTGCTGCTCGTGGGGCCTGGCCGTCGCCCGGTCCACCCGAAGGTCCAGCGCCCAAAGCTCCAGCCGGAGAGCCGGTGGTGATCACCACGCCCCCAGGAGGACGATCACGACTTGGACCACGGCCATCACCTCGGCCATCCATCCGAGGCTCGCCGGCTCCCGCTGGACGTCCTTCTCCACGACCCGGACCCCGCCCGCCTGGAGCGCCGCCTTTGCCGCCCTTACCGCCACGACCGCCTTTGCCGCCGCGTTCCTCTTCTTTTTTACCGGCGTTCCGCTCGGCGCCGCGCGCAGAACCCGCACCGGGAAAGAACTCGGCCATATAATAATGCTCTTCTCGCTTTTCGGCGCCGCGAGGTGCGGCTTCGCCCTCGGCAGCCGTCATGACGAGAACGCGCTTCAAACCCTCGGTCCGGCTCATGCCGACCTCGAGGGCCGCGATCATCCACTTGAGCTTATCGCCTTCGAGCTTCAGGGCCTCGCCGAGGGCGGCAGGAAGCTCTTCAGCCGTTTTCCCGGCGCTGGTCAGCTCCTGAGAGGTTTTCAAGGCGTTCTTCAAGGTGATCGACGAAAATTCAGTAACGGTTTTCATTTCTTCTCCGGTTTCAACGTTCTCGGGCCGGCGGGCTCGCCCTCGGCACTCGTTACCACGATTTGTCCATGGCGCAAACCTTGTCCATATGCGGCGGAACGCCCGTTGCACAGTCCCCCAAGGCAAGGAGATCCTTATGCCCAACAAGACCCAGTCCCCCTCGTCCCAGAACAACGCCTCGCTCCCTTCCTCGAACTCAGGTCCAAGCACATTCTCGGGGCGGATTTCCCAGTCCGCCCATCCTTCGTCTACCCCCTCGGACGCTTCGAATGACTATTCAAGCAACACTTCGAACTCAACCTCGGAACGCTCGGGCGATCGCAGCGAATCGTTTTCCAGCCGCATCGGAGACCGCTTAGGGGATCGCGATAAGCAGAACCTCCGCGAAGCCACTTCCGACTCTCGAGACAACGTCGAAGACATCACGGGCGATCTCCGGGAGCGCGCCAGCAAAATGGCCGACGACCTCAGCGAACGCGCCACCCATTACTACGGCGAAGCCACGGACTGGCTCGGTCAGAACTACGGTCGCGCTTTGATGGCCGTTGGATTCATCGCTGCCGTCGGCATCGCGGGCTACATGGTGTCCCGCTCCAGAAGCGCAACCCACATCGACGAAGAACGCGTCGCCTAATCGACTTGTCCTTAGGACCGTTGACCGCACGGCGGGTGGATGACCCCATCCGCCGTGCCCTTTTCCTGGCTGCTTGACTCCGCGCGGCCACTCTGGAATCTTGGAAATCGCCATGTCATGCGCCCTGCCCGCTCATCTTGCCGAGTTCGAAGCCACCGGTCTCGTCGAGAACGAGACCATCGCCCAATTTGAGATTGGTGATTATCGAAACTTTGTTTATTTGATCCTGGACTGGTCGACGCGACGCGCGGTCTGGGTAGACCCCCAAAAAGATCTGACCGCACCGCTCTCCGCGCTCGAACGCCATGGTTTCGTGATCGACCGGATCCTACTCACCCATTCGCACTCCGATCACACGGCCGGGGTTCCCGAACTGGCGACGCTTTTTCCTCGGGTGCCGATCACGCTGCACGAAGCTGAGCTGTTTCGCATTCGCGAGCCGCTACGCTCCCATGCCAGCCTCGAAACCATCCAGGATGGTGCGACTTTCGTGTGGGGCCATACACGGGTTCGTACACTCCATACTCCAGGCCATAGCGCTGGTGAATGCAGTTTCCTGGTCGAATCGAACGTCTCACCCGAAAGAACCTACCTTCTGACTGGCGATACGCTTTTCATCCGGGATTGTGGCAATACCTCGCAGGCCACCGGTGACAACGAGCAGATGTTCGCTTCCCTTCAAAGGATCAAAAGCCTCCCTTCGGAGACCATTATCCTTCCCGGCCATCATTACGCCCGTGAAACCGCGAGCGTCTTGGAGAAGGAGATGAAGGAGAGCCCTCCCTTCCTGTGCCGATCAGTTGAAGAACTCGCTGCCATTCCTTGATGGGACTCACACCTTGTTGAAAGGCCGGATCGGCTCCTTCTCCGCAGGCTTCTCCCTTCCACGATCGGCGCTCCGTTTGATCCTCCGGAACCGAGGTTTGCTGCTTTGGAGCATCTTGCCGATCGCGGTCACATCGACCCTTTACCTCTACGGCATCACGCGGCTGCACGGATGGATCAAAACCCAGATCGCGTCCTCCGGAAACTTCAATTCCGGTCTACTTCTGGGGGTCTTCGAAGTTCTCCTCATCGGAGTGTGTGCCCTCACTTTTTCAACGGTGGCCGGCATTGTCGCGTCCCCGTTCAATGACTTCCTGGCGGAAGAATCGGAGAAGTTCGCGGTGCCCCCGCTATCACCGGCGCCCCGCCTCGGGTGGCTCGGCAAAAGCCGACTTCTCCTGATCGACCTCGGAAAGTGTGCGGTCGCTGGTACGTTCGCACTCCTGGCGCTCGCGACTTCCTGGGTTCCCGGTGTCGGACTCATCTCCATCGGAATCGCGATATTCTTGCTGGTGTTCCAATTCATCAGCTTTCCCCAAACCCGAAGGGGAATGACCTGGAAAGACGGAATTCGATTTCTGGCTCGCCATCCTTACGCCAGCCTGGGCTTCGGAAGCTCGATTTCAATCCTCTTCTCGATCCCACTCGTATCGGCTTGGGTGATCCCCTTGGCGGTTGTCGGCGGAACGCTCCTCGTCGCTCGTGCACCTTCCGAACTCCGCTGAATTGGGGTCTTGGCCAATGGACGGCAAAGATTTCCCATCTAGAACCCCCGCCTCCGCACCGAAGAAGCTTCAGTAGGCTTGAGCTGAGCCGGGAGACTTGCACCGATGCGAAATTCACACGCTTTGATCGTAGGCTTGGCCGCGGCCCTTTCGGCAAGCTCCCTGACCGCTTGCCGGCTCGGCAACAAGGTCGAACACCTCGTGGTGGACGATCCCAGCGGATTCTACCGCACCGAGGCTCGCCGCTTAAGCTATTGCACCAAGACTAACCACGAGACTTGCGGAATCGCCGACCTTCTCCCGCTGCCAGACAAATGGGATACCGTGATCACGGATCCGGTCTATCTGGGAATGAGCCATGCTGATTCCAAAAAAGGCGCTTTGATCAACAAGGACGATCTTTCAGCTCCGAAACCACGCGGTATCCTTCTCGCACTCCAAGGCTCCGGGCACTTTACTTTCACCGACCTCGACTTCGCGCCGGAGGACCTCGCGGGAGACGGTAGTTGCATCAGTCAAGTGAGCTACCTAGGAGCCGGACTTGCGACGCGCGTACCGAGTCCCGCCTTGGGTGGCAACCCCATCGCGGGCACACTTCAGTTCGATGTCCGGCGACTCCAGACCTTCCGGGGCAGTTGCTTCGCGTTCTTTTCCAGCGTCCGCAGCTGCTACGAAGACGCGAGCAAGTGCGGAATGCCGAGTGACGCCGAGAACGCGACCGTCCAGGACCATTATCGAAACTTTTTCCAGAAATACGTCTTGAACATCGCCCTGAAAGTCGAGGACATCCCGAACCTCACCGAACTCAGCTACTCCCTCTCGTTTGAATGACTCCTTGCCCAGGAGCGGAGCTTCCACTCGACGCTCCAGTTGCAGCCGCTTCTCCGCGATGCTAGATTTCAGCCATGCGACTTTCCAATCGGATCATCCTGGCCAGCACCAATCCCGAAAAATTCCGCGAATTTTCTTCGCTGTTGAGGGCCTACCCCGATTTGGAATTGGTTCCCGCTGAAGGAATCATTCGAAATTCCGAAAAATTGGCTTTCGTTGAAGTCCACTCGACTTATCTCGAGAATGCGATCGCCAAGGCCCGGCTCGCCAACCAAGGCTCCCATCTCCCGGCATTGTCGGATGACACTGGCCTGGAAGTCCAAGGCCTGGAAGGTCGCCCAGGGGTTCGCAGTCATCGCTATGCCAAGTCCACCCCGGGAGCGATGCTTTCGCGACTGGCCCAGGACTTGGCCAATCGCGAACTTCTGCTCTACGAATTGAAGGGCAAGTCCGAAGGAGCGCGAACTGCGCGTTTCGTCACCACGGTCGCGCTCCTCATCGAAGGCATCCTGATCCATGCCGATGGTGTGCTTGAAGGCTCCATTATTGAGGCTCCGCGGGGAGATCATGGCTTCGGGTATGACTCGATTTTCGTGCCCCAGGGTTCCCAAAAAACCTTGGCAGAAATGACCGAGACGGAGAAAAACGCCGTTTCACATCGGGCCAAAGCCATCCACGAGCTCATGGCCCAGATCAAGTTGCGCGGAATCGTTTTCGCGAAGCCGTAAATGGAGCTTCAGCGCGGCAAGGCTTCGGCGTTCGGATCAGGTTTCCAGACCGTCTGATAGTAAAGCAATTTGAGGTACTCGAGCAGAGTTACCCGAATTCCATTCAAGCCGGTGAGCCACTCGCCCGGCTCGAAAGGTTCCTGGAATGCCGACAAGGTTTCAATCTGCATCGGATGGTTCTGAGACGACAACACGCTATTGAAGATCAGCCTCGCTCGTCGCATGTGGTAGGGAGAAGTGATGAGGATGATCTTCTCCCATGCGTGCTCTTTGGCTATATTCGCCAGCCAAAGCGCGTTTTCTTCAGTATTGCCGCTGACCGCTTCGATCACCACGTTCTCGGGTTTCAAGACCCCGAGCACACCTCGCCGGACCTGATGGGAGAGCGTATTGAAATTCGAACGCTGACCCATCCCCGAAAGATAGAGAATCGGTGTTTGCGCGGGCACTGGACTTTTACCGGCACCTGAAATCGGCATATGGGAAAGCTCCCAGTACCGGTACCAGACGTCGCCCGCGGCCGCGATGCGACCCCTCCCTCCCGCAAGCACCACGATCGCATCCACCGGCGGCAGATGAACTCCGTCGACCGTATCCCGGTAGTCGTAGATTTCCCCAGCGGAGACCAACGCGAGCACAAGCGCCCCGATCCCCATCCCAAGGAAAAGGAGTGACACGGGGAAAAAATACCTCCTCAATCGAGGCCGGATCCGCATGGGAACCGCGACTCAGTCAATCACTGCGATGGCTTCGATCTCCACGATGGCGTCTTTCGGGAGGCGCGCCACTTCGATGGTGGATCGGGCCGGTGGCGTCCCCTTGAAGTAGGAACCGTAAACTTCGTTCACTCGCGGGAAATCCCCCATGCTCTTGAGGAAGATGGTGGTCTTCACGATCTGGTCGAAATTCGCTCCCGCTTCCTTCAGCACGGCCCCGAGGTTCTCGAGAACTTGCCGGGTGTATTCCTCGACGGTCGCGCCTTCACGGATCTGGCCCGTGACGGGATCGATCGGCACTTGGCCGGAACAGAATAACATCTGCCCATGGCGGATCGCCTGACTGTAGGGTCCGATTGGCGCAGGAGCGTGCTGGGTCAGGATCGCCTTCTTAGAGCTGGGCATGGGAATCCCCTTTCTTGGGTTTGCGGAGATGGATTTCCATCGCGGCGATAGCAGCCATGTTCACGACGTCATTCACGTCGGAGTTCTGCTGGAGCACGAACACGGGCTTGTTCATTCCCACCAAGATCGGCCCGATCGCTTCTGCGGCAGCGAGACGGGAAATGAGCTTGTAGGCGATGTTTCCGGACTGGAGATCCGGAAAAATCAGGATATTGGCGTCTCCCGGAATTTGATTGAACGGGAAACTCTGTTTCGAGAGCTCGGAGACGAGCGCGGTGTCGGCCTGCATCTCGCCATCCACGACGAGATCGGGCATGCGAGCCTTGATGATCTGCGTGGCCCGCTTGACCTTGAGGGCAAACGGATGATCGCTCGACCCGAAGTTCGAGAACGACAGCATGGCGACCCGCGGCTCCTGGACCATGAAGCTTTTGGTGAAGGTGGCCGTTTGGATCGCGATATCGGCCAGTTCTTCGGCAGTGGGCTCGATATTGACGGTCGTATCAGCGAACCAGAGCACGCGTTTTTTCATGATCATCATGTAAATGCCGGCGAGCCGGGAACCCGGCTTGGCGCCGATCACTTGGATCGCTGGACGAAGAGTGTCGGGATAGCTCTGAGAGATGCCGTTAAGGAGCCCGTCGGCATGCCCCATCTCGACCATCATCGATCCGAAGTAGTTCTGGAGACGCATCAGGTTCATCGCGTCCGACAAAGTGGCGCCCTTGCGCTCCCGTTTTTCGACGTAGCGCTTAGCGTATGATTCACGAAGCTCGCTCTGGGACGGGCGGATGATCTTGACGCCTTTCAGGCCTTCGGAAAGCCCGAGTTCGTCGATCTGGCGCCGGACGTCGACTTCACGCCCGAGAAGGATCACATCAGCGATGCCTTCTTCGCGGATGATCTGGGCAGCTCGAAGGATCTTCGGATGATCCCCTTCTGGAAACACGAGGGTGGCCTTTCCTTCGGTCGCTCCATGCTGAACGCGCTTCTTGATCCCGCGCATGACCGTATACGAGGAACCCAAGATCGTTTCCAGGCTCTCCTTATACTCCTCGAGTTCGACTTTTTTGCGGGCGACCCCCGATTTCATCGCGGCTTCCGCGACAGCGGGGGCGACCCAGAGGAGCACGCGCCGATCGAAGGGTTTCGGAATCAGGTAGTCGCGGCCGAACTTGAATTTTTGCCCCCCGTAGGCGCGAGAAACGCTCTCTGGCACTTCCTCTTTGGCAAGTTGAGCCAACGCTTTTACGGCGGCCATCTTCATCTCCTCATTGATCGCCATCGAAAGCGTATCGAGGGCGCCTCTGAAGATGAAAGGGAAACCCAGGACGTTATTGACCTGATTCGGGTAGTCCGAACGACCGGTTGCCATGATGGCGTCGGGCCGGGCTGCCAAGACTTCCTCGGGCAGGACTTCGGGATCCGGGTTGGCCATAGCGAAGACGATCGGGTCCTTCGCCATTTTCTTGACCATTTCGGCAGTGATCCCATCTTTGACCGAAACTCCCACGAAAGCATCTGCTCCCTCGAGAGCCTGGGCGATGGTGCGCTTGTCAGTTTCAACCGCGAAACGCTCCTTGTAAGGATTCATCCCCTCTTTGCGACCCACGTAGATGACTCCCTTGGAGTCACACATGAGGATGTTCTCTCGCTTGACGCCGAGGTTCACGTAGAGATTGGCGCACGCGATGGCGGCAGCTCCTCCTCCGCAGAACACAACGCGGACCTGATCGATCCGTTTACCGATGATTTCGAGCGCGTTCAGGAAGGCGGCTCCGGAAATGACCGCGGTTCCGTGCTGATCGTCATGGAACACCGGGATCTTCAAGCGCTTCTTGAGCTCTTCCTCGATGTAGAAGCACTCCGGCGCCTTGATATCCTCGAGATTGATGCCTCCGAAAGTCGGCTCAAGCATCTCGCAGGCTCGGATCACGTCATCTGGGTTCTTAGCATTGAGCTCGATGTCAAAAACGTCGATGTCGGCGAATTTCTTGAAAAGGATGCCTTTGCCTTCCATGACCGGCTTGGAAGCATGGGGGCCAATGTCGCCCAGGCCCAGAACCGCAGTTCCGTTGGTCACGACCGCCACCAAGTTGCCCTTGGCCGTGTACTCGTAAACCAGCTCCTCGTTCTCGGCGATCATCCGGCAGGGCTCGGCGACCCCGGGAGAATAGGCCAGGGACAGGTCCTGCTGGGTGACCACCGGCTTGGAGGGGACAACTTCGATTTTCCCCTTCCTTCCGCGCGAATGGTACTCGAGGGATTCTTTATAGATGGACATGTGCCGCTCCTGATTTTCTAAATGAACTCGAAAACCTACACCCGGCCCCCGCGAAGTGGGAACCAAAAAAAAATTGAGTAGCGCGGCAGGGCGCCTATGGCAAAATTGTCTAGGTAATGACAATTGCAAGGAACCTCAGCACTGGGCGATTCACGGGCGTGGTCACTTGCCTATCCATCGTCCTGGGAGCCTCCCCAGCGAGTGCCGATGTGCTGCTCGGACGGTGGGAGAGCCATCACGAGGCGCCCAAGGCGCTTTCACTGAGCCCTGAGATCCACAACTGGAGCAGTGACACCAATTACGCTCCCGACGGCTCCAGCTACATCCCCACCACCCTGGAGAGCTATTCGCGGTTTCAGTTCGATGCCCATGCGTCCTACGGATTTACGGACTGGCTGACCGTTTACGGACGGCTGAGCTGGGCTCACGTCGAAATCCGGAGTCAGAACCCAAGTGATCACTCGGGTCTGTCGGATCAGTCAGTTGGAGCGACCATTCGGCTTTGGGAAACCCGAAAGTCCGGTCAAACCGTGCCGGCAAGCTTGGAAGCCCAGTTGCAGGCCGATTTGCCCGCCTACGACAACTCGGTATCGCAGACGAATCTCACCCCGTTCCTGGGAAATGGGACCACGGATCTCACCGCGGGCGGTTTCCTCACGATTCCCGTGACCCAGAGCGTGACCCAGGCGTGGACACTCAGCGGGGGCGCGGGATTCACCTCCAGGAACAAAGGTTACTCCGCTGGCCTACCGTGGAGCGTCCGGCTCCAGTGCCTCCAGCACTTCGACGGCTGGATCGGCTCCGCCTCGATCGGAGGCTACCAATCGCTCGGGACCGATCCGCTCGAGTCGACCGCGATATCCGGGCTCAAACCCGCAGGCTCCGCAGGGAGCTTTGCCACGGGTTCGATCAACCCCGCTCTCCTCGATCTCCATGGCAGCTTCGGTTACCGGTTCGACCCCAAGCTTTCGGTGGCCCTTGAACTCGACAAATCATTCTTCGGCAAGTCTGCACCCAGCCTCTTCGCGGTGGGCGCATCGCTCACCACCCATTGGGATTGGGGTAAGCGCTCCCATCCCCTGCAGCAGACTCCGACGGAGTACGGAAAAGCCAATCAAGGATTCGTCTCCTACGAATTCGAAGCCAAGGTCATAAAAACGAGTGATCGGCTGAATTCCATCAAGATCGACAAAGGCTCTGGAGGCGGCGTGGCTACCGGACAGATCTTCGATGTTTTCGTAGTGAAACCGAATGGGGAAACGGGCGAGACGATCGCGCGTGCCCAGGTCTCCGCAGTGAAGCAGAGTGAAGCTTCCTTGATCATCCTCGAGTATTTCCGTGAGGTTTGGATCGAGGAAGGATTCGTCGTCAAGAGACCCCTTTAAAAGGAATGGACCCGATGAAACCCCTCGCCATGAACCGTATCGCTCCCGCTGTCGCCGCCCTCCTTGTCCTCGCGGCGCCCCAGGCGGCCATGGCCGCGAAGTTCGCCAATCAGTTCGTCGAGTTCGAGCTTCCACCCCAATGGCAATGCAACCTGGAGGGCGCCGAGTGGGTCTGCCAGAGCACGGTTGAGGCCAAGAAGAAAGATGCCATCATCGTACTCGCCGCAAAGCTCAAAGGCGAACAGGATAGCCTCGATCAGTACCTGGCTTACCTCAAGGCCTCCAAGGTCTACACGAGCGTCCAAGGGAAGCCGATGAAGTCGGAAGTAAAGTACGCCAAGACCATCGACATCAGCTCCCAGCCCTGGGTCGACTCGCTCCACATGGATTCGGAGCTCCCCAATTTTTACACGCGGTACTTGGCCACCACAAAACTCGACATTGGGGTCCTTGTCACCTACTCGATTCAACGCGATAAATACCAGGAGTACCTCCAGGACTTCGAGAACATGGCGCGTACTTTAAAAGTGTTCCGGAAAGCGGGTGGCATCAATACTGGGCCGCAGGGCAGCCTTTTCGACATCAAGGTCCCACAGAATATCTCTGAGGGAACAGTGTTCCCTGGAGGCGCGGAGGGCGGCTCAGATGCGCCTCCTAAGCCTAAAAAGGACGACAATACCGGGCTACTGATACTCCTCGGAGGTGGTGCAGTCCTGTACTTCCTCTGGAAAAAACGACGCAGCGGCTGAGGCCGGCGCCGGAACCCCGTGACCGCACTTCTCGCGTTCCTCTTTTCCCTGCTCACTCGCCTGGGAGAGCCGAGTTGGCGCGTCCACTACGCGGAGGCTCCTGCGGATCGCGCGCAGACGCATGCGGGTGGAAGGGCGCAGTTCGCATCGGGTGCTTGGTCCCAAGCCTCGGGTCAACTGCTTGCCGATGCCCAGCGACGCTGGAAATCGCTGCGAACCACTCTCGCTTCGGAAATCGCCCTGCTCCCCCGACCCACTGAACCCCTCGACGCCGACGAAAGCCAAATCAGCGTCCAAGCGAGTTACGGCAAGATTCCCGAAGTTCGGGTCGATTTCGGTACGGGCGCGATTTTTCCGATGCCCTTCAAGTCACCGGATCGGTATTCCTGGTATCAAGTCGCGCTCCGCTCCGCAGCGCTGCTCGAAAGCCTTTCCCATCTCGAAACGGACTTGGCTTCCTGGAAGTCGCTTCCCCTCGAACAGCGATTAGCGAACCACCCCAGCCTCGCCACGCGTTTCGCGAACGTGCACCAGGAGTTCGTCCAAGTCGCCAGTCGAGTCCGGTATCTGGAAAGCTGGCTTCCCGAACTTCGCCGAATCCGGGATCTGGCCGAGCGGAGGGGCGACCTGCCTCTGGGCGAAAAGTTGGTCCTTCTCGGCAACGGTTCGAGCATCCAACAGGGAGACCGCACTGACTCCGCTTCGGACGCAGTCATGGAACGGCTGCGTGAAGCGTTTCGTCCGAAAAGGGTGCTGAAGCGCCTGTTTCTTCCCGACGATCTCGCGCGCTTCCGAGGAAGCACAGTCACTCTGCCGATCGCCACCGACGTGGCTGACCCGAAGTTTCTCAGGGAGTTCGAAGGCGCGGTCGACACTCACTGGAACCGTTCCCCTTGGGCCCGCAACCAAGGGATCGAGTTCAGGATCCGCTGGATCCCAGTCCCCGCGGATGCGAAGTTCGCCCACGGAATCTACGACCTGCGTGAGCATATCGGCTCTTTTCCAGCGGGACCGGCCGTGCTCACCACGGGGGGCCTCACCCTTCATGTCCGCGACCGAGCCTTGATCCTCGGGCCGGACCCGGTGGATTCACGCACCTTGGCCCACGAGTTCGGGCATCTTCTCGGCTTCGAAGACTGCTACTTTCGCACTTTGAGCTCGCAAGGCCCCTACGGCGAAGCGGTGCTCGAATGGTCCAACCCGATCTACCCGGATGAACTCATGTGCGACAATACCGTCGGGGTAGTTCGGGCCGTAGTTTGGTGATGATCGCTTTCGAAGGCTTGGGCCCCAGCGCGACGATGCTCCGCTTGCCATGACCGAGGAGGTTTCGCGCAACGCGCCGGATATCTTCAGGCTTCACTGCGTCGATCAGGGCGCAAACCTCTTCAACCGAAGTGTATTCGCCGAAGAAGATCTCGTTGCGGGCGATGCTGGTCATACGGCTTTCGACGCTATCGGCGGACAGCAGCACGGTCCCTTTGAGGTTTTCCTGGATGATCTCGATTTCCGCTTTGGGAAGAAGCTCGCGAGAGAGTTGCTCAACGCATTGCTCGATGAGTTTAAGGCAAAGGGGGACCTGCCCCATCCCAGTGGCGGCATAGATGCTGAAAAGCCCCGAATCGAGAAATGGGCTCAAACTCGAGTAAACCGTGTAGGCTAACCCGTTTTTCTCGCGAACTTCTTGGAACAGCGACGAACTCATCCCACCGCCCAAGTAGACGTTGAGTAAAAACGCCGCGAACCGATCCGGATGATTGTATTTAGGTCCTTCCACTCCCCAGACAAGATGAACCTGCTCGGTCGGACGCTCAATCCACCAAGTCCCGTAACGAACAGGCGGAGCAGGCTCGAAGTCCCCCTGGGCCGCGAGAAGTCGCTTCGGCTTGATTCCCTTCTTGACCCCCGGCCACGGCCCTCGCGTCCAAGGGATCACTTTCTTCAGGACTGCTTCGTGTGAAACATCGCCTGCTACCGCGACGATCAGGTTCTCGGGACGGTAGTGCCTTCGGAAGTAACGGAGCAGGTCTGCGCGCCTCATCCGCTTCACGCTCGCTGCGCTCCCCAAGATGTTCCTGCCTAAACCATGGTTGCCATAGGAAAGCTCGAAATAGATGTCATGGACGAGCTCCTCCGGAGACTCCTCCACCATCGCAATCTCTTGCAAGATCACATCACGCTCGCGGGCAATCTCCTCGGCATCGAAAAGTGAGTGGAGCAGGACATCCCCGAGTATGTCCATCCCGAGCCCCAAGTCGCGGTCCAGCGTCAAAAGATGGAAACAAGTGTATTCGCGGGCCGTGAATGCGTTGAACTCACCTCCCCGTTGCTCGATCTCGCGTGCAATCTGGAGTGAGGTCCTGTTGTCGGTACCCTTGAAAAGCATGTGCTCCAGGAAATGAGAAATACCCGCCTCATTAGGCCGTTCGTGCCGGGTGCCGACTTTCGCCCAGACCCCGATCGATAAGCTGCGGAACCCGGGATAACTTTCGGTCACCAAGGTGAGCCCGTTCGGCAAAACTGTTTTCTTGAATTTCGGAGGCTTGGGTTCTCGTTTCAAAGGTTCACCTTTTCCGATTTCTTGACGGTCCTTTTCACAGGTTTCTTTTCAGGCTTCTTTTCAGGCTTGCGATCCGCTTTTTGCGCAGCTGCCGCACGTCGCTTCCGCTTTTTGGCCTTATGGGTCCGGATCGACCGTTCGACGACGGCTAAAGTCTTCTTCAGTCGAGCGACATGCGCCACTCCTGTTCCCGGGATGGTCAAAGGCGCCGTGGTCACACCGATTACAATGCCCGTGTGAATGGCTCGAATTCGAGTCACTGTGCGTCCAAACGGATTCAGGATTGAACCAATGACATCTCCCTCGTAAACCAAGTCCCCGGGTTTCACGGAAAGATCCAGGATCCCGCCCTTTTCGGCTCG
>JAYVNB010000059.1:0-6771 GCA_043759365.1 Bacteriovoracaceae bacterium | reverse complement strand
TAACCTACTCGCCTTCAACGCAGCGATCGAAGCCGCCCGAGCCGGTGAACACGGCCTGGGTTTCTCGGTGGTCGCCGACGAAGTCCGAAAACTTGCGGAACGGTCGTCTCAGGCAACCAAAGACATTTCAAAACTAATCAGCGAATCCGTCAAACGCGTAGCGCAGGGTGGAGAGATCTCTAAAGAGGCAGCGAGCGCCTTTAAGAAAATCGTCGAGGGGGTCGGAAAAACAACACTGGCCATATCTGAAATTTCAGTGGCTGCCCAGGAGCAGCAAACTGCCGCAAAAGACGTATCGGGAGCAATTCAACAGGTTGCTGATGCGACGGAGAAATCAGCTACCGCCTCCGACGCGATCGCCCTAGCTACTAAGGAACTTGCGACAGGGGCGGAGCAGCTTCAGGCCGCCATCCAAAAATTCGCATCCTAAGGGGGCTTATATGGAAGAGCCAGCAAACCTTGAGACGGTAGAGGATGGCACATTTGTAGAACTCCTCAAGCTGATTCACGCGCTGACAGGGATTACGATCGCCACCAATCGTAAATCCATGGTCGTTGGACGGCTAAGGAAACGCGTTTCGATACTTAATTTATCCACCTATGAAGACTATTTAGCTCGCGTAAAAAGAGATCCGGATGAAAAGATCGTCTTTATCGACTTGGTGACTACCAACGAGACCTATTTCTTCCGCACGCCTAGAATCTGGGCCTACATCATCGACGTCTATCTTCCTATTTGGATGTCTCGGAACGCAGATAAACCGTTTTTAGCATGGTCTGCAGCTGCATCCTCAGGCGAAGAGGCGCATTCGCTCGGAGTGCTGCTTCAGTCGTTTAAGGAATTAAACCCGAAGTTCACCTTCCGGATCTTGGGTACCGATATTTCCCGTGAGATGGTTCAACGATGCAACAAAGGACTTTATCGGGGTCGATCGATCGATCTGTTCAGCAAAACAAAACCCGATCTATTCAAGAAGTATATGCGAGAAAGTGGTGACTCTCAGTTTCAGGTTGCTCCAGAAATCAAGAATCGTATTCAGTTCAAGGAACACAATCTCTTTAACCCGCTTCGGACTCAAGACGTCTTCGATCTTATTTTAATTCGAAACGTTCTGATTTACTTCACGGGTGCGGACCAAGAAAGAGCGCTCGCCCTGATCGAGCCTAGGCTCTGCGAGAATGGACTTCTGGTTATCGGGGAATCTGAATCGCTCTCAAGTATAAAAACTGGATACAGTAGTATTCAACCGCTTCTCTACCAAAGGCTGAGAAAAAACACCGTCGACGAAGTGGCGGCTTAGCCATGACCGCGATCAATGTGCATATCGGTGAGGTTAAGATCGCCAAGAAGGGTGAAACCTTGAAAACCATTCTTGGGTCGTGTGTCGGAATCGGATTTATTTGGAAAAGCAAAGGAATCTGCGGACTTGCTCACTGTCTATTGGCAGAATCGCCCTCTAAGACTTTTGCTATCGGGGGCCGATTTGTCGACCAGGCGATCCCCTCACTCCTTGCACTAATGAAGATCCGACCAAAGGATCTTCCCGCAATCGAAGTGATCGTGGCTGGTGGCGGAAATATGACCCAACCGGACGCCAAAAATCCAGACTCACTTGTCGGATCAATTAATTTTACCGTGGCGTTACGAGAACTAAAAAAAATTGGACTGCACCCTTCTCGAGTCGATCGAGCAGACGACGATGGTCGAAAAATAACGATCAACTCAGCAGAATGTACATACACGATCGAATGCATACCTAGATTGGTTGTGGCGGCTTAAGGAACAATTATGCAAACCCAAGATCAAGAGCCAGAAAAGTCGTCAACACCCTCTGGAAATGAAATATTCGGATCGTTCCATCTCAACGGTCATGAATTTGCTCTGGCGGTGTCATTTGTCCAAGAAGTCGTCAACCCTCCAGAAAAATACACGAGCCTGCCTCTAGCACCCAGCTATCTTTTGGGGCTATTTAATCTGAGGGGAGCCATTATTCCGGTTGTTGATCTCGGGAGCATTCTGAAGTTAAACGGAGGCATCCCACCCGCAGATCGGAAAATCGCCATCCTTGAGCTCCAAGGTCGCAATATCGGGATTTTGTTTGACCACACCGGAGAAATATTTCGAAGCAACGCCGAAGAAAAAGCTGTATTTGAAAATTCTGGCCCCGACACGGTCATTCATGGTGTATTTAAGAAGGACGATGGATCCCGGCTGGTCCAAATTCTGAACGTAACGGCTCTTTTTGGACTCAAAGCCCTGCCCAAGCAAAGCGCAAGTGGTCCCACGCGCGGAAGGCACTCGTTAAAAAATCACAAGGGCATCCGCAAGCAGTGCATCTCATTCGCGGTCGGCCCGGCAAAATGTTCGCTTGGGATCAACGAAATTCAGGAAATCCTAAAAGTGGATCAGCTGAATGAGTCGGCCCTCGCAGTGAGCCACTGTATCGGGACGATCAATTTGAGAGGAGCAACTGTTCCGGTAATCGATTTCCCAGCCTTTCTGCGTTATCGGGAAAAAGACCGTAGCGCCATTTCCACTCATGGTGATCGCAGAGTGATCGTAATGCGCTTAGAAACTGAGCTTTTTGGGCTGCTCGTGGACTCGGTCGAAAGCATCGTCAGCTACTATCAAGAAGATCTAAAATCATTTCCAGTTCTGAACCCGGAACGCGAAGACATGTTTGCGGGCTGCATTTCCATCGAAGGCCGGGAGGATATCCTACTGCTTGAGCATAGGCGGATATTCCTCGATAGCGAGGTGCAGGAAATGACTCATGGACACAATCGCATCTACAATTCGTCCAAAAAAGCTGGGAATGAAAAATCGAAGGCCGAAGGCCCAAGGCGTACTTTCATTACATTCGTCGTGAAGAACGTTTACGCAATCCAAATTGATGAAGTCAGGGAGATCATCGACTTTCCACCGCTGCTTCTCCAGCCACCTGGCTTGGCGCCGCACTGTAAAGGTGTACTGAATCTTCGCGGAGAGTTGGTGACGATCGTCAATGCACGGGAAATGTACCACTGCGAAAAACTCGAAGCTTCAGACTTAGGGAAGGTCTTAATTTTCAAGAAAGAGGCACTGCATTTCGGACTTGTCGTCGATTCGGTTGAAGCGATTGTTTCGTTTGCTGAAAATCAAAAAATCAAGTTGCCGGAAGTTCTCTATGAGAGCTCAGGTGGGCTTTCGAGCGACGTACTGGAAGCAGTCCAGTACAAAGATCCTGAAAACAAGAATAAAAGCATCCTGATTTTAAACGCGGACTCCATTGCGGCAAGGGTCGCTAAAGCAGCCTAGGGGCGAAAAGCCCCCGATGCAGTCAGCTTAGCATCGGCCCAGCGTGTGGGTACGAATGGATTCGAGGGGAACGTTTATTGACAAGGTGCTGGCCGCAATTTCTTTTGTTTTCGAACATAACGACGGCTGATCATACGCTAGTCGGCGACCCTGTAAAGTTACCCACAACTTTCTGGTCGAGTCGAACCTACAGGATGCGCGATTGTCTCGTCCATGGAGTTGCCCCATCAAAACCGGACAGACTAGCCGACTACGTTTAGCTGAAGTCGAATGCCCCCTGATTTTCTGACCGGGAACTAGAAATGCGGTTGCGAGGATGGTGAGTTCGTGATGATTGGTCACGCCTCTTTTCACCCGATTGACATCGCGATCCGACTACAGCAAAGTCGCGGATGGAATGCGAGAGCAAACGAGCCGATACACTGATCCCTTCAAATCGAACGCCGTTCACGCATGAAAGACTCAACAACGTTTTCTGAGATTTCCGGAGATGTCGCGAATGCAACGACGGCTGATACGCGTTTCCCCTTTCAAATCCCGCGAGCGTTTCCTACAATAGGAAAAATCAGGCCACAAGCTGGCGGAATGTTTCACTTCGGGTCAATCACCCCAAATTATACAAAGGTTAACGCGTCGGTAATCAAGACTGACGCGTTAACCTCTTAAAAACCCAGCAAGACATATCAACTAGTTATCAAGCGTCAGGTTGTTTGAGCATCACAAACCATCACGCGAAATCACGCCCTTTGTCTCCGCAAGGACTACTTTTGGCTACGGAGACAGTTAAGCAAAATTCGCGATTTGCACCGTGTCTTGCTATAAGTTTCTCAATGATTATTGAGAAGCAGTACGCGAGACGGGAGCTAACGGGCTACCGCTCCCCGTATCACGACCCTTTTACCTATCGAACCCTGGAACAAGAAGGTCGAGATGCTTTCATCAAAGCCTTGGCCTTGGTGTCTGCTGGCACCCTCTCCAGAGATGTAAACCCCAACGATCCTGAACGAGAACTCGCAGAGTTGATCGAGTTCGCTGGATCGACCTTCAATCCCAAGATGTGGAAACTTGCATTTTTGGAAGGCGGCCTTGTAGGGCTGGTGCTGCCACAGATTTATCACGATTTGCCAGAAGAAGGATCATTGTTCCACATAGGCGTCGCTCCTGATCATCGCGGAAAAGGATATGGAAAAATCCTCCATGCTAAAGGTCTGGAAGACTTGGCCCTGGCAGGAGCGAAACGATACGTGGGTTCGACAGACATTCAGAACGTGTTCATGATCCAAGTATTTGAAGCAAATGCTTGCAACAAGACTGCGATCAGGCCCCAAGAAATCCATGAGGCCAGACCGTGAAGAGGCGCGGCCTGAAGACAAAGAGACTGACATTGCGGCCCTACCGCTTGAGCGACTATCCAACCTGGCGCGCTGCTTACGTTGATCGACTTCCAAAACAAAATCGATTTGACAGAGATCCCATGGATCCAAAGAAATGTACCGTTGCTCAGTTCAAGAAGCTGACGAAGCGACACGAAGGTCTCGCGAAAAAAGATCGAGTTTATGTTTACGCCGCTTTCGAAATAAAGACGGGCACTCTAATAGGTGCGGTCGATATATTCGTCATGTGCCGCGATCAGTATCAAATGGGAAATCTTGGCTATCAAATTCATAACTGCTACTGGGGAAAAGGATTTGGTAGCGAAGCCGCCAAAGCGGGGCTGAAGATTGGATTCTCCCAGCTCAAGCTCAATCGTCTCGAAGCCTCTATCAATCTTGATAATAAGGGGTCTGTCGCGCTCGCTAAGTCCATTCGAATGCGGAGCGAGGGAATAAAAAGGGGTTACCTTTTTGAGAATAAGCGATGGGTCGATCACTACGTTTTTGTAGCCAACCCCAAGGACGTTGGGCTGAAGCCCTGCAAACCATTGAAAATGTGAGCTTTGACTTTGAAACAGGAACTCTTAACTCGTCCCAAATTGGCAGTAGCGTTTGATACTACTTTTTGATACTATAAAAACGTGACTGCTGTTGAAAAGCTTAAAGAAAAGCTCCGCCGTGGCTCCCGCCTTTCCTGTCAGGAAGTGCGGAAACTGTTAAGCGAGCTTGGCTATGAACTGGCCAGGCAAAAAGGCAGTCATGAACAATGGGTCAAGCAAGGGCGATCGTTCACTCTTGCTTGCCATGGGAAAGAAGCTCCCCACTACATTTTGGACGCCTTACGGAAGCTACTGGAGGAATGAAGATGGCTAAGTCAAAGACTGGATCAAAAACTCGCAAGGTGGAAGTTCTAGAATACCAAGTCAACATCGCGTTCGACCCCAGGGACAGCATCTATGTAGGACGCGTGCCAGAGCTTGAGAACTGCCACACGCATGGCTCGACTCCTGAAGAAGCCTTGGCCAATGCTAGAGAGGCGATCGAACTCTGGCTTGAGACGGCCAGAGAAAAGAAGATCGCTATTCCAGAGCCCATGAGCCGTAAAAAATTCTCAGGCAAATTCGTCGTTCGTACCCCAGAGGAGCTTCATGCTTCGTTGGTTCAGGAGGCCCTGCGGAGAGGGAAAAGCATGAACGAGCTGGCCGTAGAGTTTCTTGCAAAGGGGCTCAAAAAAGCAGGTTAAGATAATGCGCGCGACAACCTCAAGCTTGAGCTGGAAACGAGTGGGAGTCGAATCCGTTGAGTTGGTTCAACAGATATTGGATCAGGCCCCTCGATATAGAATGAATGTGGATGGAATTACTGACTCGCCCAATGATGGCAAGGACAGTCTGGCGGCTATTCCACCTAACTGTTCGACTGACCAAAAACACTTTCTGATCTTTTACCAAGATGACTCCGCAATTGGCGTTGCAGATCTCATCCAAGACTTTCCTGAGAAGGGCACCGCTTTTCTAGGACTTCTTTTGCTGAGAGAAGACCATCAAGGGCGAGGACTTGGCCTTAAAACGTATCAACTTGTCGAAGACCTTGCCCGTAACCAGCTCCAGTGTGAAAAAATCCGCTTAGCGATCGTTGATTCAAATCCTGTCCAACCCTACTGGGAAAAGATGGGATTCATTCCAACAGGAGAGATAAAACCTCATGAAGGGGTAAAGCGGCAAAGCCTTAAAAGAGTGATGGAAAAAACTCTAGCGTCACCCATCATCTTGCGAAATGCCAAATCAGAAGATGCGGCATCTATCGCAAAGGTCCATGTAGACACGTGGCGCACCGCCTACGCTGGAATCATGCCTCAAGAATTTTTAGATTCACTTAACTACCAAGCGCGAGAAGCACGTTGGAAGCAGTCCATCTTGGATCAGGACGGCAACTGTCGAATGATCGCGGAGCACCCAAAAGATGGCATCATTGGAATTTTGGCGGGAGGCAAGACACGCGCTCCCCCTATGTCAGGAAAGATGTCGCACCTAGAAAGTTAAGAAACCCAGGGGCGACAGGACAATTTTCCGATGATTATTCGTTCAGAAGAGTTTCGAA
>JAYVNB010000058.1:0-6802 GCA_043759365.1 Bacteriovoracaceae bacterium | reverse complement strand
CACTAAGACTTTTGTAAGATCACTGGGGTTGTTTCCCGTGATTCCTAGTGATGTTGACCCTTGCCGACTCCGGGACGGCCATTGAAACCCTTGTTCTTTGTTTTTGATGCTTTGCGCGCTTTTGATCGATTCGCTGACATGTATTATGGCGGAGAGAGAGGGATTCGAACCCCCGGACCCGTTGCCAGGTCTCTAGTTTTCAAGACTAGCGCTTTAAGCCACTCAGCCATCTCTCCGCATCACAAACGAAAGTCGGCGGCTGACTTTCGTTGCCCTATTTGTCTCCGGTCAGACCGGTCTCTGTCAACCCTTGCCTATCAGCCAAAGGTGACCGTCGTCCCGGCGTTCGAAGCCAGGGGCCCCTTCCAGGTACTTGTTGAGCTGGGCCGGCATCATGACATGCCCCCGGACATCCTGGTTGTTTTCGAGAAGAGCGACCCAAGTGCGGCCGACCGCGAGGCCGGAACCGTTCAAAGTGTGGGCAAGCTTTGGCTTTCCTTGGGCCTCGCTGCGATAGCGGATGCCGGCGCGACGCGCCTGGAAATCCCCGCAGTTCGAACAGGACGAAATCTCGCGGTAGGTCTCCTGGGTGGGAAGCCAAACCTCCAGATCAAAGGTCTTTGAAGCTCCAAAGCCCATATCCGCTCCACAAAGAAGCAGGGTGCGGTAGGGCAGGCCGAGCATCTCGAGAACTCTTTCGGCATTCTTCACCATGCCGTCGAGTTCTTCGTAGGACTTTTCAGCCTCCACGATCTTCACCATTTCAACTTTTTGAAACTGGTGCTGCCGGATCAATCCGCGTGTATCGCGTCCGTAAGACCCCGCTTCGCTCCTGAAGCAAGGGGAGTAAGCCGCGTAGTAGAGGGGAAGTTTGCCGGGTTCGAGGATTTCCTGGGCGTGGAAGTTCGTCAGAGGAACCTCCGAGGTCGGGATCAAGAAAAGCTCGCGATCTCCGGTCGTGGTCTTGAAAAGATCCTCTTCAAACTTCGGAAGCTGCCCGGTTCCCGTCATCGCTTCGCGATTCACCATGAAGGGGGGGATGGTTTCAGAGTAGCCGTGGTGCCGGGTGTGCAGGTCCAGCATGAATTGGATGAGCGCTCGCTCCAAAGTCGCGCCCGCTCCCAGATAAAACGCGAACCGCGCTCCCGAGATCTTTCCAGCCCGCTCGAAATCGAGGATTCCGAGCTGTTCACCCAAAGTGACGTGGTCCTTCGGAGTGAAGTCGAATTGGCGCGGCGTACCCCACTTCCGGACTTCGACATTGGCCGACGCATCTTCGCCTTCCGGGACGGAATCGTGCGGAATGTTCGGAAGACTCAAAGCTTGAAGTTGAAACTTCTCATCGATGACCTTCAGCTCCTCGTCAAGCTTCTTGATTTGGTCCCCGACAGCCCGCATTTCCAGAACTCGGGCATCGGCGAGCTTGGCCGCTTCGGGATCCGACTTGGATTTGGCCTTGAGGCCCGAGATTTCCTGGGTGACTTTGTTGCGCTCGGCCTTCAGGGTCTCGGTCTGATGAATCAGTTCCTTGCGGCTTTTAGAGAGGGCCACCACTTGGCCGATGACATCTGGAGACGCGTGGCGCTTGCGAAGGGCTTTTTCGAGTTCACCGACCAAGTCTTGGAAGTAGCGAGGATCGAACATCCTATTTGAATATCACAGGTATTGCTGGAATTCTGCCTTATCAGGCGCGTCAGGCTCCATTTCGAGGTATCGGCGAAACGACTGCTTCGCGTTCGGCTGATCTCCCATGGCCCGATAGACCATGCCCAGACGTTTATAGATCAGAGGGTTTCCGCGGTCGAGACCTAGCGCCGCGTTGTAGAGAGCGATCGCTCCCTGGTAATTCTTGAGTATGTAGTTCGCGTAGGCAGCCTGCTGCTTGGGTTCCGAAGCATTGGGAGTGAGGATCATGGCGCGCTGAAACTGATCCAAGGCCTCCTTGGGATTTCCAGCCTCGACGAGTTCCTTACCCAAAGCGATCATCGCATCCGGAGAGTTGGGATTGTTTTTGAGCTCCAAACGGAACTCCTCGATCGCTACGCGATGGTTCGCCATGAGGGAATAGATGGTCCCCTTGTAGAAATGAAGATTCGGGTACTTGGGATACACCGTGTAAATCCGCTCGAGCTCCTCGGCAGCCCGATCGAACTGGGTCTTCTTGGCATAGATCCGGTAGCGCTCGAGGTAGCCGGAGGGATCCGAGCTGTTCCGGTCCGAGTATGACTTGTAGGCGTCTAAAGCCTTGTCGAGCGCCTTTTTGTCGGAACCTTCGTGAGCCAAGTAGATCTGCGCCTGGATTTTCCAAGGATAAGCGTAATCCGAATTGGCGGCGATGGCTTGGTCGACGAACTTCTGTGCCGCATCCCAATTCCCTTTTTGGGTCTGCAGTTCGGCGATCGCGCCCAGGAGCTCTGCCCGTGCTGTTCCCAATCTCTGAAGCTCGTCCTGCAGCACTTCGATCCCTCGGTCAATGGAGTCGCCTTGGGCAATGGCACGGGCCGAACCGATTAGGGCATCCATGTTCAGAGGATCAAAGCGCAGGGCCAAAGCATAAAAAAACGGGGCATCGCGGTAGTTCCGGACGGTGACCAGGCTGTTGGCATAAGCGATATAGACGGTGGGGTCGATCGTCTCTCTCGCCATGGCTTTACGGTAGTAGAGCTGCGCTTCGGTTTGCCGCCCCTGTTTGGCGTAGAGGTCACCCGCGGCCTTGTCGATGGCGCTCTGACTGACGGGAAGCTTCCTAAACCGCGCCATCGCCTTCTGGGCCTCCTCCCACTCGAAACTCTGGATGAGTACGTCGATGTACTTGGTCCAGACATTGATCGAGTTAGGAGCTTTCTCGGCCGCCAACTGGTAGTTCATCCGCGCATTGGCCACTTCGCTGAGCCGCATGAACATGTCGCCAATCTTGATCAGCGGCTGGGGTGAGTCGATGTTGACCTGCCGGGCCTCGAGAAACTTGGCCAGCGCTTCCTGCTGCATTCCGGCCGCCAAGAGCTTTTCGGCCTGACTCATGAGCTCGTACATCTGAGCTTCTCTCTTGGCACCCTTCACGGCGTCCCCCAGACGGGCTCGCAGAGTATAAAGCTCGAACAAGTAATCGTGGTTGTCCGACGAGCCGGACGGCTCGCTCCATGTAACCCAAGGCATGATCCCATTTCTGAACCAGCTCCTGGGAAAGCGCGATCAAGTAGTAGGCTCGGGCCAAGTCCTTGGGAGGAAGCAAGTAGGGATGCTCGGAGAGAAATTTAAGTTGCTGGGAGGCGTCCTTCAGTCGGGCGTGCCGGTTGTACAGCTCTGCGATCTTCAACATGCTCTTCGCGTGGTTCGGGTAGAGCTGGATCGCCTTCAAATACTCCTTGAGTGCAGCGTCATCATCCCCGTACTTCTCTGCCATCAGTCCACGAAAGTGGTATATTCGCGGGCTTTTGTAGAGTTTTTCTGGGTAGAGCATGATGTATCGATTGGCACTTGGATAGTCCCCGCGGGCCGCGAACACCGAGGCGATGTAGTAGAACATCACCGGCTCGAAATTCTTGTTGTTCTTTGTGTACTCCACGATCCGCTGCTTGGCCGCTTCAGCGCGGTTCGCGGTGATGTAGAACTCGACATCCGAGATGACGGTTTCCGGAAGATCGAGCGACTTCGCGCGCGACATCTCAATCAGTTTCGAGATGACCGCGAAGTAGTTTTCGTCCTTGTTGGAGGAGTCGATGAGGTTGAGGTAACTCGAGGCGAGCATCGCGAGTGACTTGACGTTGTTGATGTCCTGGGTGGCCGACAGGAGAAACTGATCGGCCGCTTTCTTGTAACCCACCACGGTGTCAACTTCGTAGAACTTCATCCCAACTTTGAACGTCTCCTGACTCTTGACAGGATCACTGGGAATATCAGAGACGATTCGCGGAAGTCGGGGGCGAATCGGCTCCGCCCGTACAGCCTGATTTTTAGCGGTGTCCCCGTCACCGAAAAGCGCCTCATGGGCGGCGAACATCGCAAGAACCGCGACCAATATATTTCGAGCGGTGTTTTTTTGTTTTTTGCCTCCCGGCGAGCCGCTGATCCGGGTGATGTTGGGGGAGAAACGCGAGCGTTGAAAGACCACGGTTTTTTCATTGGCGACGTCCCGGCCCGCCGGCATCTCGAATCCGGGTAGGTTGCGTGCGAGGCCGTAGTCGATCGGCGCGAGTTTCTGGACCGGCGCCGGATGCCGATTCTCCTCCAGAAACTCCAACGCCTTTTCCTTGTTGCTCATGACCAGGCGAGTGGCGGTGCCCTCTACTTTCTGGAACTCGGTGCGTTCCGGATCGTCGCCTTCCTGCGAAACCGAGGTTTTCTCGGGTTCCAGACCGGATTCCGACGCCGGCGCCAAGCGGGTACGCTCTTCTCCCTGCGGGTCGTCGTCCAAATCACTCTTCAGCGGGGGAGGGGGCAAGTGGTCAAAAGCCTCCTCCGATTTTCGCGTACTTCGGGGATTGTCCGGGCGAAGTTCAAGTCCTGTGATCAGAGAGTCATGGCCGAAAATTTCAATCTCCACTTCGCGAGGAGGTGGCTGAACCGTTCCAGCAGTAGGAAGCACCGCGGTCTCAAACTGAGTAGCCAGTGCTATCGTCGGGGATGCCAGGAAGGTCGACTCCTGCGGAGTCGGCAAAGGAGGCGGACTCTCGGGCACCAGAACAACTGTCGGAGCCATCTGTACGCGGGGGTCGACATGACCCATCAGGGGTTGATAGCCGCTGACGCTCCGGGGAGGGTCCGAGTCCTTGGTGAGCCGGCCTTCGATCCTGGCCAAGAGAAGTTCCGAAATCTCGGGATGGAGGTTGATGTCCATCCACTCTCCCAGGGGATCCTCGCGGGCCTGCTCGTTGCCGATGATCTGGTTCTTCAGGATCAGCTTGCGGATGCGCCCCAGGTCGAGCGGTCCCAAGACCCTCCCCGTTTGGAGTCGCACTTTGTAACGGCGGCCACCCAAGTCCATCTGTCTTCGTCCTAATCCACTATTGTACACGAAACATGTGGAGTCGTAGGTAAACCCGGGAGTCGCCCGAAGCCCCTCCGTCAACGAAATGGCCCCTGATCCCGTACGGGACCAGGGGCCAGAGAACCTGAATTCTAGGGGACTGGGTGGGTGTTCTCAGTCGGCTGAAGAAGCGCTTCCATGGCGGCTGCCCCGATGAGCCGCGCTGGCCGTCCAAAGCGGCGTTTTTGACGGGGGTAAAAGCTTTCGGCACCGCTTAGGGCGGGCTGAGCATCCCTCAACATCTCCCGGTATTGCTGACGCCCATCCGGAATGATGGTCTGGGAAATCGTGTTCTTGAGGTCCGCGACCGCTTTGACCACGGTGGGGTCCTGGACTTTGGAGACCAAGTGGCAGGCCCCGAAATTTCGCACCCTACCGTCGTAATCAGGCAGAGCGAACTTCGCAAGCAGGCTGGCTTCCTCCCGAAGTCCACCAGCGCCTCTGAGGTGCTCGATACATCGGTGGATGACTGCTTTCACAAAGTCGCGAAAAGCCGTGTCATCCCCGGGTAGATTGAATTTTAGATGGTCGCTTTCCCGCTCCAAACCAATCCTTGGGCGTTGTGGATGTACGAACCTTTTTCATCCTTGGAAAAAAGGTTTCCTCGACGAACCGCGCCTTCGAAGCGGATCGTATTTCCGGGAAGGAAACCGGAGGGAAACGGATTCACGTCGTTTGCGGAAGGAATCGAATCCACGCCTCGAAAGCAGGCTAAAAGCTGAGTTAAGGGACAGCCGCTTTTCGGGATCGGGACTTCGGGGACCAGCTCATCCACTCCGGGAGCGATTTTGATGGCGGCCTTGACCGCATCGAGCAGCTTCTTACTCACCCAGCTTTCACAAGTATAGGCTCCACCGCTGTAATCATGCTTCCATTGACTACTGTGAAGTTGGCAACTTTCGATCGCCTTCATCCTCTCAAAAGAGGATCCGCAGACGTCCGAGCTGGGCTGTTCCTGGTAACAACATTAAACCTTGCCGCCTTGTTGCCTTTTAAAGGCCGCGAAATCGCGCCAGGAGGGTTTCGGAGGCGGGGGTTCGGATGCTTGTGAAAAAGAGGAAGACGAGGGTGAATAGCGATCCTCGTGCTTTTTCATGCGCATGCCCGCTGAGCAATAGAAGGCAGCTGTATTAATATGAAAGCCCGTAGGATCCCCGGCAAACGCTGAAGAGGCACCGAGAGAAAGATTAGCGATCAAACACGTGGCCCAACGACAAATCATGTGGCGAATAGAGGGGTTCATGCACCTCATAGGAGCAATTAGCGCGTCGCGACATCCCTCTCAGGTTTGCACTATCGTCCGAAACTTCCGCTCGGCTGCGCAATCTCTGAAGGTCTGGCAATTCCTGCTCAATGTGTCCGAGTAAAGATATCCCAAAGGATACACCCCCGCCCGTTAAAGACTGGCCACTGCTTTCTTAGCCGCGTGGACGAGCCTCGAAGGCAGAACACCGATCTGAAGCGTAAGAACCACCATCGCAGCGACAACCGCTGCCGACCACGCGCCTACGCGATGGACAGGGGCGGAGCCCACCGGATCCCGCATGTACATGTAGACCAACACTCGCAGGTAGTAATAGACCGAGATGGCGCTGCAGAGCACACCCAGCACGACGAGCCAGATCTGTCCCGCTTGGATCGCGGAGTAGAAGACGAGGTACTTGGCGGCAAAGCCCGCCGTGGGCGGCAAGCCCGCCATCGAAAGCATGAACACCGCCATGGCGAATGCCAGCCAAGGTTGCCGGCGAGAGAGTCCGGCGAAGTCATGGAGATTCA
>JAYVNB010000057.1:0-19740 GCA_043759365.1 Bacteriovoracaceae bacterium | reverse complement strand
CGAGGTCATCGCGATGCTTCAAGATCTACTCCACGTTCCCAAAGCCCATTTGGCCACTCATTGAGAATGTCTGCCCACTGAAAGGACTGCCTAGTGCCTCGTCCCCTGAGGAACTCCCGGGTCATCTACGACGTGATGTACGGGTTCATCCCGATCACGGAGTGGGAAGAACAGATCATCGATAGCCCGTTCTTCCAGCGCCTGCGCTGGATCCGGCAGCTCGGATTCGCCAACTACATCTTTCCTGGAGCCGAGCACAATCGTTTCGCCCATGTGATCGGCGTGATGCATTCGATGGATCAGATGCTTCGGTCCTTGGGGCTGGCGGTCCCGGACTCCGAGCTTTTCGATCCTCGAGCCAAGAACCCGGCAGCGATGCTGCACAAAAGCCTCCGCATCGCGGCGCTTCTCCACGATATCGGCACGTTTCCCTTCAGCCACGCCATCGAATACGCCTACATTCGCCACGGCAATGACAAGCGCCGGGACGGCCAGGGCGGCGGACTCAAAAAGAAGCGTCCTCCCAAGGATCTGCCCAACTCCCATGAGCACTTGGGGTCGTTCATCATCAAGAACACCAAGTTCGAAGGGGGACTCACCCAGATCCTGGACCATTTCGATTTCGACGTTCAGCTGATCTCGGACATCATCAAGGGCGAGTCGCCTTTTCCCGTGGCCAATCAGCTCATGCATTCGGACCTCGATGCCGACCGCATGGATTACTTGCTGCGCGATGCCCACTATACAGGCATTAAATACGGCCAGTTCGACCGCGAGTACATCTTGGCCAACCTCGTGACCTTTGACGCCGGTCAGGATCAGGTCGGGTTCGGTGTGCGCGACAACGCCGCCCACGCGGTCGACGATTTCCTGATCGCGCGGTTCAGCTGGTACTCCCAGGTCATCAAGAACCAAGGGTCCGCCAAATTCGACATCATGTCCTCCCATGTGGCGAAGGCGTTCCTGGAGAACGACCTGATCCACCAATTCCACGACCTGCTTGCGATGATCGAGAAGAAGGACGAGCGGTTCTTCTGGTGGAATGACATGTACTTCATGACCCGCGCCCAGGAGATCCGCTATAAAAAGCAGATCCATGATCCGCGCATCGAGGAGCTCAACGAAATGCTCCTCTACCGCAAACCCCCGAAGACGGTTCATCATCCTCTGTTCGAGCATCGTATCCTCAAGGACGATCTGGCCGGCGATGAGAAAAAGAAAATCCTGGGCCAGATCAAGAAGCTCGTGACGGAGTTTCAGAAGGTCATCGACAAACATGGCACTGGCCGTGAGTGGATCCTGGTCGATATTCCCGAGCGGGATGTCGTCTTCACGCGCGGTTTGAACCACATTGTCAAGAAGCGAAGCTCGGAAAACCTCTACCGGGAACGCGATCCGGTGAAGATCGTCGACAAGCGCGGCAAGCCCTCCTTCTTGGTCGAGCGTGAGAACAGCTTGATGAAGCACCTGTCAGGATTCGTGAACTTCGTGCCGAGCCTCTACGCCAACGATTCAGCCCTGAATCTCCTGCGCTCCCGCGGGCTGATCGACAAAAAGTAACGCCGAATCCCGACCTGGACGAAGTCGTTCCAGCGTCCCAGGTCAAGCACCCGCAGCGTTGAACAGGCAGTTGGCGCGTCCCTGGTCGTTCTTGTTGACCTTCATCTTGCTGACTCCCACGCCGTTGGAGAAACTCACGGTCGGGTACATCACCGCTTCGAAGTAATCCAAAGGGAGCGCGGGATCCTTGCAGCTCGGGACCGGCAATCCGTACGGATTCGTCCCGGAGTCCTCGCAGGAGTGATTGAGCCCCGCGAGGTGGCCGAGTTCGTGGACGATGATTGAAGCCAGGTCGGGCTTACGATCGGTCACGAAAAAGTTTTGGTAATTGAGCTCCATCATCGCATTGGTGAACTTCGGGAGTTTGGGATCGAGGCTCGGACAAGTGGAAGTGATCGCGATCACGTTCTTCAGACTGTCCTCCCAAACGCCTTGCTTGTAGATCGTGATCAGGTTGGTGAACTGCTTGCCGTCCACGATTCCCTGCCGGCAAAGTTGCGACGGAGCGGGAGCCTGGCTCGGACCTGCCTGCTGATTGTAGTCGAAGACCGCGACGGCACGGGCTTTGGTGAAGTGAGCGTTCCAGACATCCAATCCCTTTTTGATCTCGCCTTTTTCGAAGTCCGAAAAATGACCAGCCGCGAAAGCAATGGGTAAGGGACTGAGAGTCCATTCACCCAGAAAAGTGTTGGCTTGATCCGCGGGGACTTTACATTCCTTCACAGTCGACTTTTGAGTGGAAGGGATCGTATACGCGCAGGCGCTGGACAGCCCGGCTGCGCAGATCATGAATGTTCGGACGAAACTATTGAATCGCACCCCGATGTCCCCCTGGCAGTCTGAGCCAAACCCAATACCTGACTTGAACAGTTTATCTGGCTTCCGGGACTGTTGGCAATCTTTCAAATCGACCCCTAAAAGAAGGGCGGCCTTATCAGCTAAGCTCTGGTAGTCTCAGGGAACTATGGCGCCGGGAAATCCAGTCTCCAAACCCCCCACGAAACATCAGCTGAAAACAGTCCTGATCACAGGCGGGAGCAGCGGAATCGGCTATGAGAGCGCCAAGCAGCTCCTGGCCACTGGTGAATACCGAACGGTGCTCCTGGGTCGAAACCGACCCAAGCTGGAGGAAGCTGCGAACTCCCTGGGCGGCACGATGGAGACGGTCAGCGTCGCCGTTTGTGACCTGCGCGACTCAGCCCAGATCGCAAAAACCATCGAGCGTCTCGACGGAACCTACAAAGGCATCTACGGCTTGGTGAACAACGCCGGGATCTATCCCTTCGGCGGCGTCACCACGACGACCGAAGAACAGTGGGACGAGGCTTTTGACGTGAACCTCAAGGCCCCGTTCCTACTCATCCAAGGCGTGATCGCGGCAATGGCGCGCAACACTTATGGGGGCCGCATCGTGAACGTCTCCTCGACCGCAGGGATTCTGCCCAACCACTTCGCGCTCGCCTACTCGGTATCAAAAGCGGCGATGATCCAACTCACACGCACTTTGGCCAAGGAGCTGGGTAAGGATAATATCACCGTCAACTGCATCTGCCCGGGCATCGTCCGCTCACCGCTTCACGAAGCGTATCACCAGAGCAAGACGGAACTCGAGGAGTTCTATGCCCGACGCGGTGCGGCTTTCCCGCTGGGTCGGGTCGGCGAGCCCAAAGATGTGGCCGGCGCAGTGAAGTTCTTCCTCAGTGAAGACGCTTCCTGGGTGACAGGAGACATTTTCGTCGTGGACGGCGGACGCCTGCTCCTTTGAACCTTCGTTGAAGATCACTCGTCGCTTCGGCTTCCTGACTGCGTCGAGCTGAGCGACCCTTCCCGATCCGTTCGTTCAATCGGAATCCGAAGCCGCTCCAGGAGCTCGATCACTCGCGCAGTCGGATGCCCGAAATGATTTCCGACCCCGCATGAAATCCAAGCGCGCTGTGGACGAAGCCGACGAAGCAGCTCCTCGGGAGTCGAAGTGCGTGACCCGTGATGACTGATCTTCAGGATGAGCGGGTGAAGGAGCTCAGGCTCGACCCTTCGCTCAAATGCCAACTCGTCCTTCGCATCGGCATCTCCCATCCCAAAATAGCCGCCTCCGCTTGAGAGGGGGATCCAGAAGGCACTCATGGCCCCATTGCTTTTGGACGAATCTGCCCCATCCGCAGCGGGCCCGAAGACCCGAAATGGAAAGCAGCCAGACTCGTGGTCGGCCACCCGGAGGCCCCGACTTCGCAGAGTCCTTTCAAGGACCCTGCCCCGAGGCGAATCCCACTGGGCTCGCGCGCTCTGAACGCAATCGATGGGAATCACCGCAGCCAAACGGACCACTCCGCCCGAGTGATCTTCATCCAAGTGACTGAGAGCGACAAATCTCAACCCGGTGATTCCTCTCTGAGCGAAAACCTTGACCCATTCTGCCGGTCCGAGCGCGAGGCGCGATCCTGCGTCGATCAATCCCGACGACTCGCCATCCCCGGATCGGACCAAGGCCGCATCCCCTTGCCCTACATCGAGCTGCTCCACGCTTTGTGCCGACGCAAGGGAGGAGTGGGCCAGCCCGATCCCTCCGAGGAGTCGAGCGCTCAAGAGCAGGAGCCAAACCCACGGGTGAATGCGGCGCCGAACCAAGAGTGCAGCCGCTCCCGCGGCGATGCAGTAGGCGCCCCAGGGTAGGACCCACCAAGTTTCCACTCGAACGATCGCGCTGCCGAAGCTTTCGAAAGCGTTTTCCAGTCCGGCCAGCGCTTGGTTCATGCCGAACCAATGGGAGGGGTCCAGTCCCAACGCGATTCCGGCAGTCCCCGCCAAAAGTGCCGGATAGAGCCCCCAAAGGATGATCGGAAGGGTCATGAAGCTCAAGAGTGGAGTGGCGAGTGCGACCCCTCCGTTCTCCCAGAGTTCCCAGGGAACCTCGAAACACCAAGAACCCACGGCAATCGCAAAGTGCTCACGCCAGGCATTGGGCCGGCCCCGTGATCGAGACCTCAGCGCTTCGAGAGCGAGCAGTCCCCCGCCGACCGCCAGGCCATAGTGCAGTCGACTGACTCCCGACCACCCCCCGGGTAAACCTCGCCAGGCTCGGAACCCCGCCCAAACCAGATCGGTGCCCATCGCCAAAATCAAGGGAGCCCAAGGAGCCCATCTCCAACCCCAGTGTCGGGCAACCGACCGCAGACTCACGACCAGAAACGGCCGAAGCATTCCGAGCCGCGCACCCGCCAGAAGCCAGACTGCGCCGCCCGCCAACGAAGCAGACATCCCAGCGCAGAGCTGTCCCTGGGAGGCCTGCAGTCCAACAGACTCCGCTCCCCGTAGTACCGTTCGGCGAATCCAAAGACCCAACAAGTAGAGGTGGATCCCGGAGGCGCTCAGCAGGTGGACAAACCCAAGGAGTCTCCAGACCTGGGAAGTGTCTCGAGCTGGGCTTTGCGCGATCAAGAGCGATCGCATCAGCCCTTGGGTATCGAAAGGCTCGAGCCAGGCCGAAACTCGTTCTCGAAGTCGCTCGATTTTCCAGCGGAACGACTCCAAGCCGCTTGGGCTTCCCGAACGATGGCCCGACTCCACGTCGTAGCGGAGAATCAGCGGCAGCGGATCCCGGAGCCTGGGCTCGTTTCTCCGAGGCTCGAAAGAGCGCCACTTCCCCCTCCATTCACCGCACCCCCAGGGAGTTTCGCTCTTTTCCAGGCGGCTGACCCATTCCCTTCGGGACAAGCAGAGCGAACGCCCCTGTCCCTCCTCGAGGCTGACCCAGCAAGAAAGTGTCCCGGCACGACGCGCCCACTGAGGCGCCACGCAGAACTGCTGAGAAGCCTGCGCGGAAGCGATCATGAACGGAAAAAGAAAGGCGGCGAAGGATCGCGACTTCACGGGTGCCCGGTTTCCATGGGGCTGCTCTTGGCAGGAATTGTACCCCGCTGAGAAGCAGGGCATAATTCAATCGGTGAGCGTGCGCTACAAAGAGCATTACTTTGAACTTCTTCAGTATTCGATCGTTGCGATCATCGTGACCGCGCTTTGGCTCGCATTTCGCCGAAAAACGACCGACTCTGCGTTCCGCGTCCGTGAAGCGGACCGCGTGCCTCCCCTGGGGACTTCCCGCTCCGGCGCAGGCCACGATGAGCTTGCCCATGCCAAGCTGAAGCGCCACGAAACGCTCCGCCTCCCCGGAATTCGAATCGACGGAACCCCGCATGAGATCCTCGGCGTGCCTCCTACGGCATCGCAGGAACAGATTCAAAAAGCCTACCGTGACCTGATGAAGCGTTACCACCCCGACAAGATCGGACGCCCAGGCACCCGCGAGTGGACCGACGCCCAAAAGATCGCCGAGGCGATCAACCAGGCGAAGGACTCCCTGCTGAAACGCCGCTGAGCTCTCGTCCCTTCACGGCCCAGACTCCGCTTTCGCTCCATCCGGTCCGTGCTTCGACACCAGAAGCGCGTGCTACGCACCTTTTCGCGGACTCGAGCGTGCACTTCAACGACTCCATGACCCCCTTCCGAATCGCCTCACTCTTGAACCGCCTGCTCGAACCCGAACTGCTCTGGATCGAGGTTTCGAGCACCCTACAACTTCCCAGCATGCATATCGTGGGATTGGCCGGGCCTGAAGTGGCTGAAGCGAAGGAGCGCATCCGCGCGGCGATTCTCTCCTCCGGCCTGGATTTTCCGCAGAGGCGAGTCGTTCTCAATCTCTCCCCGGCCCATGTCCGGAAACAGGGCACCGGTCTGGACCTTCCGATGGCGCTCGCCCTGTTGGCTTCACAGGCGCAGTCCTCCGCGCGCAGCACTGGCGGCGGGGAATGCGTAGCGTGGGGAGAACTGGGGCTCGATGGAGCCCTCAAGCCGACCGGCCAGGCGTTACGGACTTTCGTCGCCGCATGGAAATCCCGTGTGCCCCGGCTGATCCTGGCCTCCAGCGATGCTTTGGAACTCTTGGTCCGGCTCAAGACCATTCCCTTTTCCGCGTTGGCCGAGCATCCGATTCCACGGGTGCACTCTGCCGACTCACTTCGAGAAGCACGGGAGATCCTGTTTCATCCTGAAAATGGGCACGAAGTGGATTTGGCGCAGGCCTGGCTGACTCGAAAAAATCCGGATACCTGCGAGGTCCCCGACTCCACTCCGCTGCCGCTTTCTCCCTCGTTGGAAAGAATCCTGGGAACCGCAGCTGCGGGACGGCATCACTTGCTCCTGGTGGGACCACGAGGCGCCGGAAAGTCCCACGCCCTTGAGACACTTCAGCGACTCCAGCTACCGGAACCTGAATCGCTATCGCTGCTGAGAAGCCTGATCCAGGACCTGCGCGGAGAACGCGACCCGGAGGACTCAGGAGCACGCATCCGGCGCGTGGGAGGCAATCCGAGGGCCTCCGCACTGCAAGGGAGCCTCGCCCAAGGGACCTGCATTCCTGGGGAGTTCGCTCTCGCGCATGGCGGGGTACTCGTCGCGGACGAACTGCCCGAATGGCCCCGGGATGCCCGAGAATCCTTGAGGGAACCCCTCGAAACCGGCTGGGTCACTTTGAATCGGGTTCGCGACCGGATCCGGTTTCCGGCCGACTTCCAGTTCGCGGCGACCGGGAACCTGTGCCCTTGCGGAAGCTGGGATGGCTCCGACACGTCATGCGCATGCTCTCCTCTGACCCGCGATCGTTACTTGGCGCGACTCTCTGGACCCATTCTGGATCGGATCGACTTGGTCGTCCGGATGCAGGCGGCTGCTCCGGATCGGCGCCCCTGGAGTCCCAGCCGCAGTCTGGAAAAAGTCCATCGGACCCGAGAGAGGTGTGAACGCACCTGGGGTAAAGCGCCCGGGAGACTGAGCGCTCTGGAACTGGAATCTCTTCTCACGTCCCATCCCGAATGGACTCGGACGCGAGCCCTCAGTGGCACACCCAGTCTTCGAAGCCGACACAAGATCCTACGAGTTGCCCTGACTTTAGCCGCTTGGGATGAATACGACTCACCCCAGCCCGCCCATTGGATGGAAGCACCCTGCTATCGTTGGGAGCGCCTTGGCACGTAAACTGAACGATCGGGATTATGACCGAATTGAATCATCTCTGCATCGCGATCATTGCGATGGACGGTTTCGAGGAGTCGGAATTGGTTCTGCCCATGAACGCCCTCAAGGCAAAGGGAGCCCAAGTCGACGTTTTGGCTCCGAAACCCGAGATCCAAGGATTCAACAGGATGACCCGCTCCAATGCGATCCTGGCTCACCGCTTGATCGAAAACGCCCAGGCCAGTGACTACGATGCCTTGGTTTTGCCGGGCGGTGCACTCAGCACCGACTTCCTGAGAAGTGACCCGATCGTCCTTGAATTCGTGAAGCAGATCCAGGCGCAGGCCAAACCGATTGCAGCGATCGACCACGCGGCCTGGATTCTGGTTTCAACCGGTTTGGTTCGTGGACGAAAACTGACCGCTTTTCATACGCTTCGAGACGATATCAGGAACGCCGGCGGCGAATGGTTGAACGAAGAAGTCGTTCTGGACCGCAACTGGGTCACGAGCCGTACCGCGGAGGACATGGCCGCTTTTAATCGGGAAATGATCGCTTTGTTCTCGCGCAGCACCCCCTCCATCATCCAAGTCGCCGAGAGCGCCTGATTTCGCTTTTGACGACCCACTTCCGTTTGGTATCTAGTCGGGATGAAACGAGGCTTGTTCATCACAGGAACGGACACAGGAATCGGCAAAACCCTGGTCTCCGCGCTCCTACTTTCCGCTTTGCAGCAAACACTCAATTCGGGTGAAACAGAGTACGGGTACTTCAAACCGATTCAGACTGGCGAAGATGATGATACGCGAGAAGTGCTTTCTTTGGTTTCATCCTCTCCTCCCCAGCGGATCCAAGTCATCGATCCCATCTACCGGTTCAAAGCGCCTCAGGCCCCCTACCGCGCCGCTGCCCTCGAAAATACGGTCATCGAAACCCAACGGATTTGCAGACGCTGGAGCGTGATCCCGGATGGCACCTGGGTGATTGAAGGCGCGGGAGGCTTGTTGGTACCCCTTTCGACGCGCACCACGATCCGGGAATTGATCGGGGACTTGGGAATCCCGGCTCTCGTCGTGGCGAGTACACGACTGGGCACCATCAACCATACCCTTCTCACTCTTGAATCCGCGCAGCGCTATGGAATCCGGGTGGCTGGCGTGGTCCTGGTGGGCCCATCCGATCCGGGACTCGCCGAGACGATCCAAGGATTCACTTCGGTACCCATTTTCGCGGAAGTTCCTCAACTTCCACAAGTGGACCCTCGAACCATTGAAGTGTGGGCGAGGAAACTGTTCCCGCTCGAAGTGATCGACGCATTATTTGCCGGACTCCAAGCATGAAGTCACTCCTGGACCGCGATCGAGACCATGTCTGGCACCCCTTCACCCAGCATGGATTGAATTCCGCCGTACTGCCGGTACGCTCGGCACGCGGAGCTTATCTCGAGCTTGAAGACGGAACTCGACTCCTCGATGCAATCTCCTCTTGGTGGGTGAATATTCACGGCCATGCCGAGCCCCGCATCGCGAAGGCGATCGCCGATCAAGCTGCGCTGCTGGAACACGTGATTTTCGCAGGGTTCACCCATGAGCCCGCAGTCCGGTTGGCGGAAACCTTGATCGCTGCGCTTCGGTCGCGAGGAACTTCGCTCAATCGTGTTTTCTACACCGATAATGGCTCCACCGCCGTGGAAGCTGCATTGAAAATGTCGTACCAGTACCACCTCAACCGCAGAGCCGGCTCGAGCGCGCTCAAACGGGATCGTTTTCTCGCCTTGAAAGGCGCGTATCATGGCGACACTTTGGGAGCGATGTCGGTGAGCGAACCGAGCGGCTTCCATGTCAAGTTCAAGGACCTGCTCGTTCCTGTGGACTTCATCGAGCCCGACGACTTCGTGCAGGCGACCCGGCAATTTGAACTCCACGGATCGAAATACGCAGCGCTGATCCTGGAACCTCGGATCCAGGGAGCAGGAGGGATGCGGATCCATTCCGCCGAATATCTCAGCCACCTGGCAACGCTCTGCCACGAAAGCGGCACCCTCCTCATCGTCGATGAGATCTTCACGGGCTTTCACCGCACAGGACCTTGCTTCGCGTTTGAGTCAGCCCGGATTCGTCCTGATCTGGTCTGTGTCTCGAAGGGACTGACAGGAGGGTTCTTGCCTCTCGCAGCAGCGATCACGACCGAAAAAGTCTTTGAAGCGTTCTTGAGTGAATCCGTGGATGACGCCTTCCTCCACGGTCACTCCTATACTGCCAATCCGATCGCATGTGCTGCTGCTCTGGCGTCCTGGGAGATTCTTCAATCCCCCGACTGCCAAGCGCGGATCCAAAGGCTGGGACAAATCACAGCAGAACGAGTCCAAGGCCTTTCTCTCCACTCAAAAGCCACCCAAGCGAGGCATCTTGGGACAATCGGTGCCGTGGATGCGCGCCTGACGGACCTGACTTATGCGGCGGGCAGTGCGGCAGCGGGGCGAAAACTCCGTGAAGCTGGACTCAAGCGCGGAGTCTTGCTTCGACCTTTGGGACCTGTCCTTTATACGGTGCCTCCATACTGTTTGACTGATACCGAGCTTCACCAAGTCTACGACGCGATGGACGCTGCTTTAAGCTCTATTTAATTAACACGTTAGACCGGTCAGAAATATTCCTTGTTTCATAACGCAGCGCAAGATACATAGACTTTGTTGAAAGAGCGCGAAGGGTCCCGTCCGGGAATGATCTCAGTTTCTCCCCCCCCTAACCCCCTCTGAGATCCGGCTCGGCCGGGACCTGAAGCCCTCTTTCGAATTGGCCCCTCGATTGCAATCTCCGGGAAGAAAAGGAGATCAATCATGCGCAAAACAAATACCGCCTTCATCGCCCTCGGAGCTCTTGGACTGTTTTATGCGTGGCGTAACCGCTTCCGCATCCAGAACTTCCTCGAATCCCGCGGAATTAACACACCCACCCTCGACAACAGTCTCAGCGATACCGTTCGTTCGGGCTTCGCAAAAGTGACTGGCAAAGTCGAACACGGCGTCCGTGAAGCCGATCGCGACGCACGCCGCGCAGTCTGATCGCATCTGCTGCGGACTCATTGAAAAGGGCCGGGCTCCTCACGGAATCCGGCCCTTCTTTTTTTGCTGCGTAGGAAATCATGCCTGGATCGGCTCGCTCAGGGAGTTCCGCCGGGAAACCCCGGAAGGTCAATGCCATCGTCTTCGCGGTAGCTCACTTCCACGCTCTCCGTATCGCCGTGCGCGAATGCCAGATCATGGAATAGGACGGCATTGAGATCGTAATCGTAGACCCAGAACCCTCCATCGGCCTTCGGTCCACCCGGCAAGACTTGTCCGTGATAGCGGATGACGAGAGTGCCTTGGCGAGGACGCGCTGCCAGGTACATTCTCGGCGTGGCTACGCGCTGCACGAGATCCTGCCCGAGATCGGCCAACGAATTACCGAAGTTGGGATCGCAAGCTTTGTACACTTTGCCATGGGTCGCTTTGATAACCGCTTCGTGAGCGCTGCCCACGTAGTTCAAACCTTCGCCGGAAGGAGCACACCCGAAGTCCTCAGCGCCCAGTGCCGCATAAACGATGACATCGCGGATATCACCTTTGAGCGTTGCGAGTTCGCTCAAGAACCTCCGAGCATCGATCGGGCTTTGCTCGATGGCATCCGTCACGAAGATCAAGGCGAGGATCGAATGGGGACGAAGGAAGCTGGGGTGATTCTGAAGGGTGTTCAAGACGGGCGTGAAGAACTTTTCCGTACCCGACCCAGCCACACCCAGCTGTCCCACTGCACTCTGGAAAACGGAAACAGGGTTGGGGGTACTCGAGTCGAAGTCAGGAGTCGGCGAGAGGCCCAAGTAGGGTTCATCCGATTCGTCCGAGGAAATCATCCCCATTTTCCACTGAATTCCTGCTTGCCCAGAGAAAGTCTGCATGAACTGGGCGGTGTTACGGGCCACGTTCTGCTGATAGGCCCTCATGCTCCCGCTGTTATCGATCACCCAGAGGATGTCGAGCGTCGAATTTCCTCGAAGCTCCTTGAGCGTATGCGAATACGCAAAACTCCGTGCGGGAGCGGGATTCACGTAATGATTGAAATCCGTCTCCTTGCAACCGCTCGATATAGTCAAGGCCACCGCTAGAGCAACTGTCTGGGCAACACTCAAAAGCGAAACTTCAGGCCATCTGCGCCTATCAGGACTGGGCATCAAATCCCCCTCTGCAGGCAACGATCCTGCGCAAGTGACCGGAGTTTGAACATCTCATCGGGCCAGAGCACTCCATCGAACGGAAAGCTGATCTCACCTTGCTCGCGCCTGACCTCCTCCTTACGGACCGGAGCGGCTCGTGAGAGCGCGACGGCATCGGTTCCAGGCGCCCTTCCCTCCGCAGCTGCCCGCGAGAGCTCTCGGACCTGGCTCATCAGCTCGACCTTCACGAACTGCATCTTCCGGATCGCCTCGACGAGCACCGTACGTTGGTTTTTCCATTGCCGCCGGTACTCCTGTGCTCGTGTTTTCTTGGCGACTTCGACTTGGGCGAGCATCCGGTCCTTCAATCTTACCCAATGGGACTGGGGACCGACTGCAGGTAGCGCGACATGGATGCTTTCGACTCCGAGACGATCGAGCAACGCGACTTCTTCGGTCCTCTTTTCAAGCGCGCTCTCCGCCATTCTGGAGAAATAGTCGGGCAGCTCGGGCTTCGGGGGCTCGGCCCCTTTGAGAGCGGCTTCGATCCGACGAGCCCAGCCCGCGTTGAGCCGAGTGAAGTCGGAAAAATCTTTTTCGACCTGGTTGTAAAAACAGAGCTTCAGATTCGAAATCGCACGAACGAGATAAAGCTCGGGTGCGAACTTTCCGTCGAAGACCGGATTACTGAGGGTGGTCAACTCTCCGCGAAGTTTCTGGGTCTCCCCTTTTCGCAACAGAACCCAAGTCAGCTCTTCGCGAGCCTTCAAGAACTCGGGCGCGGAATTCGGGATTTTTTCGTAGAACTCCTGAGCGGAATCGAGAACCCCCGCCTGATAGAGCAGTCGCGCCACTTGGAGATAGTGGTTCGAGAGTGCCAGAGGGCTATGGGTAGCTTCAATCGCGGGTTCAAGCTCCACTTTCATCAGCTTGGCGGCTCCAGCCAGATCCCCTCTTTTGGCTAATGCCAATGCTGCGGTCTGAGCAAGTGGGATTTTGAGGGAGTGCCCGATCGGCAAGTTGGGCAGGATCGCCGCGGCTTTCTCGCCGTGTCTGAGTGCAGCCCAGCCGTGCAAGGTCAGGAAGTGCATGCCCCGCCCCTTATCCAAGCCGGCGATCTGGATTTCTTGCTCCGGGCTCACTGTGATGGAGTGAATCTGAACCCATTGGTCGAAGTTCGGTCCGATCACTTGATCCAGTGCAAGAGCTCCGCGCGAATTGGCGAAAGGGCTCGACGTCATTGCCTGCACCCATTGGTCAAAAAAAGTCTGGGGCACGTCGATTTTCCAGAGCGAGTAAAGCCAAGCCGCTTTTCCCATGTCCTGGAAAGTAGCGGGAAGCTTGGGCTCCACGAGCGACCAAAGATGCGCGGCTTCCGCATGCTGGTGCTTGAGCAAGCTCAGCACCCATGCATTCACCTCATAAGGCAGTCCATGTTCACTTTGCCAGGAAGCAAAGAGCTGCATGACAAAGGGATCGTCGAGTTTGATCTCGCCGTTCAACATGGCTTGGGTCGATGCGGAAAGGACAGGAACCCCCGCCGGAAGAGGAGCCTGAGCTCCCAGACCAGGTTGCGCGACCGAGTTCAGAAGGACGTCGGCTCCACTCGCCGCCCAGGCCTGGGACATCATCACCCCGGTCAATAGAGCGATGATCATATCTGCTTGCTCCCACCGAACAGAAAGCCTACGTCCAGATGGCCAATGAGGTTCTGGGCGACGCCCGAGCTTTGCGCCCGCTTTTCGTTGTAGACGTAGTCCTTGATTCCCACCCGGACGCTTCCGCCTCGACCCAACCAGAACACCATCCCTGCATCGGCGACGGCTCCGGTCTGTTGACTCGTGCTGAGCTTCACGATCCCCGCTCCGAGCGAGACGTACTGGTCGAAATAGAATACTTGATCCATGCTCAACCGGAACTTCCCGTAAAACACATTGTACCCCAGGCTCAAGTCGGCCTTGATCTTGGCGTAAGCAACGTCCGGGAGCAGTCCCTCGCTGGCAAGCAGCCGCTTGCCGCCCGAACTCAGTTCGTTGAACACATAGGCTCCGCCGAGGCCCAGGCTCCACCGGTCATTCAAATGGAACCGGTAATTCAGGTTCAACTCCTGACTCACCATGAAACTATCGCCCGTGAAATTGCGTCCCCCGCCGATGCTGAGTTCGTGGACGAACTTCAGAGGAGCGTATCGGGTCTGAACCGCATAAAGCCTCTCGGTCGACATCTGGACCGGAGCTTGGTTGCCGGGAAGTGCCAGGCCCTGAAGTTGATCCTCCAAGGAGACCATGCCTTCATCCGCGTGAGCGGCTGGCGAAGCGGAACCCAGAACAAGAACCATCGAGAAACAGACCGCTCCCAGGATTCGATTGCGTTTCATTGGATTTCTTTCCATTAGGGTTTCACCCATTCGGCGGCCCATTGCTTCAGAAGGACCGAGTCTTCCGGAACTGTCGGGACAATGTCTCCGAGTTCGATGCCGGAGAGGATGAGCCTGCCCCCCGATGCCCCTCCACGTGCGCACCGCAGGACCACGGGGTACACCGTCGCTCCGGCGCCGTCAGCCTGAAGGGATGCCGAAGTATGGCAGCCACTCCCGACCGGCGTCTCCCAAATCCATGGCGAAACGGACTCAGGCGTCAATCGCCCACCCATCCCGAATGAACCGGCAGGAGGAACCGCTCCCGGTCCGCGATCCAGGAAAAGATGCAGGACTGCCAGCCCGGGAGCCGGAGGATTGGCGAGATCCAGGAGGGGATGTCCAGTCGCTCCCAAAGCAGCGACCTCGGCTTGAAGACCCGTGGGTAGATGTCCCAACAGAGGGGTCTGAAGGATCACGTTGCGGATCCGACCGGCAGCCAGGTCGAGGGCCGTCAGCGAATCGGCATCCTTGAATGCACTGGTCCCGGCGATCACTGCATCCCGGAACGCGAGGTCCCGGGCAGCTAGGGGCTGAAGTGACGGATTCACGACCTGCACGCCTGAAGGAAGGATTTTCAGAAGGGCTGCGACTTCAGGGTTCTGCAACGACTCTCCCAGGACCAGGATCCGGGAACGCGTCCGAGGAAGCGCATCGTAGACGAAGCTTTCTGTCTGCTTCACGCCATAGAACGATGTGGCTACGAGGTTAAATTGCTTGGAACCCGCACCGTGGGGAGTGACGATCACCTTTCGAGCAGTGGCGTCCCAAACCACTTCTCCGCTCGCAGCGAGCTCAGCGGGCTGAACCACCACGTTTGGGACGGAGACGGGGCGGTCGAGGTCCGATAGCGGAAGCACATACTGAGCCGGAAGCCCTTCTTGGGCGATCTTAGTGTCCCCCATCGGCCAGGCGGCGCGATCGAAGGCTGCCCCCAAGCGAGCGACCGACTGAAGATTGATCGTCACGGATTCGACTCGGCAATAGGTCTGCTGGGTCAAAGTCTTGTTCACGCAAATGTTGAACGACATGGATTGCCGAGTGCCCACACGGTCCGCGGGGATGTCCACCCAGCCCACATTCATGATGGTCAAGGGATTGCGGTCGGCCGGCAACGGGCTGTCTTCACGGAGAAGGGTCAAGACCGCCCTTCCGAAGGGAACCGGTGTATTGAGCGTGACTCTCGGAGCAACCTCGCCATTGAGATCCTCGGCGGTCAAAGTGAAATTGACATCCGGACCTTGAGTCACTTCACCCGGTGACGAAATCCTCGGGTAGTTCCTCGTATCCCTCACCGTCCACTTCAGTTGTTTGACGAACTTGGATTGATTCGGCGCCACAGCCGTCAGCTCGATCAGAAACTCGCGGCTGTTCCGTGCCGAGCCCGGTGCGAAGCGGACGACGGAGGAGTCGGGAGTGTAGTTCAAGGTGAAAGCGATCAGGGAGCCTGGGCTGCGGTTGAGCACTGCCCCGGCTGGAAGTCCCGCAGCATTCAATTGAAAGGGGCCGTTTGGGAAATCCGCGCTCTGAATGACGATCTCCTGCGTGAACGGAGTGGCGGAATTCTCATCCATCCAGGAGTTGGAGGCCCCCACCAGTTGAATCGTCTGAGGCACATCCCTCACTACCAAAGTGGTTTCGCCACTCAAGGAAGTGGTCGGATCAGCCGTGTTGTTCAAGAGAATTTGGATGGGGTACTCGCGAGCCGTGGAAGTCGGGTCGGCCGGGTCGTTCCCGTCCGAGTAGGAGGGAGTCCAGTTGATGGTCAGGTTCGCGGAGTCAAAGACTGCGCCTGCGGGAAGTCCGACCACTTGGATCCTGGAACTGCCAGGAGCGGGAACCCAGGCCTGGATCGAAACTGATCCGGGTTTTCCTTCCTCGAAAATCGCCCGGGCCGGAACCTTCAAGCCGTAAGGGGGAGCGACTTGCCGAGGCGGATCGGGAGTCACCGGAGTGATCAACCCCTGCTCGGGAAACGGGTTCTGCTTGCAACCGGCCAACGCGAGCACGCACGTCAAGCCTACCGTCCAGGATCTCGTTTTCATCGATTGACCTTTCATTTCAGGAACTCACCGGACGAAGCAGGAACGGATAATTCACTTTCACGTTCACGCCGCCCAAGGGTTTGGGAAACTTCCAGCCCATCATACGGCTGGTGATGCATTGCTCGACCTGGGGATTGCCCAAAGTCGATTTCGCGACCTGGGATGAATTGACCGCTCCCAAACCACTAACTTCAAACGCGACCGACACTTGCCCCGCTAAGCCGGGATTCTTGCGCAGGCCATCCTCATAGCAGGCACGAACCTGGCTGAGGTATTTGGCAATCGTGGCCTGGATGACCGAACGGTCCAAACCACCCTCGAGGACCATGTCCTGGGAGAGAGGAACGGAGGACAAGGTACGTCCCTCGCCCGATCCCACCATCGAGTTACCATAACCTCCCGCGCCGCCCCCACGACCTTTGGTCCCGATTCCGCCAAGCCCGGCGACACCGCTATTGCCGACGGTGACTCGCTTGACTCCTTGGCCGAGGCCGACGAGCACTTCGCCTCCGCTGCCCTCCTTGCCTCCAGCGCCAGCGCCGGGACTCGCATCCTTGAGGGAGGTCGGCATTCCGCCGAGGGCTTTGGTGAGGTTCTTCTTTCCCAGCATGCCGAGAAATCCGAGGTCCTGTTGAATGGCTCGGCGGACCTCTTTCGTCGGTGCGACTTTGGCAATCTCTTGAGGAATGCTCTGGGACTGGAACTTTGGAACGACCACTGCTTTTTCGGCCACGATCTTCACTGTGATCGGTTCACTGATCTCTTCGGCGATCGGAGCGACGATCGACGACGTGGGCATGAGCAGGAACGCCATCAGGACCAGAGTCGCGGCGAAGCCGATCCAAATCGCAGAGCGGTCGCGGCTATGTTCTGCCAGCTCCGCATTGGACGCGACCGTGGGCAGGCTCTCACTGAGCCGGAAGCTTCCCACCGGCGTCTTCAACGTCCATCCTGAACTCGAGAACCGTCGCGCTTCGCAGCCAGCGAGAGCTTGGATCTCCCAGCCACCCGTGCCTTCGGCCGCCGCGCTGTGGGATACCCGAAACCGACAAAGCCAACCTGCCGCAGTCGATACCTGGAGGCCGCGCGATTTTCGGCTCTGCATCCGGTCCGCTGCCGACGCTTCGGATACGAATCCGAAAAGGCTGTGGAAACCGAACTCACCCTCTCCCGTAGAAGGGATCGATTTGATGAGGGATCCATCCAGTCCTGCGATGGCGATCATTGAATCTCCTCGCCGATGTCATTCTGAGTCTGATCGAGAAAGTTCTCCCGGAGGCGGAGCAATCCATCCGTGCCTTGCGCGGTATTGCCGGTCACCACAGTCAGCTCAGGACGCTTGAGTTGGCCTTGGATCAAGAGCTCGTCGAAATTGACATCCTTCCCTTTTTTGTACTTCACGACCGGAGCCGGAGGAACCTGAGGAGGCTCGTTGGCCAACACCAGGCAGGGAAGAGCGGCGAGCAGGAGCAAAAGGGTCTTCATGATCCGTTTCCTTCTTTTTTCACGGAGAGGAGCCGCCCTTCAAAGTAAGATGCCAGGCGAAGTTCCCCTCGTTTCTCGTAATAGGTCTTCAGACTTTGGAGCGCGTGCTCATCCAAGGGGTCGGTGCGCAGCGCTTGAAGGGCCGCTTCCCGCTCTGCGGGGTCTACAGCAGCGGCGGGCGCACGAGTCTCTTCGGGTTTGCGGTCGGCCGCGACTTGGTACTCGCGATTGGACGAAGCTTGTTGAGCCGCGATCTCGTCGTGAATCGCTGGATCGGCGATCTTGGCCATCTGCTCCTGGGCCAGTTTGCCGTAGGCTTGCGCTTTTTCTTGAAAAGGTCCTGCCAACTGGTTCAAAGACAACCGGACCTGTTCGAGCGCAGCCCCCTCGACCGAGGGGGGAATCGGGCTCGCCAAGATCAAATCCGCGATTTTTTGATGACTCCCACGCAGGAGCGATGCGATCCGGACTCGAGTGACGGTATCCGCGCCTTCGAGATAAAAGTCGGCTTTGGCCACCAGCTTCTTGATCCCGTTCAAACGAGCTTCGAACTTACGCTGACCATTCTTGCCATAGAAGTCGACCTTGGCTTGCGCAACATCCAGGGCGGCAAGCTCGAGCAGCACCGTTTTGGACCAAGCTACCCCCAGACTTGATCTCGAAGCGAGCATCAACTGGTGCGTCTCCCGGGTGCCCTGCCCGGACAATTCGAGCTCATGCGCGATTTTGAGTCGGTTATCCGCTTTCCAGGGAAGCTTGAGCGAGCCGGCGGAGAGGAACCTGGCATCCCTCAAGCTCACGTAGATCAAAGCTTCACGCTCGCCCAAGGTCGTTTGCTTGATCCATACCGGCATCAGACTCCGAAAGAGGCGATCGCGATCCGCGAAGCGATTCCCCAATTCATAAAGGAGGGCGATCTTGAGGACTTCACCTTCGCTCCGCGAAGTAGTCCGGGTGACTGAATGCTCCAGCGTCTCGGCGGCTAGGGAAAACTGCCCAGAGGCCTCGTATTCGGCTGCAAGCTCCCCCGACATCCCCTCGGATTTCAGGAGACCGATGAGGGCATCTTGATTCTTGAGCTGAATGGCGAGCACCTTCGCGTTGTCGCAGGATTTTGGAAGGAATTTCCTTTCCGAACAGTATCCCAGAAAAATCGTGAGCGCTTCGGTGGAGCGCCCCAGCGTCGCTGCACGCTCGAACCTAGCGCCTTCCGCTATCCTCCGGAGATCACCCATCTCTGACGCGATCTTCGGCGACGAATGGGGATGCTTGAGCCAAGCATCCGCCTGCACTTCCACTTCTGCGAACTTCTTTTGGAGCCCGAGGATGTCGAGTGCCAGGTTCTCGCTCTCGACTCCGTACTTCGCCTCTCCCAAAAGCGCGTCCGGATCCGCTTGGGCAAGTCCTTGGAAAACCGGGAGCGCAGCTCCGTAATCCTTTTTCTCATACATCGCACGCGCTCCGAGGTAGCGGTACTCACGCGACTTCCCTGCCGCCGGAGCGAACGAAGCCAGTGCAGCCATTTCCTCGATGACGATCTCCCAATGACCCGCCTTCTGAGCCACAGACGCCCGTGTCTCGCGGAGCTGGATGAGCGCCTGGGCATGCGTGGGCTGGAGCATCTCCTCTCCGATCCACACTTTCAGTTGCGCGAGTTTCCGAGCAGGATCGGTTTCGGCGGCGAGCCACCCATCGACCATGCTCGCCCGGGTCGGGCCACGGGGAAAAATACGGAGGTAAGCCAGCACTGCGCTCTGAAACTCGGCGACGTACTGCTTCTGGCTGATCCGCTCACCGTCAAGCTGCACGGTCAGCCTCCGGAGTATTTTTTCCACTTCGACTTGGGTCGCCTGATCCATCGATGCCAAATCCGCGGGCGAAGCTTTTGAAACCTGATCCAGCAACTCATGGAACCGATCCCAATTCCTAGCCCCGTAATTTTCTTCCAGAAGCCGTGCCTGGAACTTCAAATGCGGAGTCCGGCGATTCACCTGCTCGAGAACCCAGGTGCCTGCCACTTTGTTGCCCGTCGCA
>JAYVNB010000056.1:0-6818 GCA_043759365.1 Bacteriovoracaceae bacterium | reverse complement strand
GAAGAACGCTCGAGCGACGCTCAATCTCAGCTCCTTGATCGAAACCTCGGTCTTGACCGTGTCGCCTGTGTTCGGGGATGCGTAGATCCCACTCTCGGTCTGGGGCGAGTAATAAGCGATGCTATAGCCCCAAAGACCCGGGGTCACGCCCAAGCCCCATTGGCTGCTATCGACTGACTCCCCGGTGCGCTGCAAGCGTTTGTCGGTCAGACTGACCTTGTTGATCTGCGCCGAGACGCTTCCGGTGAGCATGGCGAAACCCGCCGGATTGGCCTCGGCCGCACTGATGCTCGTCGGAACGGCCAAAGTCGCACCCGCCATCCCGATCGTGCTGGTGTCGCCTCTCGTGGCGGCAGTCCAGGAGGAGAAGTCGCGCGTTCGCGTCCGGTACGGAAGGATGGTCGCGGACACCGGAGTGGAAAGCGGAAGGAGGGTGAGAACCCAAAGAAAAATGTGGCGCATGTGAGGCGGACAAAACCACAAATGGGGTATTTCCGCGACAGTCGGGACACCCTCCCCGTGATTATTCCACAAATAATCAGACCCTCCCCCGAAATCCAGCCGTCGCCCTGGGGTTCCCGAACGCCTCGAATGCTGGTTTCAGCGGATAGGGATGCTACAGTCTCCCATGCTCTATGCATGATCGCCTGGGATCCGTGATCGGATACCTCATTTCGGGAGCCTTCATCGGCACTCATGGACTCGGGCTCTCGGAGAACCCGCACGAGGGGGCATCTCAGCTCGCCAAGTTTGGGGGCACCCTGATGCTTCTTCTGACCGGGCTCGAACTCAATCCCCGACTCCTCTGGAAGCTGCATGGACCGATCTTCCGGCTCGGCTCCCTCCCGCTCCTTTCGGCCATCGCTGCATTCGCGGGGCTCACCCCCTTCTTGACCGGGGCGGAGTGGCCTTCCGCCCTAGCGGTGGCGATGATCGTCTCCGCCTCCTCGACGCGGCCATCGCCCTGCATTCTCTGAATGAGCTGGGCGACGCCAAGAGCGTCGGCGGCTAACGCACCTCGGCAGTGCTGCTGTTCCAGGACATCGCAGTGATCCGGATGCTAGCCCTGCTCCCGTTCCTCGGCGGAGAAACGGGCGACCCGGATGCCTCTCCCTCCTGGCAACGGGCAGTTCTCGTCTTCGGAGCCGTCCTGATGAAACCTTCACCGCACTGGCGCTCCTGATCGTGGAAGCGGCGGCGGTGCTCATGCATTCGGTCGGGCTCTCCTTCATTACGATCGGGGCAAGCATCCAGTTCCAGCTCCTCCTGCTTCATCCCCCCTTGATCGCCCAGTGGGAGATTGCCATTTTGGCGGGCAAGGCCTGCCTCGTTTATATGATCGGGCGACTTTTCAGGATGAAAGCTCCAGAAAGCCTTCATTTCGCGATCACTTTGGCTATGGGTGGGGAGTTCGCTTTCTCCGAGCCAACGGCGTAGCCTCGACCGTGCTCGACATCGACTCCGAACAGATCGAGATCTTCGCTCGCTTCGGGATCAAATCCTATTTTGGCGACGGAACCAATGCCGACCTCCTCCGCGCGGCGGGCTTGGAGCGCGCGAAGGCGCTGGTCATCGCCTTAGACGAACCCCAATCGACGATCCGGATCGCAGAAGTCATCCGCCCCTAGTACCCAGACCTTCCCATCTGCTCATGGGCTCAAAAGTGCTCAAGAGCCTGGCCCCCCGCTCCGTCGGATCCCGACCGAGAACTTCAGCGAAGCGCCGACTGCCAGTAGTGGGATGCGGTCGCTTGGGCCAACTGACACTGATCCTGCGTGAGCGATAGGGAGTCAGGACCCACCATCGGGCTCATCACTCCACGAGGACCAGAAACCTGATCCAGCGAAAGCATGTGCCCCAGTTCATGGGCAACCAGATTGCCGATCGCACCCACCGGTTGTTCGAGCACGACTCCCTCGAAAACACTGCCCGCCCAAGACCCACTCGGTATCGTGGACCAGGCATTGGCGGCACCGGATCCAAGCGAACCCTTCCAAGTCCCGGTCGTCACCACAAGCAGGCTTGAGGCTTCCGCGAATCCCGTTCGAACCTCGTCGAGTTCAGGAGTGCTACTCGCATTGAAGCGAAGTCCCTTGGACCCGGGGTCCTCCGCTGGAAAGGCTTCGATCTCGAAAGTGATCCCGCACTGGGCCCAGACCGAATCGATCTCCGTCAGGTTCTGGAGAACTTGAGCCACGGTGACCACGGGCTTGCCATCGGTGTCCCGGTAGACCAGGTACTTCAGGGCGAGGCAGAGGTGACCCGAGGTTGCACCGGCGCAATCAGGTCCCAGACTTGGCGAGGATTCGGCGCTCGAAGCGTTCGCTGCGCGGGCAGGCCTGGAGCTGAGGGCTTTGTCGTCGCGGTCCTGAATCAGTGCCTGAGTATCGCTCGATAGATCGCCGAAAAAAGGTTGCTACCCAAACTGTTTTGGAAAGTAACCCGAGCCTTTGAGCTCACCCGCGCCGGTTGGATCAGTTCAGTATTCTCTGCATCGATTTCATCCTTAGGGGAGTCCAGACACCCGGGTGGTGTCGGTGCGTTTCAGCAGCCAAAGGTGTACTGGAGTCGACTCCGAAAAGTCTTTAAAAAACCAGAAACCGGCTTCGTTTGAACAATGAGTATGTAACGGCTACGCTGACCAAGCGCATACGGAAAGTCGCCCGATCCCGTGGCCGATGGGACGAAAAACCTCACCCCGCCCGATCTAGCCAAAGTTCGACGTTCAGTCTGGGTCGAAAGGGGGACTCTCGCGCGGGGAGACCTGCCTCACTCAAGCAATGCAAACATGAAACGGCCTGAAGAGCCCGGTGGAAACCTCCCGACGAAATCATCAAAAAAAAACCGCACTGGACCCAACAGGTCCGGTGCGGTTGAAGTTTACGGCGTTCAAGAATCTGGATTCATGAACGCCGATTCAGTGGGGACCGATCAATATCGGTAATTCTCGGCCTTGTAAGGTCCCTGCAAAGGCACACCGATGTACTTGGCTTGATCGTCGCGCAGGACGGTAAGCACAGCATTGAGCTTTTTCAACTGCAAACGCGCCACTTTCTCATCCAAGTGCTTGGGCAACACGTGAACTCCGAGTGGGTACTTATCGTTTTGCGAGTAGAGTTCAATCTGCGCAATCGTCTGGTTGGCAAAGGAGGAAGACATGACGTAGCTCGGGTGGCCGGTGCCGCAACCGAGATTCACGAGACGGCCCTTGGCCAAGAGGATGATCCGCTTGTTGTCAGGGAAGATCACGTGATCGACCTGGGGCTTGATCTCTTCCCACTTGTACTTTTCGAGCGACGCGACATCGATTTCGTTGTCGAAATGACCGATGTTGCAAACGATGGCCTGGTTCTTCATCGCCTTCATGTGGTCATGGGTGATGACGTGGAAGTTTCCGGTCGTGGTGACGAAGATGTCCGCTTTGTCGGCAGCATAATCCATCGTCACGACGCGGTAGCCTTCCATCGCGGCCTGAAGTGCGCAGATCGGGTCGATTTCAGTCACCCAGACCTGGGCCGATAGTGCCCGCAACGCTTGCGCTGAACCTTTGCCGACGTCCCCGTAACCGGCGACCACCGCGACTTTTCCGGCGATCATCACGTCGGTGGCGCGCTTGATCCCGTCCACCAGGGACTCCCTGCAACCATAGAGATTGTCGAACTTCGACTTGGTCACCGAATCGTTCACGTTGATGGCTGGAAACTTGAGATCGCCGCGCGCGTGCATCTGAATGAGGCGATGCACTCCCGTCGTCGTCTCCTCCGTCACGCCTTTGATTTGCGACAGGCGCTTCGAGTACCAGGTTGGATGCACCGTGAGCTTGGCCTTGATCGAAGCGTAAAGGACCGTCTCCTCCTCGGAAGTCGGCTTGGAAAGAACCGAAAGGTCCTTCTCCGCCCGAGCTCCCAAGTGAAGCAACAGCGTCGCGTCGCCTCCATCATCGAGGATCATGTTCGAGTGACGACCGTCCGGCCACTCGAAGATCCGGTGGGTGTAATCCCAGTACTCGGTCAAGGTCTCGCCTTTGACCGCAAACACTGGATAGCCCGCAGCCGCGATCGCCGCAGCCGCATGATCCTGGGTCGAGAAGATGTTGCAGGATGCCCAGCGCACTTCAGCGCCCAATGCGGCCAGCGTCTCGATCAGGACCGCAGTCTGAATCGTCATGTGGAGCGAGCCGGTAATGCGCGCGCCCTTGAGGGGCTTCGATGCCGCGAACTCTTCGCGAATGGCCATGAGGCCCGGCATTTCAGTCTCTGCAATCCGGATTTCGCGACGACCCCAGTCGGCCAACTTGAGGTCGGCGATGACGTAATCCTGCTTGGAACTTTCCTTCGACATTTCCATGGGCGATGACTCCTGAATTGAATCACCAGTCCGGATGAAGAGGGGGGAGCGGAGGCGCTTCTCACCGTCTTCTCGTGACTGGCACGATTGAACAAAGTGAGCGCCGTTGCAAAACCTGAATCCAAGCCTAGGGCACCTTGGGGTGCCTCGCAACGCTCCTCGGATCCATGCTTTCTTTATAACCCGGAATCGGGTTCACTTTCCATGGCTATCTGCCATACGGAACTCATTGTTTTCATGGACTGATCGTCAGCCTGACCCGCTCCAGTTGACGCTCCACCCATACAGGGCCGGATAAGCCGCCCCCCAAGTCCAAAGAAACCGGTTCAACCCGAAAACGTAGACATTGAGCCCTTGAAACACCACTCCACCTAAAATGAAACCTAAACAAAGTTTCGAGTTGAGGAGAGCCAGAGGAAACAGGCACTCGAACGCAAGAACTCCCCAGGATGCCACACGCGCAAGACTCCTGGACCGGAGAAGGTTTTGAAAACGGATGGGAACATCGTAATAGTCGGCGCTCGCGAAAGCAACGAGCGCTCGACCACTTCTCCAGTCCCGCTCCTTGAGCTTCACCACGCCGGCGATGAAATAGGAAAGGCAAAGCTGGAGGGCCACATAGGCCAAGGCTCCCTTCGCTACCCGTGAATTCGGACCCGAGACCCTCGCGACCCAGGCGGCGCCCAGCACGAGCAGCATCATCGAATCGCTCCCCCCGTTGAAGCTTCCCCTCCAGCGCACACCAATCAGGAGCGTGCTGAGAAAAAGATAGGCCAGCTCCCCGGAATGAAGACCCAAGGTCGGAGGAGTGAGGACCATGGCCAAGGCACTCACCCAGCGGAGATGCAGAAGCATGGAAAATCCGCGCTCACCTAACAAAAGTCGCAGACCGTTCCGGATCCAGGGCGACACCCGATCGTAATCCTTTTCCAGGTCCTTCCACCGCCAAATGCCCGTGCTCGACCAGACTCGCTTCAGTTGAAGCAGCTCCAAGGTTTGCAACGCAGCCGCAATGCCGACGATTCTCTCGACCCAAAGCCAGGCTTCTGACTGAGGAAAACTCATTCAGCCCCCATGGATTCCCGAGACGAGGAAATCCTCGGAATCCGAAGTCACTTTGAATTGAAACTCGAAGGGTGCTGGTTCGAACCCCCCTTCTCGAATCCGGAATTCGACCAGGTTTCGAACCAGGCGATAGGAAACGTTCTCCGAGAGACCTGCGACCTCCCCTGCTTCGTGATCGCCGAGATCGGAGACGAGTTGCTCCAGTAAAGTATTGCAAGCGAGCGCGAGATTACCCTCTGCATGCAGCAGTATCGCTCCCGCACCCCGGGGGACTGCTCGCCGGGCAGAAACCCAGTTCCCGAAATCCCCTCCCGCCCGACGCATTCTGAAATGGAGTTGGGGAAGATCTCCTAATTTTTCGAAAAACCGCCAAGAAGGAAAAAGTGCGCGCGCCCAAAAAAATCCGGGAAGTCTCGGTTTCGTCATTTCACGAGCCGAGCCATCATCGCTTGGCAGGACCAGGAAACCAATTCTCCCCGAAAAATCCCGAAGCGAAAATCCTGCGCCGCTACGAAGGGCGCCGCCCGGGGGAAGCGGCATTTCTTGCGCAAATGAGTGACCTTGAGCGAGGGCTTCAGGGACATGGAATCACCTTAAGCCGGTTGAAGCTGGGAGTGAAGCAATTGCTTGCGGCCTCCGAGGGAGCCCGGTCGCTTGAGCCCATGTGCGGACGGCGCCATGGAATCCGTATAAATTGGCAACTCCATCCACTCCCCTCGCAACAACCGACCCGACGTCCTGGAGCCGCGACTATCAAACGGCCTTCGAAGCCCTGGATGATAAAGGGGACGAAACTTTGGCCCAACGCGCAGCCAGGAGTCCTGCGACTCCCAGCCCGACGGCTACTGCGACACCTTTGCGGGGAAACCGCTGGAGAGGTCCCTTTTCCTTGAACTCGATCCCCAGGCCCATTTGGCTGAACGGATTACCCGCTCGACCTTGAACCACATCACTGAGGATGCTTTCGACCATGTCCACGCGGTCGGCCATCAGGAGGATCACCCAGCGGGAAATTTTGCCCTCGCTGATGCCGTAGGCTAGGTCGCGCATTTTTCCACTCAATCCCTTGGGAGGACAGGTCGCGCCAAAGACGGGCGTCAACTCGGTCCTTCCCAAGGTCATGTAGATCTTGAAGCCGGGAGGCTTCTGCTTTTCAGGCTCGCTCCAATGCGCACCGGTGCCATCCGGGGGAAATTTCTCCTTGGGTACCCCGGCTCGGTGCTCGGGTTTCAGATCCGCACCCCAGCCGGGAATCCGGGAGGCAAGCATTCGGGTATTGTTCATGGGAATCTCCTCTCAGGCCGCCTTGGGCGGGATCAATACGGTTTTGATACAGTTGTCGAGCTTGCTTGAAAAACGGTGATAGGCCTCCGAGACTTCTTCGAGGGGAACTCGGTGGGTGATGA
>JAYVNB010000055.1:0-6819 GCA_043759365.1 Bacteriovoracaceae bacterium | reverse complement strand
GCCGAAACTCCGCGAGTGTAAGGAGCAGGAACAGGATCGTCAGGGCGACGATCGCTATTCCCTCACGTTTGCGCTTGCGCCGCTCCCTGGGTTCCAGGGGAGACAATTCTGGCTGCGGATCCACCATTTCCAGAGACGGTAACCCATCGGGAGGGGGCTTCATAGGGGACTTAAGGCACCACTACCGCAGCCTCAAGTGCCAGGTTCCGGATGACCTTGCGAGCTCCGTCGGCAAACTGCTGCCGGAGAAATCCGCTGACAAGGAAGTCCCGGAGAGCAATGTGAACCTTGGCGACTCCGAAGTAGCGCACGTAGACCCGGCCGTTCGCCAGGGGTTCCATGTACCAGCTCCCATTCGGTTCGCTCCCCACCGTTCGGCTCGACCGGAGGTAATGCTCCGAGCTTTGTCCTAGGGCACTCATTTGGGTCCATGTCACGAGCTCGTCGGCTCCCGGCACGACGATTCGGCTCTCGCGCACGTTGGGCATCTCCATCTCGGCATAGCGATCGAAATCCACGGAGGTGGATGCCAGCCGGGCGAAGTCGACCTCTTTCAGAACTGCCGAGGCATCCAAGTTGTACAAACCGTCCCACCGCTCCGTCTTAACCGGAATATCGCCCGAGCAGGAGAGAGCAAGAAGGTCGATTGCGGGATCGATGGCGAATCTCGACTCGAATGCCGATGCAGAGATCGACGAAACCATGAGCCACAACAGCGACAATGACCGAATGAGCTTCATCTGAGCCTCCAAACGCGTGTTTATCGAAGCCATATTCGTGCGTTGCGTTACTGGCAAGTGCGATCATCGACCTCGGAAGGCTATCGATTGAATCCATATTTGCGGGCATGTGTTCGGCCTCGGCGATGCTGATCCTTACTTTCGAGGAGCGAATCCCGCATTCAGGGTTCGCTCGTCGTCGGAACATCGATCCTTCGGCCCGAAGATTGAAAGCAATAGTTGCCGAGGAGGTCTTGGAAGAGAAGATCTTCGACTTGGAGACCGCAACTGCGCCGGAAAAAGCGGCATCAACGGAAGAATCGAGTGATCGAGCATTCGTTGAGACTCTCGAATCAGAAGTGCTTCCGAAGAGGGGCATCTCGTTTCGCACGCATGCTGTACTTTTGCATGTCTTGCTCGCGTTCCGACTCGAGCGTCGCACATGGAGTGAGAGTCGCGCGCGACACAGGAGAGTGAGTGCGGTTCACTGGGAAGAAAAAAATGAAGAATGAGTGCGATCTTTTCTTGATCTGCAACCGGTTCGATGTAACATCAAAGTAAGTGTTAGATTTAAGTCAACACTTCAATGGAGGAATAGACGATGGCAACGAAAAAGAAAGCTACGAAGAAAAAAGCAGCTACCAAAAAGAAGACTGCTACCAAGAAGAAGAAGAAGTAACTCTTCTTCTTTCAGTTTCTAGCAAAGCCCTGGGCTCCGGCCTGGGGCTTTTGTTTTTTCAGCGAACCGGTCCGAGTTTTGATTTTTCCGCTAGATAACGGCCGATTTTTTCAGGAAACGCTGGGCCCTGGAAAATCCAGCCCGAGTAGATCTGAACCAAATCCGCTCCCATTTCAACTCGCTTCCACGCTTCCTCCGCCGATAGAATTCCGCCTACCGAGATGATCGGCTTACGGCTCACGGAACGGGCTGAGCGAAGAGATTCGCGGGATGCCTCAAGCACTGGAAGTCCGCTCCAACCCCCTTCGAGAGTCTTCTCACTCGAGACCTCGAAGCGTCCACCCAGGGTGTTGGTCAGGACCCAGCCTTCCACTCCAGACCTTTCGGCGGCCTCGACGAACTCCATCAGCGCTGCGCCCACGATCTCGGGGGCGAGCTTCAGGAAAATCGGAGGTCGAATCCTCCAGGCCCGTATCGTGTCTTGCACGGTTTCAAGAATCGGCTTCACGGCTTCTAGGGTCTGCAGAGCGCGAAGACCAGGAGTATTTGGGGAGCTGATGTTGATCACAAGGTAGTCGGCAAGCCCCTCGAACGGCGCCGCCGCCAACCCATAGTCACGAGCGGCGTGTTCGTTGAGCGTGTCCTTGTTCTTCCCGAGGTTGACTCCTATGCGGAATCCAGCAGGAAGCTTGGGCCGCGCGATCGCAAGCCGCTGGGCGGCGAGGAGCGCGCCGTGGCCATTGAAGCCCATGCGATTGAAGACCGCCTGACGCAAAGGTTCGCGAAAGAGCCTGGGACGCTCGTTCCCGAGTTGAGGCCGAGGAGTCACGGTACCGATTTCAGCGAAGCCGAAACCAAGATCGGGTAGCGCTTCGACGATCTCTGCGTCCTTGTCGAAACCTGCCGCGAGCCCAATTCTAGAGCGATAGCTCACACCCAGGATCTCGACCGCTCCCGCGTCAAGAGCTTGACCCGCGCCGCTTGCGATCCGCAGTGGAACCTTGCCTGGAAAACGGTTTCCCCAGCGGATGATGCGTACCGTGAGGCGGTGAACCCGTTCCGCATCCATCCTGAACAAGAGCTCCTTGAACACTCCCCAGAACCGATCGCGGAGCATGAGGTTCATTTCCTCTTGAAGGCGTGCATGTAGAAGCCGTCACACGGTCCCGGTCCCAGGTACCCGCCGCGGTCGGACTCGAAGTCCGGGGCTTCCGACAAGAAGCGTGAAACCACTTCCAAGGTCTCCGCCTTGCGAAAGGTGCAGACCCCATAGACCAAACGGCCTCCAGGGGCGACCAATTCCGAGTAAAGCTTCAGGAGCCGCAACTGGATCTGGGGCATCCGCTCGAGAACGGATGCATCCTGCCGCCACTTGATGTCCGGATTGCGTCGGAGGACTCCCCAGCCGCTGCAAGGCGCGTCGACCAAGACACATTGAGCCCGCTTGCGGAACCTGCCGATGCTCTCGGCTTCGGCCCCCTCTTGGACGACGACCGCTTGGGTATTGTTGAGGTGCGCACGAGTAGTTCGCCGACGGAGGGCCTGGAGCTTCTTTTCAGACGTATCGTAGGAGTAGACGCGACCCTTGCCCTGGAGGGCGTCGGCCAAGGCCAAGGTCTTGCCGCCAGCTCCGGCGCAAGCATCCACCACGTTCCACGCAGGGGTGTCTCTGGGCAGCTCGGGTAAGATCGCGGGGACTTGGACCGGTCCCGGCACTGCGGATAGCAGTCCACCGAAAATCTCAGGCCAAAGTGCGAATAGCGCCATGATCTGCGAACCTTCGTCCTGAATCTCGAAATCGCCTTTTTCGAACCACTCGTTGCCACTCATCACGGTCGCGTAACCGGCCAGCCTCAAGCCTACGGGTGAAAAATCAGAAATCCGCGCCTTGACTGGGAGTTGTGAGCTCATCTGCTTAAGAAGCTCACCGGGACTGGACCTACGAGTGACCCTTAAACTCAGGGGGGCGGGGCCACCCAGCTCGCGGACGAGGTGGGTAGTGGCTTGCTCTCCCCAAGACTCCTTCCACTCCCGAATCATTTCAGGTGGAAAGTCCTCCTCGGAAGGAGCTCCCCGGTTCTCATCCATGCGCGCGCTGTCCAAGTCGGCCAGAATGCGCTCTGCCACCTGCTGAGCAGGCTTCCACTTGGCGCGCGAAGGATCTGAAAGCTTCCAGGGCTCGCCACTCGGGACACCTACGCCCATCGCTTCGGCCAGTGAGCTCGGCCTAAGAAGGATCGCGGGAACAGTCAGCGAGATCGGGCCCTTGAGGTTGCGGTGCAGTTTGGAGATTGCCGAATCCAGGTGGACCGGAGACTCGAAGAGGCCGCGCCAGATCTTCTCGAAGGCGGAGAGCTTGGGATTCGTGGGTTGTTTCATGAGTTGGAGGGGTTCTAACCCATCCCGCACGCTTGCGGAACACACATGGAAGGAATATTTTATACACATGATCGACTTTTCCCTCAATGAAGACCAAGTGCAGCTCCAGGATCTCGCGCGCAAGTTCGCCAAGGAGGAGATGATCCCCAAAGCGGCCCATCACGACAAAACCGGGGAGTACCCGCTGGAGATCGCTAAGAAGGCCTGGGAACTGGGTTTGATGAATACCCATGTGCCCGCTGATTTTGGGGGATTGGGCCTGGGTGTGCTCGAAGGCTGCATCATCACTGAGGAGTTGGCTTACGGCTGTACGGGGATCTCGACCGCGATGGAGGCTAACTCCCTGGCGGCCGCTCCGGTGATTGTGGGAGGAAACGATGAACAGAAGAAGGAATTCTTGGGCGCGCTGACTTCGGCACCCAAGCTTGCCGCGTATTGCGTGACCGAGCCTGGCGCCGGCTCTGACGTGAGCGGCATTCGGACGACCGCCAAGAAGGATGGCGGCGACTACGTGATCAACGGCTCGAAAATGTGGATCACCAACGCCAGTGTTGCCGACTGGTACTTTGTGCTGGCGTATACCGATCCTTCCCTCAAGCACAAGGGTATGTCCGGGTTCGTGGTTCCGGCCAAGACCCCGGGGATCATCGTCGGCAAGAAGGAGTGGAACATGGGCCAGCGTGCCAGCGACACCCGGGGGATCACTTTCGAGAACGTCCGGGTCCCGGAACGTTATCGACTCGGCCAGGAAGGTGAAGGCTTCAAACTGGCGATGGCGGCGTTTGACCACACCCGTCCGGCAGTTGCATCCGGGGCGGTTGGCCTCGCACGCCGCGCGATGGACGAAGCAATCACCTACTCCACCACACGCAAGACCTTCGGACAGCCAATTTCCAGCTATCAGGCCATAAGTTTCATGATTGCGGACATGGCCAAGGACATTGAAGCGGCACGACTGCTGGTCTACAAGTCTGCATGGATGATCGACCGCGGCGACCGCAACACCAAGTTTGCAGCGATCGCCAAAGCCTTCGCTGCCGACACAGCCATGCGTGTGGCCACCGATGCAGTGCAGGTGTTCGGAGGGTACGGCTATTCTGAAGAGTATCCGGTCGAAAAACTCATGCGCGACGCCAAAATTTACCAGATCTACGAAGGGACGAGCCAGATCCAGCGCTTGATCATCGCCAAGGAGATATTCGATCGGAGGTAGGGTGCATTCAATGGTATCCAACGAGGATGCAAACCCGAAAAATCGCCTCCTTCGAAGTCGGCTCCATCGGACTTGGATGCATGGGAATGTCGGACTTCTACGGAACCCGCGACGACCGTGAGTCGCTCGCCACCCTGGACCGTGCCCTCGAGCTCGGAATGAACTTCTGGGACACGGCGGATATGTATGGATTCGGGGACAATGAGACCTTGATCGCGCCAGCCTTGAAGGGGCGTCGCAACAAGATCGTACTAGCCACCAAGTTCGGCATCGTTCGGGATCGGAACGACTCCCAGGTTCGAGGCATCCGAGGGAATCCTGAATACGTGCGCCAGGCCTGTGACGCTTCGCTGAAGCGTCTGGGGACCGATTGCATCGATCTTTACTATCAACATCGTCTGGATCCTATGACCCAGATCGAGGAAACCGTGACAGCGATGGCCGACTTGGTCAAGGAAGGCAAAATTCGCGCTATCGGCTTGTCCGAGGTTTCCGCCGAAACCCTTCGGCGGGCGCACAAAATCCACCCGATCGCAGCCGTCCAGAGCGAGTACTCGTTGTGGACCCGAGATCCCGAGGAATCGGTCCTACCTGCTTGTCGGGAGCTCGGCGTCGCGTTCGTGGCCTATAGTCCGCTTGGAAGAGGCTTTCTCACCGGCAAAATTCGAAGCCCGAATGATCTGGATCCCAAGGACTACCGAAACATGACCCCCCGTTTCGAGGGAGACAATCTCGAGGCCAACTTGAAATTGGTCGATGAGATCGAGGAAATCGCGTACGAGAAACACTTCACCCCGGCTCAGCTTGCCTTGGCCTGGTTGCTCCATCAGGGTCCGAACATCATTCCGATCGCGGGCACCAAACGACGGATCTACCTGGATGAAAACTGGGCTGCCATCAACGTCAAGCTCTCGGGGCTTGAAATGGATCGGATTCGCGCGATGCTCGACCGGACCCCCGTTGCAGGACTTCGCTACCCCCCAGCGATGATGGGATCCTTGGATCGCTGATCAGTTTTCTCCCGCAAGCAGCGACTCGAGAATCCTGCGATAGCTCGAATAGCGCCCTTGGCTACGGACTGCGCAGCCGGATTCTTCGAGGTGTAGGCATGCCTTGAGAGCACAACCTGCGCGCGCTTCAGTCAACTCCGGAAAGTGTTCGCGCAGTGTCTCGGGCTTGACATCGATCAACCCGAACTCCCGTACCCCTGGGGTGTCGATCCATCGGGTCTCCTCCGGGCCTGGAAGAAGAATCGCACTCGAAGTGGTGTGCTTTCCCTTCCCGGTGAAGTCGCTGACATCACCGATCTGTCCAATCTGAGTGCCCAAAAGCTTTCGCAAGACCGAGGTTTTTCCGACGCCTGAGTGACCGCAAAAGGCGACCGTCTTGCCCAGCAGGGTGTCCCGGAGCGAATCGATGCCGGTTCCGCTCTTTGCACAGACTTCGTGCACCTGGACTCCGAGATCCCGATACAGGCTCCAGAGCGGCGGCTTGACGTCCTTGATCCAGAGATCAATCTTGTTGACGCAAAGGATGATCGGTATCCCTTGAGCAGACGCAGCAACCATAAATCGGTCAACCAGCCCCGGCGAAAAATCCGGATTTCGGGTAGCAGTGACGATTGCCAATGCGTCCAGGTTGGCCACGATGACATGGATCAAGGTATCAGCGTGGTCAGGGGCCGGACGAACCAGACGGTTGCGACGCTCGGAAACCCCCGCGATGATCGCGGTGTCGCCGCTCTTCTCGGCTTTGACTCGATCGCCTACCGCCACTGGTGCCCGTTCGCGGGGCCCGTCTTTACCTCTTTCGAGGACGGCGGCACGGCG
>JAYVNB010000054.1:0-19827 GCA_043759365.1 Bacteriovoracaceae bacterium | reverse complement strand
CCATCGGTTCCGTCAAGAGCTCGTGATAGGGCAGCCAGGGTTTGCGGGCCCCGAAATGGCCTTCGACCCCGAAAGTCGCCCAGTCCTCGAGCTCGTTCTCGATGAATTCCCGGGTGCGCTTGGGCTGAAGTCCAAGGGAGTTTCCGCAGAAGTAGATCAGCGGCTGACCCTGCTTGTCCTTCGGGAAATGAAAATCGTTGCGGAACGAGGCGAGAGGATCGGCGCAGTCCAAGGCACGGGCTTGGGCCAGGAGTGGGGAGGTCGTGCTCATAGAGGAGTGCCTCGAGCCGAAGGGTGCGCGCGCATCGGCTCCGTGGGAGAGGGTTTGGGGTCGACTGGACGACGAAACTCCTCGATGGAGATCCGAGGAGTGAGTCCAAGCCATTCGAGGGCAGTACCCGAGAACAAGCGCTCCCGAGTGGCTGGAGTGAGCTCCTCGAGAGAGTCGATGAGCTCGCCCGGTTGGGCCTCGCCCAGCGGGAAGGGATAGTCGCTCCCCAGAGCGATGCAGCGCTCGCCATACGTCTCCAGAAGAAAGCGCATCGCCTGTTTGTCATGAACTAAGGAGTCCACGTAAAAACGCCCCATGTACTCTCGCGGTCCGCGGGAGTTATCGACCGCGCAGAGGTCCGGACGGGAGTTGAAGCCGTGCTCGATCCGGCCGAGCGTGGCACCGAAGGCGCCTCCGCCGTGGGCGAACGCCACTCGCAGCTCCGGCAGGCGTTCAAAAACTCCTCCGAAGATCATCGAACAGATCGCGAGACTGACTTCCGCAGGCATCCCGACGAGCCAAGGGAGCCAGTATTTCTGCATCCGGTCCTGTCCCATCATGTCCCAGGGATGAACGAAGATCGCGGCACCGAGTCGGTCGGCGGCCTCGAAGACCGGAAACAAGGCTGGATCGCTCAGGTTCCAATGGTTGACGTGCGAGCCGATTTGCACCCCCTTGAGGCCGAGCTCGGTCACACACCGCTCGAGCTCGCCGATCGCGAGTTCTGGGTCCTGAAGGGGGAGGGTGCCGAGTCCGACGAATCGCTCGGGGTGCTTCGCGACCGTATTGGCGAGATCGTCGTTCAGGAACCGTGCGACTTCGAGGCCATCTTTCGGTTTTGCCCAGTAACTGAACATCACCGGAACAGTCGAAAGCACTTGGGCATCGACGTCGCTGCGGTCGCAGTCCCCTAGCCGTGCGGTTGCGTCCCAAACGTTGGATTCGACTTCCCGAAAGAGCTGGCCGTCATCCTTCAGCATGCGGGCGCGGCAGTTGAGGTGCGATCCATCGATGTGATCGAGCTCGATGAACCCTCCGTAACCGAATTTGTCCTTCCACTTCGGCAGGTGCTTCGGGAGGATATGGGTGTGAATGTCGATTTTCATGGTTTCATGCCTGGGGCTTGGACATGCGTTCCATGCGATGGCCGCATTTCACACAGATTGAATTCTTCGGATTGCCGTAGAAGCGCTCGAAAACCGGGGGGAGATCGGTCACGATGTTCTTCAGAGGGATGAACTCCTCGTGCATCCGCGACTGGCAGCCGTCGCAGTACCAGACAAAACCATCGAGCTCGCCCTTCAGGCGTTTCCTTTCGATGACCAGTCCCACGGTATCGGCGGGGCGTTGGGGAGAGTGCGGGACCCGGGGAGGCAGAAGAAAAATGTCCCCCTCGCGGATCACGAGATCCACGGGTTTACCCTCATCGATCAGTTTCAGGGTGATGTCTCCCTCGACTTGATAGAAGAACTCCTCTCCTTCGTTGATGTGGTAATCCGCGCGCGCGTTCGGGCCACCCACTACGGTGACCATGAACTCGCGATCCTCCCAGATTTGGCGATTGCCGACGGGAGGCTTGAGGAGGTGACGGTTCTCATCGATCCACTGCTTGAAGTTCAGGGTGCTCAGTCGCGACATGGGCTCGGAAATCTCCTGGGCCGAAGCATACTTTTGAATGGGCCCTTTGGCCAAGCCTCAATCACCCACTGTCGCGATGCACTTGAGCTCGATCGCGATGGGGGTGGGGAGGGCATTGATTTCTAAAGTGGTGCGGCAGGGCTGCGAGTCTTTGAAGTAGTCAGCCCAAAGCTTGTTGTAGATAGGGAAATCACGCCGCATGTTCGTCAAGTAAACCGTCACGTCGACGAGGCGCTCCCAGCTGGAGCCGGACTCTTCGAGGATCGCGCGGACATTCCTGAACACGGAGTGGCATTGGGCCTCGATGTCGCTGCTGACGATCGATCCTTGCGCGTCGAGCTCGACACCGGGGATTTTTTGAGTGCCTCGTTCGCGTGGACCGACTCCCGAAAGAAAAAGCAGGTTTCCCACCCGACGCGCGTGAGGATAGAGGCCCACCGGTTCCGGGGCTCGACTTGAGTTCACAGGGGTGGAGTCCTTCGAGGTCATTTCAGATCTCCTTCCGCGGGAACTCCGCTCGTGCCTTGTGACTTCGGGGTAGCGAACTGATATTGGATGCAGACGTTCTTCGATTCGGTGAAGAAGCGCAGAGCTTCCCAGCCCCCTTCGCGTCCGACTCCCGAGTCCTTCACCCCTCCGAACGGTGTGCGCAGATCACGCAGCATCCAAGTGTTCACCCAAACGACTCCCGCGTGGAGTCCGGCCGAGAATCGGTGGGCCCGATCGAGATCGCGCGTCCAGACCGAAGCGGCGAGACCATAACGGGTGGAATTCGACCACTCCAGTGCCTCGCTCTCGTGGTCAAATGGCATGATCGTCGCAACCGGCCCGAAGATCTCTTCCTGGTTGGTCCGGCATTCGGCGGAGAGGCCTTCGATCAAGGTCGGCTCGATGAACCACCCACCTTCGCAGCGGCCGGGGATCTGCGCGGCGTTCCCGCCGGTGAGGAACCGCCCGCCTTCCGCGCGGGCGATTTGTAAGTAGGAGAGGATCTTGTCGAAATGGATTCGCGAAACGACTGCACCTTGCTCAGTGCCACCTTCGAGGGGGTCGCCCATGCGCAGCGCTTTCGTTCGTTTCACCAGTGTTTCCTTGAAGCGTTCGTAGATGGGTCTCTCGACGAGAATACGCGAACCGCAAAGGCAGATCTGCCCCTGGTTTGAAAACGCAGCGCGGAGCGTTCCTTCAACGGCGCGGTCGAAGTCGCAGTCGGCAAAGATCACGTTGGGATTCTTCCCCCCCATTTCGAGCGATAGCTTTCGAAAGGCAGGCGCAGCTTCGCGGGCGATCGCTGCACCGGTGGCGGTGCTGCCGGTAAATGAGATCGCCCTGACCCCTGGGTGTGAGCAGAGCGCAGCGCCGGCTTTGGATCCTGTTCCATGAACGATGTTCAAGACTCCCGGAGGCAGGCCCGCTTCGCGGCAGATTCCGATGAGCTGGGATGCCGTCATCGGGGTAATCTCGGAGGGCTTGGCGACCACGCAGTTTCCAGCGGCGAGCGCGGGGGCGATCTTCCAAGTCAGGAGGTAGAGAGGAAGGTTCCATGGGGAGATGCAGCCGACGACTCCGAGCGGGGTGCGGAGTGTATAGTTGAGAACGCCGAGATCCGAAGAATGGGCCTCGCTCGCGAACTGGGTGCAGGCGTCCGCAAAAAATTCGAAGTTGGCGGCGCTCCGCGGTATATCGAGTGAAAGAGCCAGATCCATAGGTTTTCCGTTATCGATGGATTCAAGGCGGGCCAAATATTCACTTTGGGCGAGGATGCCTCTGCCGATTCGGCGGAGGATCTCCGACCGCTGAGCGGGTGCAGTGGCCGACCACGCCGGGAAGACCTGTCGGGCGGCTTCCACTGCCGCCGCGATGTCGCGGGAGTCGGAGTCGGGGATTTGCGAGTAGGCTTCGCCGGTCGAGGGATCAAAGTTGTCCAGGTACGTTCCAGAGGCAGGCGGGACTTCCCGGCCTCCGATCCAATTGGCGAGTTTCTTCATGTGATCGGTACTCCATGGGGGAGAAGGATCGCGCGGACGGGAGAGGCGTCGGCCCCTTCGATCCGGAGAGGCAGTGCGATCAATTCGTAGAGACCTTCGTCAGCCGCTTCGAGCACGATGCCCTCGAGGATCGCCAGCCCATGCTGGAATATCCTGTGATGAGTTTCCAACCCCTGGGAGTCGGCGGGGTCGACGGACGGTGTGTCGATCCCGACCAGAAGGACTTCTCGCGAAGCTAACCAATCGATGAGTTCAGGCGAGAGTGAGTTGAAGTCGGCATTCCAGCGATCGGGATCTGGAAACGATCCCGTCTTGAAAAGCACCCGAGGTGCCAACAACTGTTGTCCTTCGAGGTGTTCCGGCCGGATACGCTCACCGCGGGGAAGAGTGACCGGTATCACTTGGCAAGCGCCGAAGTAGGGTCGAAGTCCACGCTCTTGGATTCCGACACCGTCCGGATGGTAGTGATTGGGTGCATCCGCATGGGCGCCGATGTGAACGGTCGTCGTGATCTGGGAGAGCAGCAAGTGATCGCCCGACTCGAAGTCCATGGCGATTTTCCGCTCGAATGGCTGATCGCCGGGGAACACCGCCGTGCGAGAGGATATCTGGGGGGAAATGTCGATGTAGGAGGCTTTCATCGCGACCTCAGACTAGACAATGCGCTCTGGGAAACCAAGCGGAGATCGAGTCCCCGAGGAAATCGGAGAACAAGGTCGCTTTAGAAGTCGCCATCCCCTATATTTCGGCCCTATGAACGTTGACCCGGCCCACCTCGCCGACGCGCTTTGGCAAGCTCGAGTGAATCGCAATCCAATCCTGCCCCTCACGACTTCCTATCCGGAGCTCACCCTCGAACAGGCCTATGCCGTTTCGCGGTTGAACTTCGAGAGGAGACTGAAGTCTCCCGGGGTGAAGGCGATTGGGCGCAAGATCGGCCTGACCTCGCTTGCGGTCCAGAAACAACTGGGCGTGGCTGAGCCGGATTTCGGTTTCTTGACGAGTGACATGCAAGTCCCTGATCAAGGGGTCCTTCCTATCGCGAACTTGATCCAGGGTCGTGCGGAAGGTGAAGTCGCTTTCTTCCTGGGGCGGGATCTGACGATGTCGGAGCCGAGTTTCGAGGACGTGGTGCTTGCGACCGACTTTGTCTCGGTGTGCATCGAGATCATCGACTCGCGGGTCGCGGAGTGGAAGATCCAGATCCAGGATACCGTCGCCGATAACGCTTCTTCTTCTCATATCGTGGTGGGAGCGAAGAAAGTGAAGCTGCCGGAACTTGATCTCCGGATGGCTGGGATGAAGCTGACCCGGAACGGTGAAGTGGAGTCGACCGGGGTCGGAGCAGCTTGCCTGGGAAATCCCGTAAGTGCGGTGCAGTGGCTCGCGCGCCGGATGGCGGGTCTGGGGGATCCCCTCCGTGCCGGGGATCTGATTCTCTCCGGAGCCTACGGTCCCGTGATACCCCTGCGCGCTCCCCTCGAGGGCGAGCGGGCCGACTGGATCGAAGTCGCGATCAGTGGGCTGGGCGAAGTGGCTTTCAGCTTCGGTGAACCGTCGGGTATTCGACCCGGCAGGAAGGGTTGATTGAAATGGGAATTGAGATCGGCGCATTGAATGCTTATGCGAGCATACTGGACCATGCTGCCCTGCATGCGCGTGAAGTGGATCGGATCACACTCTCCTTGGGAGAGCTTGCGATCCCGGATGCTTACCGAATCCAGGATGAAGTGATCGCCAGCCGGGTACGGCGGGGGGAGAGGGTCATCGGGCTCAAGATGGGCCTGACCTCTTTGGCGAAGATGCGGCAGATGAAAGTCGACTCGCCGATCTACGGCGTACTGACGGATGCCATGAGGATTCTCGCGGGTGGGGAAATTGAGTTGCACGGACGAATCCATCCGAAGATTGAACCTGAAGTCGCCTTCATCCTGAAGCGAGACTTGTCGGGGCCGGTCGATGTGACCACTGCTCTCTCCGCTTGCTCGGGAGTGTGTGCCGCAATGGAAATCATCGATTCCCGCTATAAAAACTTCAACTTCACTCTTCCCGACGTGATCGCCGACAATTGCTCGTCGAGCGGATTCGTCCTGGGAGACTTGATCCGCAACCCTTCGGAAGTGGACCTCGGGAATCTCGGAATGATGATGGAAATTTCGGGAAAGGGCTCTCAGTTTGGCTCGTCAGCCGCGATCTACGGCCATCCGGCCGAGTCGCTGGCTGAGCTTTGCCGGATGCTTCACGCGCGAGGACTGCCCGGATTGAAGGCGGGAATGATCATCCTTGCAGGCGGCGCGACCGAGGCGGTCATGCTCGAGGCGGGGGATCGGGTGAGTCTTTCAGTGCAGGGACTGGGGACGGTTTCGGTGACTGTTTCCGCAAATGAGGGAAGTGCTTCATGAACGACGATCCTAAAAAAAGCGATTTGGGTTCCGGTTGTCCCATGAATCGGCCTCCCGGTCCGAACGAGCCCAAGGTTTACGGCCGATCCGACCTCACTTACAACGAGTACCTGAAGGTGCCAGAGCTGCTGTCCCTCCAGGTTCCCCAATCCGCGCCCGCCCACCACGACGAGCTACTTTTCATCGTCATCCATCAAGCCTATGAGCTCTGGTTCAAGCTCATCCTCCATGAGATCGGGAGTGTGATGGAACACATGGGAAACGCGGAAACGCTTCGCGCCCGCCATCATGCCGCGCGATGCGTGGAAATCCTTCGCTTATTAGTTTCGCAGATCCATATCCTCGAAACGATGACTCCCGCCGACTTCCTCGCATTCCGGGAGCACCTCAATCCCGCCAGTGGCTTTCAATCCCTGCAGTTTCGAGAGATAGAATTCGTGGCAGGACTCAAGGACGAACGATATCTCAGCTTTTTTGCCCATAAGCCCGATGTGCACTCCCGACTGAAAGCCCGGCTCGCCGAACCCGACCTTCGGGGTCGCTACCTCGAGATGCTCAAACGATTGGGTTTCGACGTGCCGATCCAGTGCACCAATGACGACGAAAAAAAGCGGATTATCGCCGCCCTTCTACCCGTGTATCGCAATCCCAAAGATCATCTGCCTCTCTACCTCTTGAGCGAATCCCTCGTTGATTTCGATGCCCAGTTGGGGCTTTGGCGCGAGCACCATGTGCGGGTCGTCGAGCGAATCATCGGGTTCAAGCGGGGCACAGGAGGCTCGAGCGGAGTCGAGTATTTGCAGTCGACCACCGGGAAAAAGTGTTTTCCGTATCTCTGGGAGCTTCGGACAGAATTGGCCTGAATTGGCCTGAATTGGCCAGAATTGGCCAGAATTGGACCCGTTGAGGCCGAGTGGAGGGAGGGAGGATTTCCCTATCGAGCTGGCTCTGCGAGGCAGTATCCCGCGAATTTGCTAGGATCTTGCTTCTTCGCCCGGTTTTTGCTTCACTGAGGTTTCAAAAAGCGGCTTGTCCCGTGATTGTACGGCATGAGTGACTGCATTTTTAAATTCAATCTCTCAACAGGAGCCTTCATGAAAAAGTCCCTTTCCGTGTTTTTCGTCGTCGCTGCATTCACCACCAGCGCATTCGCTGCTGACTCGAAAACCGTCACCCACACCGGCAACGGCACAGTGGAAGCAACGACCGACACCAGCCACAATCCACTCACCGGCACCACCACCACCACCTCCGAAGTGGAAGCTAAAAACGACGCTGGCAAGACCACGTCCAAGCACAAAGTCAAAGTGAAGCGCGGCAAGCATGGCGAAAAGATGAGCAAGCAGACCACCAACGAGAAAATGGACTCCGAAGGTTCGACGATGGACAAAAAGACCACCGAAGAAACCCACAAGTAATTCGCAGTCCCGAGAAGCCATCCGCCTCCGCGAGGGGACGGATGGCTTTTTGTCGTTTTGGATGGGGAATTTCTAGCGGGAACCGGTCGAAGAGTGGCTCAGCCCTCGTCCGAGCGCCAAGCCGCCTTCGAGATTCCAGACCCGTTCGAAGCCGATTCGCCTCAAGGAACGTGCCGCCTGTAGGCTACGAGTTCCGCTCAGACAGAACAGGATGACGTCGCGAGGTTCATTTCCGGAGCCGTGCACCATCTCGGACATGAAGTTGACGAATCGAGAGAGTGGCACGTTGCGTGGGGGTGTTGCGAGACCCAGTTCGGCCCAGTCCTTGTAAACCGAGAATTCCTGGGGCTCGCGTACATCTAGAACGGTCACCATTGCGCCCCGAGTGGCGAGGAGTTCGCGGAGAGCTTTCCACGAGAGGGAAATCGGCGCAGCGTTGGGGCAAACTCCCGGCGAGGGGATCGGGACTGAGGAGTTCGGAGTCACCCCGCAAACAGTCCCTTGAAAGCTTTCTTCCAGGCGCGCCAGGTCCTGATCGATCCGAGTCTTGGCTTGGATGAACGCGGGAAGGGCTGCGTTTCCGAGAGGGCTGAGGGCTTGTGCCAAGATCGAGTTGCTCTGGACTTCGGCTCCCAGGAGGGTTCCGAAACTGTTGTTGTAGTCGTGGGCTGGGCAGAGCAACGCGGCTGGCCCGATGTTTCGATCGAGGTAGCGAAGCGACTTGAAGAGTGCTGCAGCATCGGAAGAAGCGAAGTTCGTGCGTCCCAGGCCTCCGCTGAGCACCATGTCTCCGCAAAACACAAATCGGGTGCCGTCCCGGTGGAGTTTCCGGCTTCCAGCGGCGACGACGCCCTGGAGCAAGGTATGGCTGTCTCCGGTGTGTCCAGGCGTGGGGATTCGTGCGAGCACGTGAGTCCCTTCGACGGATTTTCCCAGGATCAGGGCCGGGGCCAGGGTGGCGTCCTCGAGTTCGACTTCGAAGGAAGAAGTAGGCCAACCCAGGTCGTCGACTTCTGATTTCGGATCCAGGAATCGATCCGCGAGGAGTTTGCTCAGGACTGGCCGGACCGAGTCGTGGTCGGCATGACTGTGGGAATCGAGGATAGCAAGGATCTTCAGGTCCTGGCATCTCAAGTAGTTCTCGATTCTCTCGGCTACGCTCTCACAGGGATCGATGACCACCGCCGAGCGGGACTCGCAGTGATTAATGATCCATGAGTTGGCGCCACCCGCGCGGAGTTGCACGATTCCGTCGCGCAGGCTGACGGGAGGTTCGAAGTCCCCGAGAGTTTCGAGGAGACAGGATCCCTGCAGGGCCGATGCGGCTTCGCGGATGGCGCGGCAGCCTGCTTCGATCTCAACTTCTGTGGTAGCGGGTCCGAAGGAGAGTCGAAGCGCCGACACTGCTCTCCATTCGGGCAGGCCCATGGCCTCGAGGACATGGCTGGGTTTGAGCGAAGCAGAGCTGCAAGCGGAACCCGCACTGACCCGCAGACCCCCCGAGTCGAAAAGATCCATGAGCTCTTTGCTACCTAGTCCCTGCACCGAAAAATTGATCGTGGTCGGAACGGAGTGTTCAAAGGGTGTATTGAATTCAACTCTCGGAAAACACCGCTTCAGCTCAGAGGCGATGCGCTCGCGGAAATCCACGAGCTTTGAGTGGGGTAGAAAAAGACGATTGCATCCGGCATCGCCTGACGGCGTCAGCGCTTCGAGGATTTTGCCCAATGCGGCTACGCCGGGGAGATTCTCGGTTCCGGATCGAAGTCCGTGCTCTTGACCCCCTCCCACCATCAGTGGATGGAGCGGAGCACCTTTTCGGACGTAGAGAAATCCCACCCCCTTGGGTGCATAGAGCTTGTGACCGCTGAAAGGGGCATAGTGGATGCGGGTCTGGGAGAGCTGCAGGTCGAGCTTGCCCAATGCCTGAACGGAATCGACGAGCCAAAACGCTTCGGGAGCGCAGTGGTTGAGGCATTCTTCGATTCCCCGGAGGTCCTGGATCACTCCGGTTTCGTTGTTCACGGACATCGTGCAGACGAGCGCGGCACCCGCTGCTTCACTTTCAAGAGCCTTGAGATCGAGTTGTCCGAGGGAATCGACTGGAATGGAAACGACTTCGAAGGGAAGCCCCAGTGACTCCACCCAGTGGTGGAGCGCTTCGGGAACCGCTTTGTGCTCGGTTGCTCCATGGAGTAACCGGATCGGGGAATTCAAATTCAGTGAGCGGCTGCGAAGTCGGAGTCGCAACTGCTGGAGCACCGAGAAGATGGCGGTTTGGATCGCTTCAGTCGCTCCGCTGGTGAAGATGATCTCCTCCGGACTCGCGCCGATCGCGCGGGCGGCAGTGCGTCGGGCACCTTCGAGGATGTAGCGCGCCTGGAGTCCGGCCAAGTGACTCGAGCTCGGATTGCCGTAGAGTGAGCGCATAACCTCAAGGGCTGCATCGGCGGCGCAAGGGAGGGTCGGCGTCGTGGCATTGCAGTCAAAATAAGCCTGGTTCATAGGGGTAAAAACCTTCCCGTGAATTGCCGGGGGATCGCCACTTCCCGTTCGAGTCGCATTCCCCGAAGCTTGTGCTTGCGGAGCATGAAATCAGCCATTCCTTCGAGGACGTAGTCGAAATGGCTTTGGGTGTAGGTTCGGCGTGGAAAGGCCCACCTCACCAGTTCATGGCCCGGACCCGTGAAGGTGCCATTGATCGTTCGGCCGAGCATTCCCGAGCCGATCTCGGCTGAACGGATCCCTTCTTCGCGAAACAGCTCGATGACCAATGTCTGCGCTGGAAGTTCTTCGGTGCCCAAGTGGGGCAGGAGTGCCTGCGCGTCGATGAAGAGTGCGCTTCCTCCCGGAGGTTGGATAGTCTGGACTCCCAGGCGATTCAGTCCTTCGGCCATGTAGCGAACCGTGGCCAAACGGTAATCGAGGTAATCCCCGTCCAGGGCCTCCTCAAGGCCCACGGACATCGCTTCGAGGTCGCGCGCGGACATTCCGCCGTAAGTCGGGAATCCGTCTCCGCGAATCAGGATCGCGCGAAGCGCCTCCATCCAACGGGCATCTTTCAAGGCGATGAATCCGCCCATGTTGACGAGTGCATCCTTTTTTCCGCTCATGTAGGCACCGTCGGCGAGCTCGAAGGTCTCGCGCGCGATCTCCCGGATCGGTCGACCCAATTGGCTAGGCTCGCGAAGCCGGATGAATGCGCAGTTCTCGGCGTAGCGGCAGGCGTCGTAGAGGAGCGGGATCCCGCGATGCTTCAGGATCGAGCTGGCCTTGCGGATGTTTTCCAGGGAGACCGGTTGGCCTCCGCCCGAGTTGTTAGTGAGCGTGAGGATCGCGAACGGGATTTCGGCCGAGTGGTCATCGCAAAACTTTTCAAGGCGGTCGAGGTCGATGTTGCCTTTGAAAGGGTGGGGATTCGCGAAATCCCGGGCTTCGGGGATCGGGAGGTCTACGGCCTCTCCCCCGAAGGCCAGGATGTTCGCGCGAGTGGTGTCGAAGTGCGTGTTAGCAGGAATTTTCGAGCCAGGTTTCACCAGATGACCGAAAAGGACGCGTTCGCAAGCCCGACCTTGATGGGCCGGAATCATATTCGCATATCCTGTCACGCGTTCGACCGTTTCCTTCAGTCGCAAGAAGCTCCGGGAACCGGCATAGCTCTCGTCAGCTTGCATCATCGCCGACCACTGTGCGGTGCTGAGGGCTGCGGTTCCGGAGTCCGTCAGAAAGTCGAAAGTCACATGATCGGCGGGCACACCGAAAAGATTGTAACCGGCCTCGACCAAGACTGCTTCGCGCTCCGCGCGCGTCCGCATCGGGATCCTCTCGACCACTTTGACCTTGAAAGGCTCGATCACGGTGCGACGAGGGCGCGGGATGCTCATCGGCGCGAATGGCCAAACAGCGTCCGAGCCATTTGCCCAGCCAAATGGCTCAGGCGAATTCCTCGGGTCACCACGGTTTCGATCAGGGAACGGTCTTCTACCGCAGTTTGCACTTTCTTCGTCCGCTGGACTGCCGGGGGTATCCTGCGAGAGGTGCCGATCACGGGGAGGTCGAGCTGCATGGGAGCGGAACTCGGGCTGAACGGATTGCGACCCATTTTGTTTCGAGAGCTCATGCGCTAGGTTCCTTTCGGAGTGAGGTCGGGGAGAGAGGAGACTTCCGGACTCGCACGAGAAGCTCTTGGGCCGCTGCCGTATAATCCTGAGCACCGCGCGAGGAGCGATCATATTCGATCACGGACTGGGCATGTCCGGAACTTTCGGTCACTGCCGCATTGTCATGGATCATCGAATCGAAAAAAACGGGCCCCAGTTCGGATTTCAACGCATCGATGACTTCTTGGGTCAACTTGCGGCGGGCGGTGATCTGGGTAGCAAGAACACCGATGATCGAAAGCCGGGAGTTCCAACGTTTCTTCACATCCTCGATCGACTTGCGGATCTTGACGATCCCTTCCAAGGAGAAAAATTCGGGCTGAACCGGAACCAAGACGTGGTCCGCTGCACAAAGTGCGTTCAATGTCAGCAGATTGAGGCTGGGAGGGGTATCGATCAGGATGAAATCGTAGTCTTCGCGGAGTCCTTCGAGGAACTGCGCAAGGATCAGCTCCCGGTCGGTGCGGTTGATCAGGTAATACTCCACGCCGGAGAGCGTGGCCTCGCTGGCAACGAGGTCGACCCCGGACGCCGTACTGGCTACGAACAGTTGGCGATTGCGTCCATCGGCGATCCGTTTAGAGAGGTAGAGTTCATCCAGTGTCCGAAGGGCTTCGAAGGGTGCTTTTCCGGGCTTAACACCGAGGTAACTCGTGAGGTTCGCTTGAGGATCGCTGTCGATCAGCAACACTCGGCGACCTTGGCGCGCCAACGCGACTCCGAGGTTCATGGTGGTCGTGGTCTTTCCCACGCCTCCCTTTTGGTTCGCAATCGTGATGATTCGGGCTCGAGACGGCTTTAACGGACTCATTGTGTCGGATGATATTGAGATTGCTGGTAAAAAACAAGGCGAGTATTTTGGTTATCCATGTCGCAACACGTAGTTCCAGAATCAGCTCAAAAGGGTATTCGGGGGTGGTACGGCCGAAATGTGGCGAAACCCTCCTTATTGGGCCAATTTCTTCGCAAATTTCGTCGATTTTACCTCGGAAACTTCAAGCCTGAATACATTCAGCAGTCGATCGTAAGTGAGAGGCAAGGGGACTGCCATCGCTGCGGACTCTGCTGCGAGCTGATTTACAAATGCCCCTTCCTGGGTCGGGATGGGCAAAGTCTCCCTTATTGCCGGATTTACGGGGATTTGCGTCCAGCCAATTGCAGAAACTATCCGTTCGACGCGATTGATTCCGAAATCGAAGCTTGCGGGTACAAGTTTCCTGCGAGCGCAGCTGCCCGTGTTGCGGCCATTCCCGAGAAAGTTTGAACGGGTGGAACGGCTCGACGGAATCCAGTCACTGGCTCGTCCGCTTCCCCACGCATGCGTGACCATCGGAAACTTCGACGGAGTCCATCTCGGGCATCGACAGATCTTCGACCTCACGATGGAAAAGGCCCGCGCACGAGGCGGTTGTTCGGTGGCTTACACGTTCCGGCCTCATCCTCAGGTGGCTTTGCGCCCCGGAAGCCGGCTGCCGCTCCTGAACACTTATGAAGAGAAGGCCGAGCTCATCGGCCAAGCCGGAATGGATGTCCTGATCGAAGAACCCTTTAGCCGGGAGTTCTCGTCGATATCTCCTGAGCACTTCTTCAACGAGATGCTGCTCCACCGGATGAGTGCCGAGGAAATCGTCGTGGGTTACGATTTCGCTTTCTGCAAAGGGAGAGAAGGCCATCTCGAACGACTCGAAGTGCTTTGCAAACGCTCGGGAGTGGTGTTGACCATCGTCCCTCCGCACAAGATCGACAACGAGATCGTCTCCAGCTCGAGGATCCGCGCTCATCTGCTCGCTGGCGAGATCGAGGCGGGAAATCGACTGTTAGGTCGGGAATTTTCGTACCGCGGGGTCGTGGTCCGTGGGGAAGGTCGCGGCAGAACGCTCGGTTTCCCGACGGCCAACCTGAAACTCGAGGACAAACTCGCGCTTCCGAACGGAGTCTACGCCACGCGTGCCTCAGTCGAGGGGGTCGATTACCCCGCGGTCACGAATATCGGGGTGCGCCCGACGTTCCAAAGTGAGGAGGAGGCCGCACGGCTACTTCCCGCCTTGATCGAAGTCCACCTCCTCGATCAGACGATCGATCTCTACGGTCGCACCCTCGAGGCCCGGTTTTTGAGGCGGCTCCGCGAGGAGCGCAAGTTCGCGGGTTTCGAAGCGCTCAAGGCGCAAATTGCGCTCGATGCCCAATCGGCTCGCGAGATCCTCGCTGTACCGACAAGACCTTGACTCGTTGACAGGAATTGTCACCCGACCCACACTGATACAGGGCCGGAATCCCGGTACCACCCAAGGACGGGGAACCATCGCATGTCTCAGCAACTGGCTGAATTACTCGCGAGAGATCGCATCATCTCCGCATCGCAGTTCCAGGAAGCCGGAATTGCGTCGAAAGAAGGGAAGAGTTACGTCCGCTTCCTGATCGAGAAGAAGTACGTTTCCGAGACGAAACTTCTCTACTATCTCAGTCAGAAATTCGGCCTCCCCAGCGTCAATATCGCTAAGTTCGAGATCTCGGGTGAAGTCACCGGCATCCTCACTCGCGATCACGTCTCGAAATTCCAGGCGATCCCGATCCAGGCTAATGCCAACACCCTCGTACTCGCAGTGGCCGATCCGACCAAAGTCACCGCAATCGAGGATCTGAAGTTCCAGATCAAGCGAACTGTTGAAGTGGTGCTCACTTCCTTTTCCGCTTTCGACGCAGCCCTGGAGAAATATTATGGATCGGCTTCGATGGTCGGGGGCGCGATCGCCAACTTCCAGAAGGATGCCCGCCGTACCGCGGCTGCCAACAACGCCGCTGGAAAAAGCGACGATACCGGAACCGGGATCGGTTCGCTCGAGCTGGTTCAAGTCCACGAGATCGAAGAGGGCGGAGCGCAAGTCGATGCGCCGGTCATCTCCCTGGTCAACGGCATCCTCAGCGAGTCGATCAAAAGGATGGCCTCCGATATCCACGTCGAGCCCTACGAGAAGCGCTTTCGCGTGCGCATGCGCATCGATGGATCGCTCTATGAAACCGCTCAGATCCCGATGGAGATGAAGCGGGCCGTGATCGCGCGATTCAAGATCATGGCCCGGCTCGATATTTCCGAGTCACGCGTGCCGCAGGATGGACGCATCAAGCTCAAGACCGGTGGAATGGAAGTCGATTTCCGCGTCAACTCGATGCCCACGATGTTCGGCGAGAAGGTCGTGCTTCGTCAGCTGAACAAAGGTAACCTCTCGCTCGACCTCTCCAAGCTCGGTTTTGACGAGGTCCAACTCAAGATTTTCAAAAAGGGCATCTACTCTCCGAACGGCCTGTGCTTGGTTACCGGGCCAACGGGCTCCGGGAAGACCACGACGCTGTATTCGGCTCTGACCGAGCTCAATCAGATCACCGAGAACATCTCCACTGCCGAGGACCCGGTCGAGTACAACCTCGATGGAATCAATCAAGTGCAGGTCAACAAGGACGTGGGCCTCACTTTTCCGAGCGTGCTGCGCGCCCTGCTTCGTCAAGATCCGGACGCCATCCTGGTGGGGGAGATTCGCGACTTCGAAACCGCCGAAGTCGCCATCCAGGCGGCTCTCACGGGTCACTTGGTCCTTTCAACCCTCCACACCAACGATGCTCCCAGTACGATCGTCCGTCTCACGAACATGGGCATCGAACCTTTCTTGGTGGTGGCCTCGCTCAATACGATCGTCGCCCAGCGCCTCATCCGCAGGGTCTGCAAGGAATGCAAAGTGGACAGGGTGGTGCCTCGCGAGAAACTGGTCGAGCTCGGCTTCTCACCCGAGGCGATCGACAAGCTGAAGTTGGTGCAAGGCAAGGGGTGCCCGACCTGCAACAACAGCGGTTATAAAGGTCGCGCGGCGATCTACGAGATTCTGGATTTCAGTCCCAGTCTCAAAGAGATGGTGCTTCGAGGCGACAGCATCATGGAAATCAAGAAACGCGCGATCAAGGAAGGGATGAAAACCCTCCGCCAAAGTGCAATGGACAAAGCGGCTCAAGGGGTGACTACCCTCGAAGAAGCTTTGACCTCGACGATGGAAGGCTGAACAATGGCAAAAGTCGGACTTCCCGCACTGCTTAAGGCGATGGTGGATCAGGACGCTTCTGATCTTCACATCACGGTCGGCGTACCACCTGAGTTCCGCATTCAGGGCAAGATGGTGAAGATCAAAGCCGATGCCTTGCAACACCAGGATACCAAGGAAATTTGCTATTCCGTTCTCACGGACGCGCAAAAGAGGGACTTCGAGGAGCAGCTCGAGATCGACTTTTCGTTTGGCATCAAGGATGTCGCACGCTTCAGGGGCAACCTTTTCTACCAGCGAGGAGGAGTCGCGGGAGTGTTCCGGAGGATCCCCCTCGACATCCCCGACTTCAACAAGCTCGGACTTCCCAACTACCTCAAGAAAGTCATTCGCCGTCCGAGCGGACTCATTCTCGTCACCGGGCCCACGGGATCCGGTAAGTCGACGTCTCTGGCCGCTTTGCTCGACATCCTCAATCGGGAGGAGTACGGGCATCTCATCACGGTCGAGGACCCGATCGAATTCGTGCATCCCCACAAGAACTGCGTGGTCAACCAGCGCGAGGTGGGTCAGGACACGAAGAGTTTCGGTGACGCTTTGAAGCGGATTTTGCGCCAAGACCCGGATTTCATCTTGGTCGGCGAGTTGCGGGACGCAGAAACGATCGAGATGGCCTTGACGCTGGCCGAGACTGGCCACTTGGTGTTCGCGACCTTGCACACCAACAACGCCGTGCAGTCCATCAATCGCGTGATCAACGTGTTTCCGCCCCACCAACAGCCACAGACCCGGCAAGTCCTCTCGTTCGTCCTGCAGGCGGTCATGTCGCAAGGACTAATTCCCAGGAGCTATGGCCCTGGCCGTTGCATGGCCTATGAACTCTTGATCCCCAACATGGCCATCCGAAACCTGATTCGCGAGGACAAGCTCCACCAGGTGTATTCGTCTATGCAGTCCGGCCAAGATGACAGCGGAATGCAGACGATGAATCAGTCCTTGGTCACCCTGGTGAAGCAAGGAGTGATCTCCAAGCATGACGCGATCGAGAACAGCACTATGCCCGAGGAGTTGGCCAAATACCTCGCGGCGATCCCAGACAAAAGATGAGGAGCATCAGAAGTGTCTGAGTACACCTACACAGGAATCGACAAGACGGGAAAGAGGGTTACCGGGTCCCTCAATGCTCCCACCGAAGGCGAGCTGCGGGTCCTGCTTCGCTCACAGGGAATTCGTCCGACCAAAATCGGGCGAGCCAGCGACAAGACCAAAGGGACAGTCACCTCGATGTTGGGTGGGAACAAGGGTCCTTCCGTCCCATCGGATGTGATGCTGATGTTTACTCGGCAGCTTTACGTCCTGGTGAGTGCCGGTATTCCCCTCATTCAAGCTATCGAGACGTTGGCCGATCAATCGTCCAACCTGAACATGAAGATCATCCTGAACGGCATCCAGACGAAGATCTCCCAGGGTTCTTATTTCTGGGAGGCTCTCGCGGGCTACCCCCAGGCGTTCCCGAAGCTGTTCATCTCCCTGATTCGCGCCGGAGAATCCTCCGGTTCCCTCGATGAGATGCTCCAGCGTCTCACGGGCTACATGGAGGATGCCGACCGCCTCAAGAAGCTTTTGAAGGGTGCGATGATCTATCCGATCGCAGTCGTCACGGTCGGGGTCGGCGTCATCGGTCTGATGATGGTGTTCGTCATCCCGAAGTTCGAGGACATGCTCAAAGGCGCGGGTCAGGAGCTTCCCGCGTTCACCCAGCTCGTCCTCAACATCTCCCATTTCATGGTCAATAACATCGTGATGATCATGGGGACCACGGTCGGGTCGGTTTACCTCGTCCTGAAGTACTTCAAATCCCCGGATGGGCGGGCTTTTCGGGACCGCATGTTTTTCAATGCTCCGGTCTTCGGGCCGATCATGCAAAAGGGTGGGGTCGCCCGCTTTGCCCGTACCCTGCAGACGCTCTTGTCTTCTGGAGTGAGCTTGCTGGATGCGATCGACATTTGCCGCGCGACGGTCGACAACGCCGTCATCGAAAGCGCGGTTGCCAAAATTCGCGCCGAAGTGGAGCAGGGAAACCGACTAGGGCAAGTGGTCAATAAACTCGACGTGTTCCCAAAAATGGCCGTCCAGATGATCGCGGTCGGTGAGTCCTCCGGTTCGCTTGACCAGATGCTCGAGAAAGTGGCCGATTTCTACGAAGCCGAAGTCGAAGCCGCAATCTCGGGAATGACCAAGTTGATCGAGCCTTTCATCCTCGTGTTCCTGGGAGGCACGGTCGGTGGACTCCTGATCGCCATGTACCTCCCGATCTTCAAACTGGCTGGCGGAGCGTCGGAGTGAGCGGCGGAAGTTCGAGTGGAAAGCTCATCCTCGGAGGAAGCAAGGCCGTCCAAGAGATGCTTGGCCTGATTGCGAAAGTCGCCGCCACAAAGACCAATGTCTTGATCATCGGGGAGAGCGGTACCGGCAAGGAGCTCGTCGCCCGCATGATCCATGACTCGGGCCCCTTGAAAGGGCGTCCTTTTATCCCAGTCAATTGCGGCGCTATCCCGGAGAACCTCATTGAAAGCGAGATGTTCGGCCATCGAAAAGGCAGCTTCACAGGCGCGGTCGGCGAGAAGCAAGGACTGTTCGAAGCGGCCAATACCGGCACGCTTTTCCTGGACGAGGTCGGCGAGCTTCCGCTGTCGATGCAGGTCAAACTCTTGCGCGCGATCCAGGAGCGGGCGTTCCGTAAAGTCGGCGGCAACGATGACATCCGGGTGGACCTCAGGATCATCGCCGCGACCAATCGCGACCTCGAAGCCGGCGTAGCCAAAGGGACGTTCCGGGAGGATCTCTACTATCGGCTCAACGTCATCCTGATCAAGACCCCGCCACTCCGAGAGCGGCGAGGCGACGTTCGGGTCTTGGCTGAGACTTTCCTTAAAAAGTTCAGTGATCGATTCAACAAGGGACTCACGCAGATCCAGCCCGAGACGATGGAGATTCTCGAGAGGTACTCCTGGCCCGGCAACGTGAGGGAACTTGAAAACGTGATTGAGCGCGCCGTGACCTTGGAGAACGGCACCGATATCAGCTCCGCCACGTTGCCTCCCCAAGTGCTCGCAGCCGGCGGACCGACTGCTTCGGAGATCGCCGCCAAAGCGGTCTCTCCCGCGACTCCTGCGAGTGGCGTGATCAGGCCAGGGGGCTCTGCGCTCTCCGGTGAAATCCGCTTGCCTGCTCCGGACTTCGCGCATGGGGTGCTCAATCTCGATGAGATCCTGGGTGAGGTTGAGCGGACCTACCTGTTCTCGGCCTTGGAACACAGTGGGGGAGTGAAGAAGAAAGCGGCTGAACTCCTGGGGATCACGTTTCGGAGCATCCGCTATCGACTGAAGAAGCTGGGAGTGGATGCTGAGGGTGAAGACGCCGAGGAGTGATTGAGGTAGGCCCGCGTTCAGTCCTGGAATGCGCTAACCACCAAGAGGGCCGCCTCCGAGACTAGCGCCAGTGCTTCGGACGGCGGCGCGATCATCTCGACTGAGACCCATCCTTTGTATCCGATGCGCTTCAGGGCATCGGCTGCTAGGGAGAGTTCCGCAGAATCGGAACGCGAAACGGGGCGTAGGTCCCCGGAACTGATGTGGAAGTGGCAAAGCACATCGCGAGAGGCTTCAATCTCTTCTTGAATCGCGTCGCCGGCCAGGCGCATGCAGGCGAGGTCCAGGTGCAATCTGAAGCCTGGGCTCGCGACATCCTCCACGAGGGAGCGTGCCTCGTGAGCTCTGGTGGCGAAATCGCACCCATATTGAAGCGGATTCGGCTCGATGCAGAAGAGGGTTTCGTGACGGGCGGCGTGCTCGCCGAGTTCCTCGAAAAGGTCGATCGCGAGCGAACGGGCGCGCGCAGGAGTGAGGTGCGAGCTGCGGCG
>JAYVNB010000053.1:0-6880 GCA_043759365.1 Bacteriovoracaceae bacterium | reverse complement strand
ACTCATTCGCGCGAATTGGCTGGGGATTATTGGGGGGCCAAAGCTCTCGAAGCTTCGTTGGCCCGGACGGGGAGCCGGGCGGCACGAACGCGGATGTTCGTCGTGAACCTCCAGCTGTTCTGCGGTACAGGGGGCTTAGCGGTGGATCAAGGAGATGATGGACTCCATCCTTCCGGTCGGTATCGGATCGAAGCGGTGATGCGCAATCCCAATATCCGGAAGTCCCTGGGATGTCCGGCCTTCAGGCCTGGCGATCGACCCTGGTGCACTTTCGAAGGACCTGATCCTCAGCGCAGGGATTTCAAAGCGCCTTGAAGTCTTTTTAGCGGTGTTTTTTCGCAGGTGACTTGGACGCCGGCTTGCCTGCGCCGTGCTTTGCGGGGGAGGAGCCGCGGGCTGCGACCAGCTTCTGCACATTCGCTTCCATCTGGGCCATCGAGTCCTTTTGCGCCAGGACTGCGCGTGAAACCTGATCCAGAAGTTGTTTCACTTGAGACATGTCGCCGCTGAGGGTTCGGACCTGGCCATCCAGAGCTTGGATTTTCTGGTTCATGGCGGCTTCGTGTTTTTGGAGGTCGTCCACCTGTTGCTGCATCGCCTGCTGTCCCGGGCAGCTCGGCATCGAGATCCCCATTCCAGCCACCGCTGCCCCCATCGCCACCCAACGTAGATTTTTGTTCATCAAGGAATTATTCCACGGCGCCCGCTCCCAGGGAAGGACGGCATTTCCTTTCAGAACATGAATTTCTTGTTCGCCACATTCGTCAGGATCGCTACCCCGATGCAGGAAGTGAGGAGCGATGAGCCGCCGTAGCTCAGGAACGGTAGGGGAACGCCCACGATGGGGAGAAGTCCCATGACCATCCCCATGTTGAAGAACATGTGCCAGAAAAAAATCGTCATGACGCCGAGTGCGAGCAGGAGGGCGAACTTGTCGTGGGATTGGTAGGCGACAGAAAGTCCCGAAACGAGGAACGCCAGGTAGATGGCGAGGAGGATCGTGCATCCGATGAACCCATGTTCCTCGCTGAACACTGAAAAAATGAAGTCAGTGTGGTGCTCGGGAAGGAAGTTCAGTTGGCTTTGGGTGCCTTTGCGGTAGCCCTTGCCCACGATCTTGCCACTTCCCACTGCAATCATGGATTGGATGGAGTTGTAGCCGGAGCCTTTTGGATCGCTCATCGGGTCAAGAAAGGAGACGATCCTCTGTTTCTGATAGGGTTTCAGAACGTACTTGTAGGCCATCGGGATCGCCGTGGCGGCGCACAGCCCGAGGATCAGGAGGGTCTGAGGCTTGATCTTGATGAAAAGCATCATGCTCGCGTAGGTGAGCAGGATAATCATGGCAGTCCCGAGGTCGGGTTGAAGCATGATGAGGCCGACCGGGATGGACACCAGCATGGTCGGCAGGATCATGTCCTTGAGGCCATAGCCACCGACCGTCCGATCCGTCTCAAAGTACTTGGCGAGCATCACGACAGTGGAGAGTTTCATGAATTCGGAGGGTTGCATCCGAAGCCCTCCGAAGCCGATCCAGCGCTTCGCACCCAGGCTTTCTCGGCCGAATACCAGAACCGCCACGAGCAACAAGATGTTCAGGAAGTAGACGATGTAAGCGACCCGCGAAAAAAAGGAGTAATGCACGAGCAGGATCAGGGCGGTCAGGCACATCCCGATCCCGAACCAGAGCAGCTGGGTTTTGTAGAGGCCCAGGGACTTGTCCTCCACCGCAGTGGCTGAGATCAGGTTCCAGATCCCAATCCCGAACAGGATGATCTCGAGGATCAGGAGGTTCCAATTGAACTTCTTGAACTCCTCGTCATACATCCCGACGCGAAGAGCACCTTCCTCGAGCGGCATCGAACTTTCCATGGTCGAATAAGTCACTTCGTTTAGTCCTCTTCCTTGGGTTCGACTACGCCGGGCGGCGGCAGGGGGGCCGGAAGGGCCGGCGGTTGGATCGCGTTGGGAGGCAGTGGATTCTCGCCTTCGCCGTCATCCGGAGTGATGTCCTCGGGATCGCGGACGGCAGCTACGGGAGTCGCGGAGAAGTTCGGCATGCCTTTGAGTCCCGGACCTTCGGCTTTCAGCCGGGCGGCGATCACTTTCTCTCCGTAGATTTCCGGATAATACTTCTCGAGATAAGTTTTGATGATCGCACGAGCCACGGGGGCTGCCGAACTGCCGCCGTGGCAGCCGTGTTCGATGACGATGCCGACCGCGATCACCGGATCGTTGGCGGGAGCGAACCCGGCGAAAATCGCGTTGTGACGTTCACGCCATTTCATGGTCTCGCATTTCTGGTAAATCTTGTCGGCCGACTGCCGAACCACCTGGGCGGTTCCGGTCTTGCCGACGAAATCCATCCCGGGCAAACGCTGAGCATAGGCGGTACCGTGAGGGCTGTTGATCACACCCCAGAGTCCCTGTTTGACGATTTCGTAGGTCGTGGGTTTCAAGCGGTGCGTCTCGCCGATCTCCGGCTTGAACTCTTGGAGAACTTGTCCTTCGTAGCTCTCGACTTCCTTGACCAAGAACGGACGGTGAAGCGTGCCGCCGTTGGCGATTGAAGCGTAAAGGTTGGCGAGCTGGATCGAGGTGGTGAGCACGAAGCTCTGGCCGATGGCCACGGACAGCGTCTCGCCCCCGTTCCAGGGTTGATTGTAGCGTTTCATCTTCCAGGCTTCAGTCGGAATCAGGCCTGCGTTCTCGCGCGCGAGCGGTATCCCGGTTTTCCGTCCCAGGCCGAGGAAGTTGGCCCACTTCGCGATGTCATCGACGCTCTTGAGCTTCTGTGAGGTGCGATAGAAGAAGACGTCGCAGCTCTCGGTGATGGCGTTCACAACGCTGATGTCGCCGTGGCCCCGTTTCAAGTGGCAGTGGTAGGTGCGGTTTCCGACCTGCATTTTTCCAGAGCAATGGAAAGTGGTGGTCGGGTCGATCACGCCTTCCTCGAGTCCTGCGATCGCGGTCACGATCTTGAACACGGACCCTGGGGAGTAGTGGTCCATGATCGTTTTGTCGCGCAAGGGAAGGTGCTCGTCGTTCAAGAGCTTGTTCCAGATGGCCGTCGGGATTCCGCGCGAGAAGGAGGTCGGATCGAAAGAAGGTCGGGAAAGCATGGCCAGGATTTCGCCAGAACGGGGGTCGATTGCTACGACCCCTCCCACTTTGTCGCCGAACGCTTTGGTTGCGGCCAGCTGGAGATCCTGATCGATGGTGAGGATGAGGTTCTTGCCGGGAACCGCGGCTTTTTCGAGACCAGTGCCGAGGACTCGGCTTTTACCTTTCTCGAGCTTGATGCGTCCCAAGGCGTCGACTTCAACCAGTTTCTCGCCGTCCTGCCCACGGAGGACGTCTTCCATCTTCTGTTCGAGACCGAACTTCCCGATCGAATCACCCAATTTGTAATTGCCGGGCTTGGCTTTGTTCAGGATCGGGAGTTCGGTGCTGTTGACTTCGCCGATGTACCCGAGGAGGTGGGAAGCGACGTCGCCGTAGATGTTCGTCCGCTTGATCTCCTGTTCCACTTGGACGCCGGGCATGGAGATCTTCCAAGATTCGATTTCTGCCACTTCGTCCCGGGAGAGGTCGGTCTTGATCTTGACGGCGATGAAGGAGGGCTGGCCTCGCATCCGTTCGAGCTCGCCCAGGATCGCGCTTTCGGGCTGACGGATGATCCGGGAGAGCTGGCCGATCGTCTCCTGCCTTTCTTCCTTTGAAGCTTGCCGGAAGTACTGGGGAATGATCTCCAAGTCAAAGGCAGGTCGGTTGTCGATGAGCAGTTTGCGGTTCCGGTCGAAAATCATGCCGCGGGGGGCTGCGATTTTGACCCGCTTGATCCGATTCTCCTCTGAGAATTGGCGCATCTCATCACCTCGGAGCACTTGCAGAAAAACCATGCGGGAGAGGAGTAGTCCCAGTCCGATGAAAACTGCCGTGTAGAGGTATTTGAACCGGTCTTGAAATTCCCGGATCTGCTCTTCTTGTCCAAGAAACGCCATCGCCTAGAATCCCTCTCCCTCGAGCTGCAATTCATCTTCGAGGATTTGCTGCGCCCGGGAACTCTTGAAGGTGATCCAATCGAAGCGGTCCAGGCCCGGATACACCCAGATCGCGACCGCCGCTTCGATGGCTGCTCCCGGGAACACGAAGATCAAGACATGCTTCCAGGAGCTCAGAGTGGCTCCTAAAGCGAGCATGAGTCCCAGCATTAGGCCTTTCCAGAGGATCGAAGCGACTAGGGTGAACATCACCAAAGCCGAGCGGTTCGGCAGCACGATCACTTGGATAGCCGCGCGCACTCCGAGATAGATCAGCATATAGATGAGCATCATCGCCCCCTGAGGGGAGGAACTGTGGATCTCGGCGATGTTTCCCAGAAGCAGGGTCAATATGCCGCCTTCGGCGAAAGTACGCTTCAGGGCGCACCAGATCACGATCATCAGGATGATGTCGGGCTGGAAATAACTCAGGGGTGGCCAGCCGAACAAAGAGGTCTGGATGGCGATGCCGATAGCGGCCAAGAGGATGAGGATCGGGGCGTTCGACGCGCGAAGAAGGAGGCGGATCATCGATTCACCGCCCGCTGCCCCTCCGAGGAAGTGGGAGGGACGACCCGATCGGCAGCGCCGCGTTCAGAAGCGGGTTCGGCCTGGAACTTCGTGACGACCAGGACTTCCTCGAGTTTGGAGAAATCGACACTCGGCCGGACTTCAACATCCTGGGTGATGCCGAATGCCTTCCGATTCACCCGCGAGACCGTTCCCACAGGTATTCCCTTCGGAAAGATCCCGCCCAAGCCACTGGAGATCAGGAGGTCCCCGGGTTGGATGTCGTCGGTCCGGAGCGCGAATTTGAGCTGGCAAACCTCGTCGGTCATACCCTCGACGATGCCTCGAGCGCGGGAGCGCTCCACGATGGCATCCACAGCGGAGAGGAGATCGAGCATCGTCACGACGTCGGCGGTGTTCCGGGTGGTGCGGAGGACTCGGCCCACGATCCCTTCATTGGTGATCACGGCCATGTTGCGTTCGATGCCCGAACTTTCGCCCCGGTTGATCCGGACCGCCCTGAACTCCGTGGAGACGTCTTTGGCGATCACTCGCGCTGCTACGCTTTCCAGTTTGAACTTCTCCTCGAATTGAAGAAGCTTCCGGAGCCGGATATTCTCCTGTTGAGTCTCCTGTAGGCCTGCAATCGCGTTCAGGAGCTTTCGGTTCTCTTCGAGGAGGTCGAGATTCTCGGTTCGGGTGTGAAGGAGATAGATGTAGTTCTCGCAAGCGGATACGATCTGTTCCAGCGACCAGCTGATCGAGGCCTGGATGGGTGCAGTCACGCCCAGGATCACCCGGTCGTAGAACCTGTAATTCCGAGGAGCCCGAGTCGACGTATCGATCGCAGTCACCGGAATCAGTAGGAACAGGAAAAGAATGATGTAAAATCTGTATTCCTTCAGATATTTAATCATGAAAGCGCCATCTCTCGTGGAATCGTAACGAGAAAGGAAACCAAATGCTATCTTGGATTCGGGAAAAATTCGGCCCACTCATGATCGGTCTCATCGTGGGACTCATCGGATTCGTGTTCGTCGTATCGGGCGTCTTCAACCCGAAACGGACGGCGGGAATGGGCGAAGGCTCCGTCGCCGGAATGGTGAACGGAGAGCCGATCTCTATCACTGAGTTCAATCGTGAGCTGAATCGCCGCATGGAGTTCTTCAAGGGACTGGGTGGCGGCAACCTGAGCGAAGCTCAGCTCAAAGCGTTCCACATCAAGTCCGGCGTTTTCGGCGAGCTCGTCAACCGGAAGCTCATGAGTCAGGCCGCCAACAAGCAGGGAATGATGGCGAGCGACGAAGAAGTACGCGCCAAGATCACGGAGATCCCGGCATTCCAGAAGAATAGCCAGTTCGATCCGGTCTCCTACAAGAACCTTCTTGCCGCGAACAATTACACCCCATCCGGGTTCGAGAAGATGATGCGCGAGGACCTTTCGTTGCAGAACTGGTCACGTTACTTCCGGGAGCGGGTCAAAGTCTCCGATGACGAAATCAAGCGCGAATTCATGGTTTCGCGTGACAAACGCAACATCAAGTATGTGCTCCTGACTCATGAATCCGCCGCCAAGACGGTGCAGATCCCGGCAGCCGAGACTCAAAAGTTCCTCAACGACCCAGCCAAGCTGAACATCGCCAAGAATCAGTTTGAGTCCCGCAAGAACACTGATTTCAAAGGCAAGACCTTTGAGCAAGTCAAAGAAGAGCTCACCCGCGAAATCCTGGCTTCCGAGAAGACCGACGAGATCCGCAAAATCAACGAAGGCTTGGCCAAGCAGGTGGAGTCGGTCCTGAAATCCGACAAGGCCTCCGATGGCAAGGTCAACGCGATGTTGAAGCCTTATGGCGTCGAAGTGAAGAACACCGGACTGGTCGCTCAGACCGCTCCTGCACTTCCCGGTATCGGAGAGGCCCGCGACCTCATGAAGGACGCATTTGCCGCTCCCAGCCCGATTGAAGGCAAGGCCAAGGTCTACAACTCGGCTAATTGGTGGCTCGTCGCTGAGGTGAGTGAAGCCCAGAAACCCGACCTCTCCAAGCTCGATTCGGATCAAAATGCCATTCGTCAGCAGCTCATTGGCCGCAAAGAGCGCGATCTCTACGAGTCTTGGATTAAAGACCTGAGTGCGCATGCCAAGATCGAGCGGAACGAATCGATCGTCGGCGAAGAGACCTGATTCTTTCTCAATCCAGTTTTAGGCTGTCGTTTCAAGCCCGAGTCGTTCAGGACACGGGGTGGAGTAGCGCAAAGCGTCTAAATCTGAGATCCTGGAGAGACGTCATGTTCAAGATCCGAAAAAAATCCCCGAATCGCTTTGAGAT
>JAYVNB010000052.1:0-6890 GCA_043759365.1 Bacteriovoracaceae bacterium | reverse complement strand
GATCATACGAGGATCGAAGAGTTCCGGAATCGTCTCTCACCCGAAACCCACAAGCGACTCGGATTCTTCGTGGTTGGACTAGCCAAGCAACTGGGCTTTGCGGATCTCGCTTGCCCAAACGGCTCACGCCCGATATCGAAGGCATCCGGAAGCGGGCGAGGGCGTACTTCTTCCTTCCCAAGACCATCTCGATCGAGGTCCGAAGAAAGCGGTTCAAGGACTACCATTCTCTCGTGAAGCAAGAGCTCAGGCCGGTCGTTCACGAGATGATCCAAGCCCAAGGGTTGCGCTACCTACTCGACGTCGCGCACTTCATCCGAACGCACTCGATGCAGCCGACGAAAATACTTTCACTTCATGCAAGCCAAGTTGCCTGCATTCGGAAATTAAAAGTGGGTAAGGAAAACGAATTCGGACGTGTTTTTCATCTCGGACGCATGGGTGGGAATTTTATGATCTGCTTTAGATCGACCTCGGTTCGGATGAACGACAAGGAGTCGTTTTCGGACATACTCGCCGAATTCCAATCCTACTTTGGAGCGGGCACCCTTTCCGAAGTGGGCACGGACAAGGGGTACTACTCCAAGAAGAACATCCAGGCTGCAGAATCGCTCTCGATCCGTGCCGACGGGATCCAGCGACCGCGCGTGTGCTCAGAGCCCGCCGATCCGGGATCGAGCCTTTGATCGGACACGTAAAACCCTATGGACTGCGCAAAAGCAGAATGAAACGCGACGAATCAACCCATTCGTCAGGGTACCGCTCGGCCTTGGGGTTCAATCTCCATCAAATGATCCGGCATCTGACCGGGGAAATGATTCGGGCTTAACGACTTCCCACCGCTCCCAAAGCCCTGACCTCAAATCTCTGGACACCGCTCCAGACGCCGCTTTCGGAATTTCGCGACAGCGACTAGTTAAGCGCATACTTAAGATGTTTTGAACTCCTTTGGGGTTTGATTTCAGAGACCACGACTTCCTCCAATCTCCCTTGGGTGCTGGCCATGTCTAACGGGCTGCGAAACTGTCGACTCAGCTTTTCGGTGGATTGGCTCGACGTAATCGACCAACACTGAAAACCGGCCGTCCTGTTTTTGCACAACTCCTTCGATGAGAAGGAATCGGCTGGTCCGTAGTATGGGCTTGAAGCGCTCGTGCTCCTCTTTCTTTAAGATCGTATCGAGTAGCCCTGATTCGTCCTCGTAGGTTACAAAGCAAACCCCTTTGGCAGTGGGAGGCGATTGCATCACGGACATCAGCCCAGCGTAGCGGACGCGGGCTCGGTGCGGTAAAGCCTTGATCTCGCGCGAGGTGATTTGCGGCAACGCCTGCTCCTCCTCGCGGAGGGCCGCCATCGGATGACCCTTGAGGGAGTACCCCAGCAATTGGAAGTCCGAGAAGATCGCCTCGTACTTCGTCATCGGCGCGAACATCGCAGTCTCGCCAGCCCCGTTTCCGCTTCCGTCGCCTGATGACACCTCGCTCATCGCGCCGGGCTGGGTCTGAAAGAGCGAAAGTTGCTGAGCGTCCTGGCCTTCAAGCAGGGCTTGGTATTGGATCGAGCGCCAATAGGTATGGCGTTGGTCGAGCCCGAAGGCTTCGAAGACGTCTGCCATCGCAAGTGCCTCAATCACTTCACGTTTGAATCGCGTGCGGTGGGTGAAGTCAAAAAGGTTCGTGAAAGGCCGTTTTTTTCGCTCGGCAGTCAGGACGGCAGTCACGCTCTTGAGTTCAAGCTCGGTGACCTGGCCTTTGAAATCGCTCTCGGTGAGCTGGCGTTCGTTCTCTTTGGTCATCCAGTTCACGTCTTCTTCTCGGATCCTACGCACGTTCTTGAAGCCCATCCGAACCGTTCCGAACGCCTCCAACACCGCGTCCCACTCCGAAAGGTTAGGATCAACGGGCAGGACCTTGACGCCGTTTCGCTTGGCTTCACCGATCAGGACATCGATCGGGTAAAAACCCATGGGCTGGGAATTGATGAGGGAGCAGAGGAACTCCGCTGGATGGTGGCGCTTGAGGTAGGCCGAGCGGTAAGCCACGAGCGCGTAGGAAGCAGCATGGGATTCAGGGAAGTTATAAGCCGCGAAGCCCCGGAAGTGGGACACGAACTCGTCGGCTTTCGAGGAGAGCATCCCATGCTTGACCAAACCGTCTTTGAGGCGTCCTACGAGCGCCTCGACTGACTTCGAATCCCGCCAGGCTGCGATTGCACGCCTCAGTTGGTCGGCCTCGCCCGGACTGAACCCCGCTTTGGTGATCGCGAGCCTCATCACCTGTTCCTGGAATATCGGCACGCCGAACGTTCGACCCAAAATCGACTCGAGCTCCGGATCATCCATCTTGTAGGGAATTCCATTTCGAGCCTTGGACCTCCGATCCAAGTAAGGATTGACCATCTGGCCCACGCTCGGACCCGGGCGCACGAGGGCGACTTGAACGACGAGATCATAGAAGTTCTGTGGTCTGCTCCGGGGAAGCATGCTCTTTTGCGCGCGCGACTCGATCTGAAACGTACCTTCGGTCTCCGCGCGCTGGATCATCGCATAAGTCTCTGCATCTTCAGCCGGGATGTCGACGTAGGCTAGGCCGATCATCGCGCAGGTTTTTTGTATCACTGACAGTAGTCCGATCGACAGTAGGTCGACCTTCAGGAGTCCCACCGTATCCAGATCATTTTTGTCCCATTGGATGATCGTTCGTCCCTCCATCCGGGCGGGCTCGATGGGAACGGTCTCGATGATCGGATCGGCCGAAAGCGTGAAACCACCTGAATGGATCGAGAGGTGCCTCGGCATGTCTTCGATCTCCGATACGAGCTCGTCGATCAGCGCGCGCTTCCTTTCATGACCTGGGCCGGCGATCTTCTCGAAATTGAGGGCGAGCGCGTCCGCCGACATCGTACCCAGGGGGATGCCGATCGCCTTGGCTATTTCCAGGAATGCGCTTTTCTTCTGATAGGTGCGGATGGCAGCCACCATGCCCGCGTGGTTCCGCCCGTAGCGCTGATAAACATACTGAAGGACCTCCTCACGCCGCTCGTGCTCGAAGTCGACGTCGATGTCCGGCGGCTCACTCCGTTCCTCGCTGATGAAACGCTCGAAAAGAAGCCCCATCCGCACCGGATCGATCGAAGTGATCCCGAGGCAATAGCAAGAGACTGAGTTTGCGGCTGAACCCCTCCCTTGGCAGAGGATGTCCTTGGACCTCGCGAAAGAAACGATATCGGCGATTGTCAGAAAGTAGCTGGCATAGCCGAGCTTGTGGATGAGCTTCAGCTCATGCTCGATCTGCTCGGCAACGTCGTTGGGTACGCTGCCCCGGTAGATGCGATGCGCACCCTGGAGAACCAGCTCCTCCAGGTAGGATTGGGGAGTCAGCCCTGGAGGGGTGAGCTCCTTAGGGTAAGTGTAGGTGAGCTCGGAAAGTTTGAACGTGCAGCTTTCTGAGATCTCAGTGGTCCTTCGGATCGCGTCGGGGAACTCATTGAACTGAGCCCGCATCTGAAGTGGACTTTTCAAGTACCGTTCGGCGTTGCCATGAAGATGCACGCCCGCGGTAGGCAACGTCACTCCCTCCCGGATGCAGGTGAAGCAATCCTGCACGCGCTTTCGATTCGGGTGGTGGAAGTGCACGTCATTGTGCGCGACTATCGGGATTTGGAATCGCTTGGATCGGTACAGCGCCTGCTCGATCCTCCGCTCATCAAGGCCATCATCGTAGAGACAAAGCGGGATCGAAAGCCGGTCCCCACCGAAGAGATCCTTCATGGGTCCGAGCGTGAGTCCTTCACCGTCTTCGGGCAAGGCGAGGAGACCGGTGGCCCCCGGTAATCCCAGGGCGTCGAAGAACTCGGTGAGCGTGAGGATCGCCTCGCCTTTGGGCTTGTCGGCGTGAGCGGTCGTGATGAGGCGACAAAGTGCGCCGTAAGCCGGTCTATCGCGGGCGAGGAGAGTGATGTTGGGGTGCCCTGAGATTTTGAACTCGGCCCCAGCGATGAGCTTAACCTCCGGAAGCATCTTGCAGGCTTCATAGGCGCGCGGGAGAGCGTACACACCGTGCAGATCCGTGATCGCGATCGCGGGGATGCGGAGCTCGGACGCCCGGGCGACATACTCGCGGGAGTCGGACGCTCCCCGAAGAAATGAGAAATTTGTGCGACATTTCAACTCGGCGTACATCGTTTCGCCGCCTTACTCGAAGTACCCGTGAAGAAAGAAGACCTCTTTTTCGTCGCAAAAAATCCAAACGCCAGGGCCCTTCTCGAGCTCCACCCGGTAGTACCTGCGGTAAAGTGGCTCGCCCAACCATTCGGTCAGAATCTCCGGACGTGACCACGCCTTGAGCCGGTGGGGCTTCTTGCGGATGAAAATCAGCTCCTGGCCGACCTCGACCCGCTCGGGGCGCTTCAACATCCGCGAAGGCCGCTTGGGAAACACGCGCATGAAATCCAGTGCCTGGTTTTTTTCGATCTGCGCGAACGATTCGGGCAGCCAGGCCTTCTCGGGCAAGCGTTCGGGCTGGATTGAATCGCGAAACACCTTGCCTCTCGTGCCCAAACTCTCCGCGATCTGAGAAAGGATCGCGCCCCACTCCTCCCAGTGCTCATCCTTGCTCTCGAGGAGGTTTCGCTGCCCTGCGTAGCCTGGCACGTGCTTGAGCACGGTGAGCGAGAGCCCCGTGCAGGATGAGCCCAGACCCTTTTTTTGAAGCTCGCGCGAGAGTCGCTCGCGGATGATCGGCATGGCACCCCGGGAGCTCGTTTGCGGCAGTAGAAAATCGAATTTGAAATCGGGCTTGGCAGCTCCCTTCAAATGCCTGAAGTTCTCCAGGTCAAGCTTGAGCTCCATCGACGAAAGTCGCCGGCCGCGCGCCCATAGCCTTGAGAACAGGCGATCCAGAAGCGGCTTCATCAGGAACATCAAGGGATCAAGGTCCCTGGATTGCTCCTCGTAACCGAGCGCGCGCGCTTCAATCACGATCTCCTCCTGCTCCCAGTCAGGCCAGGTGAGATCGAGCTCACCCTCGAGCCGTGCGCGCGCCATCATAGAGACTGCACCAAATCGCGATGAGAGCTCCCGCGCGGGGATTTTCAGGAATGCTGGGATCGATTTTACGCCGACTTTATGAAGAGCTTGCATCAGCGAGGCGAGGGACTTCTTGGTGAGCGCGTCGGGCGAGAACGGATCGACCAATTCGGGTAGGACTTCGAGTGGCAAGTCGTTCACGTCGCTCACGCCATGCTTGGCAAGTGCGTAGGCGAGCGTGAGCTTGGAATGGAAGGCGACCCGGGGTTCGAGCTGAAACCGCTTGGCCAAAGCTTCAACTCGCTTCAGAAAGCCTTCTTCGGTGTAAAGCCGGTGGCATTTGCCGATCTCGATCCAAATGCCACGGCCGGGCAGTATCCCGATTTGGGGACTGAACCTGAGACAGCTCTCGGCGAACGCCGAGAGAGTACCGGGCTCCGGCCGAGCGGCGAAGTGGATGAATGCGATGCGGGGAGGTTTAGGCTTCAAGCGTCCTCCCGGATACTAAGGCGCTGTTCGAGCACTTGTCGCGAAGACCGTCGATCACGACCGGACAATCTGGAGACGCACCCCAGGAGGCTTCGAGATGGAGGGCGACCGACCAGCTCGATTGATGGGTCTTGCACAGAAGGAAAGTCGCGACCTTGGACTTCTCGCTCAAGAACCTGAGATTCTTGTAAAGCTCCTCTTCGAACGTCGCCGTCGTCACGACCGAGTGAAAGATCCCGGAGCGGAGCGCGAGCCTAAGCGAGGAATAAACTTCGGACTCCGTCTCAACGAATGCGATGCGGTTCTCCACGCCGAGCTGTCTCACGTGGGGCGGAAAAAGTGTGAACCTCGGTTCAAGCCAAAGGACACGAAGTGCGGGATGCTGCTTCAGGAACCTCAGGACAGCGGCCGTTTTAGCGGGACCTGAAACCTCCACCAATGCCCCTTGCGGAATGCCGGGCCTGTAGGACTCAAAGGGATACCTTTCGTAGCCTGACGAATGAGTCTGCTCGGCCACGAAGGCTTTAAGCGACTCGAGGGTAACAGGAACCTGTAATGCTAAGCGGCTCACTGGTGTGCTTCCTAGATGATGCATTTTGGAGAGGAATTCTCCGCTCACTCCCCTTGCCGAACGACTTGAGGAGTGATTTCTAGGTTAAGCGTAAGTTTTGCGTAAGTCGAGTGATGCGCGCATTAACGCGTCCCCGCTCGTCGGAGCCAGGGCCAAAGACCTAGCGTTTTTCAAGGAGTAGCCAAACTGGGCGTAAATAATGCGATGCATTAGTTATCCTTGCGCGACTTCCCGTTTCAAGATGTCTAGGTACTTTTTCTCATCCACCAAAGAACCCTCATGGTCTGCGACCCGCTTGTCCCAACCCTTCGCCATCTTCCGATCAGTCGATGTCATGAAGCGAGGGACGTATCGATGCTCGAGGAGGAACTCGTAGCGCTCCTCCGGTGTGAATTCGCCTTGCAGGTACTGGAGCGCGAATTTGGGTTTCAGGCAAACCAGCAATCGCTGGTGGAACTGGAGCATCTGCTCGGACGCAGTGTGGGTCAAAAGCGAAAATCCGTTGAAGAGGCCCGTGGCCGGGGTCTGGGGCTTGATCAGGATCGCCGGCACGAAGAGAATCGTCTCCTTCGGATCGCTGAACTCCACGATCTCGCCCCGGTGGGAGCCCCAATAAGCAGGCTCATAAAAGCTCGTCATCGGGACAAGGCAGGGGAACTTCTCAAACGAGTTCTTCCACAGCGGGACCTGGTAAATCCGGCGGATCTGATCGTCCGTAGCAGAGATTTTTTTCTCAGTTCGGTTGGATTCGATCTGCGAAAGCCGGGCATTGGGAAACGGCCTCACCGGGAAGATGAGCTCATT
>JAYVNB010000051.1:0-19921 GCA_043759365.1 Bacteriovoracaceae bacterium | reverse complement strand
GGCGAAACCATCCCGCCATCCGTGCGTTGATCCTTGCTTCCGCCGCAGTCGCCCTGAGCGTGACGATGCTCTATCCGCGGGTCACGATCTGGGGAGTCCTGTATCCCGTGATGCCGGGAGCTTCCGGCATCCGCGCAATGGCGAGGATCGCCCTTCTGTTCCTGGTTCCGATCGCGATCGGCCTTGCACTGGCATTCGATCGACTTCTGGCTCCCTCCCGCAGGGGCTGGAGAGCATGGGCTCCCTGGGCGCTCGGACTTTGCGTGATCCTCGAACAGGGCCGCGCCCAGAGCTCGTACGACAAGCTTTCGATCCGCGAAGACGTTGAACAACTCAGCGCCGAAGTGAAGCGGCTACGCTGCCCGACCTTCTTCTATTCACCGGTACTTCCCACTTCAGCTTCCGAACCCGCGGATCACTACCCGATCCAGGAGACGGGCACCCCTTGGCCCCACCGGATCCCCTGGAAGTATCAAGTGGACGCGATGTGGGCTCAGATGCAGACCGGGATACCGACCTGGAACGGGTACTCAGGGAACTTTCCCCGCGATTGGTGGCGGCTGCTTTTCGCCCACGCGATCCGCACTGAAGCGGATGAAAGTCGAGTCGCCGACGGACTGCGCCGATGGCGAGAACTGAAATCAATTCAGCCGCTGGGCGCCTGCTGGATCCGACTGCAAGTCAGCCACTGAACGAGGGCAGTCACTCAAGACTTCGACCCGTAGGCACAGGGGCGGGCGGGCCCCCTTTGGAAATAAAAGCCGTCAGTGCGGAATCATCCGAGCCCACGACCAGGAAGGAACCTCCGTCGTCCAACGAATGGGAGAAGAGATAAGCTCCCTCTTCGGTGCCGATGGGCACGGTCCACAGCGGTTTTCCTTCGAAGTCGAATGATTGGATCCGCGTTTCGCGGAAGCCGCCGGACAGGCTTTCAATTCCTACGATCACCCGCCTTTCTCCGGTCAACAGCGGCGAGGAAAAGTCGGCATGGCGCGGGTTCCGCTGGGTCCATTTGGGTTGGAGCGGGACAGGCTCCTGGCCCGAGGGCGTGGAGATCACTGGCGACTCGTAGAACATCAGGGCCTGCCCTCGAGGTCCGTTGCCGTAGGCGAAGAACGATTCGCCATTCGGCGCCATCTCTACTTGCTCCAGCTGCTGGGCGGGGCGTGCCTCGGCGATCACCGCACCCGTCCAATCAAGCACGGTCAAACGTTGTCCTTGCGCGGGTCGACTGGAAAGCACGACGATCCGTGGACTCGTCCCCGAGGAAACCGACAAATCGACCACCTCTCCGGGAAGTTTTTTCTTCAGGACAGGTTGAAAATCCGAGTCGAAACCGAAAACCTGCCCGCGAGTGGCCCCGACCGCGATCGACCGCTCATCCTGGGAAACCTTCAGAGCGAGAACGTCTCCAGAAACAGTTCGTGAAACCCCGCGTTTGCCGGTCCAGTCCAAGACTTCGAACGCCAGACCGGGCGTCGCGTCATCATCGTGATAGCAGAGGATGACTCTCCGGGATGTTAAAACGATCGGCCTGCATCCCGCGTCAGTTTCCCAAGCTGGCTTGCCGCTTCCATCCAGCGCAGATACCTTTTCATTGAAAGTACTGAAGACCGCCAGGCTGGCGTCCGCGGCGATTGACTGCGACTTGACTCGAGCGTTTTGGAGATGGTCCCAGAGGACCTTGCCTTCACGATTTAAAAGAGTGGAGTGAAACCCCGTCTGCCCACTTTCGCGCTCGGCATCTGGAACAGTCGCCACCAAGACGCCTTGTCCATTGCGCGTCACGGAGAGATCGGTGATCAGACCCGCTAAGCGACTTGACCAGAGGCGGCGGGCATCCGTCGGATCTGCGATTGGCGACTTCACGGCGACTTGGGAGGGAGAGCTTGCGCAGTCGGAAAAGATCAACCCAGCAACAAGCCCCGCAAGCGGGCAGGCCATCCGGCCGAGGAATCCTTTGACCATGGTCAGCTCGATGCTACAGTAATCGAGCTGACCATGGCAATCCCGATGCGCTTCGCGATCCTCTCGAGAAACAAGAACTTGCACAGCGTTCGTCGCCTCCTTCAAGAGGCCCGGAAGCTGGGTGTGCAATGCGACGTTCTCAACCCGCTCGACTGCCAACTGGTGGTCGACGGAAAAGAGAGTCGCATCCTTCTCGGACCTTCCCCGATTCCCATCTATGATGCCATCCTCCCCCGGATCGGCGCTTCGATCACGGATTACGGGCTTGCCGTAGTGAAACAGTTCGAAGCTCTCGGCATTTTCGTGGTCAATAGCTCTCAGTCGATCGCAGAGAGCCGCGACAAGCTTCGCAGCCTTCAAGCCTTGACCTATGCTGGAATCAACGTCCCCTCCACCGTGATGACCCGATCCCCTCGTGCGCTCCGCTTTGCGGTGGAAGCGGTCAAAGGCTTTCCAGTTGTCCTCAAGGTCCTGCGTGGAACCCAAGGCGTAGGCGTGATGCTCGTCCATACCCCGGTCTCGCTCGGCTCGGTGATGGATACACTTCGCGGGCTCGACGAGGACGTGATCATCCAGCAGTTCATCGCCGAAGGCGCAGGTCGCGACTACCGGGCATTTGTCGTAGGAGACCGTGTCGTAGCCGCAATGATGAGGACCGCTCCCGAGGGCGAGTTCCGCTCCAACATCCATCGCGGGGGCGAGGGTAAGCTGGTGAGGCTCCCCAAATCCTTCGAACGGACCGCAATCCGCGCGGCCGCAGTCATGGGCTTGCACGTGGCCGGTGTCGATTTGATGGACAGCCATCAAGGTCCCCTCGTGCTCGAGGTCAACAGCTCCCCCGGGTTCGAGGGCATTGAGCGCGCGACCGGCCTCAATATTGCGTCGATGATCATGAAGCACATGATCCAGGAAGCCCGAAAAGCCAAACGGCGCAACACCAAGACTAAGGCTAAAATCAAGACCAAGCGGACTTCGACCCGGAAGCCCCAGTCTCGAAAAAAGGCTTGAATCTTTGGACGCCGAGCCCCGATTTGACTCGGCAGGTCAAACCAGGTATCTAATGTGCTTGGGAAACCCTTCGAAACTTACTTGCCTTGATCTTGGCATCGACTCCCCCCTTTTTGCTCGGAGGCTGCGGCTCAGTCCATCATCCCGGGCGGCAAAACCCTCCGGCCGTGCGGGTTGGCTCTTTCGGAAACATGGATCTCGGCTACCGCTCGGGATTCTATTTGTATCAATGGTCTATGAATTACGCGAGATCGACCACCGACCCTAGGTCTTCGGGCTACCGTTCGGATCAATTGATGTCACGGGCATTCCGGGCTACTTCGACGGAAGTCGTCGTACAATCCCGATCGACGTCGGATGGCGGCCCGATCCTGGTCACGCGCTATCGACTGCACTGAGGGCGCGGCAAGAGCTCAGCTCTTTTCTTTCGCTTCCTTAGGGGGACGACCAGCCCGGGCGGACAGACGGGTATAACGCGAGCGCGCCCGTTTCTTGACGGTCAAACTCGCCGAGCTCTGAAAATCCTGCGTAGTGAGACATCCGTAGATCTTTTTGACCAGCATGGTGTTCACCTGAGTGTAGAGCTCCTCGACGATAGGTTGCTCCAACGCCCTGGGTACGCTAATGTTTTGTTTACGCAGGTAATTGATATATTCGGCGACGATCTTGAGAACCAGGGTCCGGCGATCAGTGTCGGGATCTTGGAAATTCAGCAAGTGCTGCTCGAAGATCACGTACAGGGGGTCCACTTGGTTCTGCTTCATCCGATCGATCCCTCTATCCTTTGGTTCGGCAAGTGAGGAGCACAGCTTGAGCGGCAAAACGAAGTCCCCGGAACTATCGAAGACCAAGGAATTCCAGGCGTTCAAGGCCTCCCTCGAGCAGGCCAAACGCATCCTCATATCGACCCACCTTCTGCCCGACGGAGACGGATTGGGGGCGGAGGCCGCGCTTTTCCATTATCTTAAGCGAGCGCGGAAGGCCTGCCGAGTTTACAATCCCGACCAGCTTCCGAAGCGCTACCGGTTCCTTGACCCAAAAGCCAACATGCTTTTGGGACCGGGTGAAGTCGAGCTCTGGGACACCTGCGATCTTTGGGTGATCGTCGATACGAACGATCCGCGACGGCTCGGCAAGGTCTGGCAGGAAATGTCGCTTCGCTCGAAGAAGATCGTGTTCCTCGATCACCACCCCGAAATCGCAGGCTCCGTGGGGATCAATTACCCCCCCCATTCGACCACGCTCTCGGATGTCACCTCGTCCTCGATCGGCGAAATGCTGCACAAGCTTTTCTCGGAGCTCAACCTCGGTAAAATCAACAAGGACGTGGCACTCGGGCTGTACGTATCGGTCATGACGGACACCAACAGTTTCCGTTACTCCCGAACCACCCCGGAATCCCATCATATCGCCGCCGAGATGATCGAACTCGGGGTGAACCCAGAGGAAGTCTACCAGGCCATCTACTCCTCGAAAGATGTCTCCCACCTCAAACTCCTGGGCCACGTCCTCTCGAACGTGAAGGTGGCAGCCGGCGGGAAGATCGCCTGGCTCGAGATGAATCGCGAGCTTCGCAAAACCTACCAGGCCTCTGCGGACGACACGCAGTCGTTTCTGAACCTGCTGCTCCTGCTCAAAGACGCCGAAGTCGTGTGCCTGTTCCGCGAAGAGGATGATGGCGACGTCCGCGTTTCGATCAAGTCCAAGGGACGGATCATAGTGAATCGCCTGGCCCAGGATCTGGGCGGTGGCGGACATGATTACGCGGCTGGGCTGCAGCTGACCCAAACTCTGGAAAAGACAGTGGACACCGTGATCAAGCGGTTGGAGCCACTGATCTCAAGTTTCGAGAAGTTTGGTAAATAACCCGCCTGAAGCGAGCGAAAGCGTGGATCATGGCCGCGAAAGAGGTCCGATCGCAGCGGGAAATCTCTCCTCTCTTTACCTTTCGGTCCGACTATTAGAAAGTGACCTCGATGCCCCACCCAATCCTGTTCCGCAGCACGCGCTCCCTGTCGATCCTGGCGTCCCTCGCCCTCGCGGCCTCGCCCTCGGCTTTTGCAGCCCCCAAGGCGAAAAAGGAAGCTGGCAAAAAATCTGCCGCCGAGATGCTTTTCGTCGCTCCGACAGGGTGGACCGCCGTGAATACGGACCGGCAGGAGCAAGTGGCCCTGACGGAATGGGTCCAAGCTGATCAGACTCGCGAGAACAACTCGGAAATGATCACCCTGCTCGCTTTCGCATCGGCAGTGAACATTCCCCCCAAGGATTTCGCGACAAACTTGGTGGAGCGGTTCAAGGGAATGGGCTGCACTGCAGAAGTTTACGCGCCGCCCGTCGGCGAGGCTCAAAATAGTTTTGCACTTCAGTCCAAGAGCAAGGCGTTGCCCACCGAAGAGTCGATGGCCACGTATGCCTGCGCCACCGCCGCCAAAAGTGGCATGAGCCGCGCGATGATGGCCAAAGGCCTCCTCTACGTGATCCAGTACGAGAAGAAGAAGCCCACGCTTTCGGCCGAGGATTTGAAATCGATGGCTTCGACTCTCGCGGAGACGACTCGGGTGATCGACCCCAAGGATGCCAAGTCCTACGAACGGACGGCCGGGAAACAGTTCAAAAAGACTCGCACCGTCTATCGCCTGCACTTCTAAAAAACGCCCCGAGAGCCCGCTTGACAGGAGCTGCGAAAGCTTTTTCCCGTTCCCGGGTTTCATCGATGTAATGGACTTAACCCTTTGTTTTACTGTTGCATTCGGCCAATGCTCGTCCTTAAATAGTGCTTCAAATCCCTCCTTCTCACTCAGACGAGGTTTTCCATGATCCAAGTTTCTCATCTGACCAAGATGTACGGCGCTCGAACAGCCGTCGACGATCTGAGCTTCCATGTCAAAAAAGGCGAGATCATCGGCTTCCTCGGTCCGAACGGCGCAGGCAAAAGCACGACGATGAAAATCCTCACTGGCTTCATGCCGGCGACGGATGGCCAGGCCAACGTCGCGGGCTTCGACGTCTTCGAGGATCCTCTCGAAGTGAAGCGCAACGTGGGCTACTTGCCTGAAACCCCACCGGTCTATTTGGAAATGTCGGTCAAAGACTATGTCGAGTACGCGGCCCGTCTGCACCAGGTGCCGCGCGGTCAGTTGGGCGCCGCAGTTTCGAGTGCGCTCGGCCGCACCAGTCTCGGCGACGTCCGAAATCGCCTAATTGGAAATCTCTCCAAAGGATACCGGCAGCGAGTGGGTCTCGCTCAGGCCATCGTGCACAACCCCAAAGTCCTGATTCTCGATGAACCGACTGTCGGTCTGGACCCAGCGCAGATCATCGAAATCCGCACTTTGATCAAAAGCCTGGGCGGCGACCACACCGTGATCCTGAGCTCCCACATCCTCCCCGAAGTCACTGCCACCTGTGAGCGCATCATCGTCATCAACCGAGGTCGCATCGTCGCCGAGGATACGATCGAACGTCTGACCACGCGTCTTGAAAAAGGCTTGGTCTACACGATGACGGTCCGCAACCCCTCTGCCGAAGGCTTGCGCGCCTTGTCTGCGATCGAAGGTGTCGGCGCTGTCACGGCGGACGGCGAGAAGCTTACGGTTGAAATTCGCCCCGGGAGCTCCGAAGTCCGAGACAGGATCATCGAAACCGCAGTGACTGCCCGCATGGGGGTGCTTGAATTCGCAGCCGAACGAGTGAGCCTCGAGGAGATTTTCCTTCAGTTGACCACTTCTGAAAACGGCCTTGAAACGAAATCTGACCAGGGAGCAACCTTATGAGCAACATCGGGACGATCGCCGGGCGCGATTTCAGGAAACAGTTTACTTCACCGATCGCCTACGTCGTGATCGCCGGCTTCATGGCCATCATGGGCTGGATGTTCTTCTTCAATCTCTCCCACTTCAACCTGCAGAACCTGCAGTACCAGCAGTTCAACATGGGCAAGGGCGTGAGCATCAGCGATGGCATCATCCGCCCGCTCTACGGCAACATGAACGTCATCTTGCTGCTCATTCTGCCCCTCATCACCATGAGTTCTTTTGCCGAGGAACGGAAACTCCAGACGCTCCAGCTCCTCTTGACGAGTCCGGTGACCTTGACCGAGATCATCCTGGGCAAGTTCCTGGCGCTTTTCGGATTCGTCGCTGTCATGATCGGACTCACTTTGATCTATCCGGCAGTCCTCTTTGCGACTGGCAACCCTGAGCTGGGACCGATTCTCACCAGCGCTCTGGGAACCGTGCTGCTCTCGAGCTGCATGCTCGCGATCGGGGTGCTGTTCTCCTCGATGACCGAGAACCAGATCGTCGCGGGCATCCTAACTTTCGGAGCCGGGATGTTCCTCTGGTTGATCAGCTGGGCCACTCAGTCGGCCGGCCCGGTCTGGAGCGACGTTCTGACTCATTTGTCCCTGATCAATCACTACAACAACTTCAGTCAGGGCATCCTGAACTCTACGGATATCGTCTATTACGTGACGTTTATCCTCTTCGGGCTCTTCCTGACCCATCGTGTCCTCGACTCCTACCGCTGGAGGTAATCCACCCATGAACCGCATGAACAAACAGAACAGCAATCTGCCGATCGTTCTTTGGGTCGTCGTCCTTCTCCTGGGCATGGGGATGCTCTTCGCGAGATTTGTCTTCGCGGACCAGCTTTGGATCACGATCGTCATGGGCGTCGGTTTCGTCATCGCACTCGGAGCCCTGATCCGTGCCAACCGCCGGTCACTCCGTTCCCGCTCTGCCGCTTTCGGCCTCAATTCCGCGGTAGGCGCCATCCTGGTTTTTTCAATCCTGGCGGTGACCAACTACTTGGCCGCCCGATACCCGTTCAAGAAGGACTTTACCCGCAACCAAGTTCACACCCTTTCTGATCAGACGGCCAAAGTGGTCAAGAACCTGAAACAGGAAGTCCACGCCAACTACTTCGCCAAAACCGGCCAGCGCGAACAGGTCCGTCCTCTGCTCGAGAACCTGAGCGATTTGAACCCCAAGTTCAAGGTGGAGTACGTCGACCCCGACAAGGAGCCGGCGCGCGCGAAAACGGCGGGAGTGAAGAAATACGGCACGCTTCAACTCGCGGTCGGGACCAAGGAAAGCAAGGTCGAGGAAGTGAATGAGGAGAAGGTCACCAACGCCCTCATCAAGCTCCTCAAAGACAAAGCCCAGACCCTCTGCGCGGTCACGGGCCACGGTGAACGCAACTTTGGTGCAACTGATGCCGAGGGTTACGAAACCGCGAAACGCGCCTTGGCCGACCAATCCTACGAAGTGAAGGACCTGAGCCTGGTTCAGGAAGGGAAAGTCCCCGAGAACTGTGACGCCATCGCCATTCTCGGACCGACCAAGTCGTTTTTCGACGCCGAACTCAAAATCCTACGCGACTATTTCGAGAAGGGCGGCCGCGCGATCGTTGGCTTGGACACGAACTTGAAAGGCGCGGATTACTCGCCCGAGTTCCAAGCCCTGCTGAAGGAATGGCACATCGCAGCCTCTCCGGCGCTGATCGTCGATCCGGTCTCCCGTGCACTGGGCGTGGATGCAGCTGTCCCGCTCCTGGCGACTTATTCCAAGGACAGTCCGATCACCAAGGACTTCACTGCCAACTCGTATTTTCCTTTCTCCCGCCCGATCGAGATCATCCCCGGCGCTCCATCCTCCCTGAACCTAGTCTGGCTGGCTCAAACCACTTCAAAAGCCTGGGGTGAAATGAACAAGGCACAGCTGACTTCGGGCCAAGTGTCTTTCGACAAAGGCCAGGACAAGGAAGGTCCGTTGACTGTGGCCGTTTCGGTGGAAGGCAAACTCAGCAAGGATTCGAAGGCGTCCCGCAACACTCGCTTGGTTGTTTTCGGAACTTCGACCTTCGAGACCAATAACTACTCCCGCTTCGGCGGAAATCAGGATTTCTTCCTCAACTCCGTGAGCTGGCTCCTTGAGGATGAAAGCTTGATCTCGATCCGTGCGAAAGAAGAAGGCCCAGGCAAGATCGAGCTCACCGCCCAAGCAGGGAGCTTCATTTTCCTGCTCTGCGTGATCGCTATCCCGCTCTTCATCGCGGTGGCGGGCGTCGTGATCTGGTATTTCCGCCGCAGGCTTTGAGGGATTCGAGATCATGAGCAAGAAAATCAGCTGGAAGCGCAATGTGACTCTTGCCGTGACCCTAGTGGTCCTCGGAGGAGGAGCGATATGGCTCGAGTACTCCTACAGACCCAAAAAGGAGAACCAGGAGGAGCAGGCCAAAAAGGTTTTTCGGATCAAGGGAGCACAAGTGACCCAGGTCACGGTGGCCGACGGCTCCAAAGCCTTCACTTTCAATTGCTTGGAGCTCGGCCAGAAGCTTTGCAAACCTGGCGATAACGCGAAATGGGAAATGACAGCGCCTTCGCGGATGCATGCTGACGACAACAATGTGAACTCACTGATTTCGACGCTCGACAACCTCGCCTCCTCCGAGTCGATTGACCTGAAAGAGGAGACCGCTGAAAAACGCAAGTCCCTCTCCAAGGAATACGGTCTTTCGCAGGAGGGTCGCGCGACTGCGCGGCGACTGGAAGTGAAGACCGAGGCCGGCGTCAGCTACGTGTTCTACTTAGGGGACCTTCACCCCATTGGAGACAACTACTTCGGGATGCTCGACAAGCAGGACGACAAGGTTTTCCTGGTGCCGACCTTCATCAAATCGAGCTTCGACCACGATCTCACGTACTGGCGCGACAAGAAGATCATCACTTTCTCACCCCAGCAGGTTCAGGCGTTCGAACTCACCGGCTCACATGAGTTCCTTTCGGTCCGCAAGGGCACGGACGGCCAATGGATCATCCAGTCCCGGAACCACAACGGACTCCAGAAAGGAAAAGCCGAGGAGTTTCAAGGCGATATCGAAAGCGTGGACAGCATGATCTCTTCGGCGATCTACACTTCCGCAAAGCATTTCGTCGCTGAAAGCAAGTCCGACGCCAAATCCAGGACCGTGCTCGCAGGCGCTCGCCCCTCCCTGACCCTGAAGTTGATCGGGGAATCCCCCGCGGCACTTCCGACCTCAGGCCCCAATGCTCCGAAATCACCCGAAAAAGCACCAGAAATCATTTTATCCCTGTTCGAGAAGAAGCGCGGCACAGCCAAAGAAATCTATGCCTCGGCTTCGAATCTCGACCCATTGTACGAAGTCGATCCAAACACCTTGAGCCGCCTCGACAAAAGCGCCAAGGACTTGCGCCTTGCCAAACTGATGACCTCGATGGACCGGTTCACTGCCAAACGCCTCGTTTTCGAAGGCCCTGCGGTGGGCGACAAGCCTTTGGTCCTCACCCTGTCGGGAGCGACTTGGACCCGCGAGGGCGAAAAAGAAGCTGCGTCGGCTGACAAAATTCAATCCGTGCTCGATAAGCTGTCGGGCAATCGAATCCGCGAGTTTCTCGGCGTGAAGGAAGCACCTGCAAGCCAAGAAAAAGGACTGACGGTCACTTGGGGCGACGCTTCGAACCCTGGGAAGCGGAAAGTCGTGTTCTGGAAAACGACCAACGGTCTCTACGCGCGCGATTTGTTGTCGAGCCGACCTGAAACCCTCTTGGTCGATCCCGCGATCTGGGAATCGCTTCCGAACCGATCTGACTTCTTCAAAGCAGCGGCTTCCGCCCCGGCTGAAACCCAGATGGCCCCCAAGAGCCAGGAAGCCAAGAAACACTGATGTCCGATTCCCGGTGCGCCTTCTGCGGTACCTCCTTCGATCCCACGCTGGGCCACCTTGAGCCCGGTGCCCAGGGTGGGTCCTGCCCATCGTGTGGGCGTACCCCCAACGGAGCAGAGGGACAAGGAACACCGAACGGCCTTCCACTCGTCCCGATCCGCCGTTATTTTTTCGACCTCTGGCAAATCATCACGCGCCCGACCCGCTTCTTCAGCCGCATGCCCGTTACGGGAGGCGTATCAGGTCCCCTGGCCTTCGCGTTGATCACCAGCTGGCTGGGTTCGTCGATGGAGTTTCTCTGGCGGTCCGTGATCGGAGGGCAACTCTACAACCAGTTCGGAGGCGGACTTCGCGGTTTGATGAAGATGGCGGGCGACGTGGCAGACGTCGACAGCCCAGGCAAGAGCCAACTGATCTTAGAAGCCCGGGATCGGGTCGTCCACTGGGTCTGGGGGGCAGGCTCGATCATCCTCGATCCTTTTTTGACACTTGCGTCGATCCTCTTCACTTCCTTTTTCGTCTACATCGGCGCTCGAATCCTGGTGTCACCCGAAAAAAACGGGGCCCCCGCCAAAATCACCTTTGAATCCGCGCTTCGGATCATTTGCTTCGGAATGAGTCCCGCGATCCTTGCCGCTATCCCTTTCGCCGGGAGCTTCGTCTCGAGGATCTGCGTCGTGATCGTGACGGTGATCGGGGGACGCGAGGTCTACAAAGTCAGTACTTCGCGCTCAACCGTCGTCGTCCTGTTCCCAAAGCTCCTCTTTTTTGGGATCATCCTAGGTGGGGTGATGTTCCTCGCGCTCGCATTCTTCAAGCTCGTCGCAGCGATGCTTTGAATCAAGCCGCCTGGCCTCCTGGAAAGGATTCCGGACTCTGCTCTCCACTCGCGTAAAAACCTGGATCCTGGCCACCATTCTCTCGATCGCTCTCGGGATGGGTTACCATTTCCTGGCCGAGGCCCGCAGGCCCGGCATCACACTTCATCAGGATGCCCAAGAGCGCACGCCGGCGCAATCGCCCGACCCTCACCCCACTGGCACGCAGACCGACCCCTGTGCGGATCTCCACCACGTGATCTGCTCCAAAATCGGCGAGACCCGGGATCCCACCGGCGTCGTGAGACGTGACTTGGACGGCGAACTCAAGGCGCTTCGCATCTACGAGGAAATCATCCGCGAAAATCCGAGCTGGTCGAGCGATCAGGTGGACGAAGCCCTTGTTCAACGCATTTACACTCCCCAGCGGGTTCAACGAGTCAGAAGTGCGTTCGAATGGGTTCGCGCCTCCGCGCTTAAATTCATCGAATCACAAGCGGAAGCGACTTTCTCTCCCCACGAGAAAAAGGAGTTGAAGAACAGGATCCGGCATCTCGAGCTCCAATTGCCACTGCCTGCCTCCCTCTACTCCGATGAGCCAGACCTCTTCACGAAAACCGGTGTTTTCTACGAACGCACCCTCGCCGGACAAACACGGATCCGCGTCGGCGGAGCCTACCTGTTCACCGCCACGAGTTGGTTCAACCTCCTTTTCACTTTGGCGCACGAGATCTCCCATTCGATCGACCCTTGCGAGCTGCGGGCCCAGGAAGTCTCGATCCCTGCCTACGACCGGGTCACCCGTTGCTTCGTCCGAACCGGATTGGTCGCTGTTCGCGCAAATCCGCACGAGTGTAGCGACAACGATCAGACCGCAGAGACCTTTGCCGACTGGCTCGGCGTCCAGCTGATGAGTGACGCGTTCCAAAAGTACTCAACTGAATTCGATGCTCGCCAGCTTCGTCACGCAATCACCAATTCGGTCCGCGACCTTTGCGAATCCGACGAGGCGTTTTTCGAGGAAGATTTGAGCCTTCACCCTTCACCGAAAATCCGAATCGACCGGATCTTCGGTCAGAACCCCAAAGTCAGGGAAATCCTCGGATGCCAGATCCCACAACCGCAACCCACCGCCGACCCCAACGCAGCGTATTGCCGGTTCGACAAGGAAAACTGAGAATGAGACCCAATCACCCATTTCAACTGACATTTCTCTTGGCTTTGGCGACGATCGCGCCCGGCTGTGCCACTCCGGTCAAATCCCAGGGATCGGAGAATCCACTCTCGGGAAGCCCGGCTCCCACAATGAAATTGCCTCCCGAGGCGGGTCACCATAGCTCGCTCGACATCACCTACATGCTGGGGCACGACGTCCATCGACTCCGAATCGAAGCGGCAGAAGGCCAAGTCCGGGCCCAGACCTTCGTGGATCACCAACCCCTCAAAGATACTCAAGTCGATCGCGCCCGTTACTTGGAGCTTCTCAGTCGAGCCGTGAACTTCATGGCTGGAGCTCGACACCCCGCAAATAATGCGCCATGCCGTAACCCCTTTACCCTGATCGTCCAACTGGTTGAAAAGGCGGAGACCCTCTCCGGATGCCGCGTCGGAGAGGAAGGATCCCAACTCAGTCGGATCACTCGTGATGCGGAGTTCCTCCTGTATTCCAAAAACTGAAGGGCTCTGGTAAGTCCGTTGGATGTTGCACAGGTCCCTGCCAGGGTTCATTGAAGTCGTGTGCGGAAGCATGTTCAGCGGGAAGACCGAAGAACTGCTTCGCCGCCTCAAACGGGCCCAAATCGGCCGCCAAAAAATCCAGGTTTTCAAGCCGGTGATCGATACTCGCTACAGTACGGACCATGTCCAGAGTCATGACGCGGGCCGCATCCTCTCCACTCCCGTGACCACTGCCGGCGAAATCCTCAAGCGCGTGGACAACAACACGCGCGTAGTTGGAATCGACGAAGCCCAATTTTTCGACGAGGAAATCGTGGAAGTCGCCCAAACCCTGGCCTATCGAGGCGTCCGCGTCATCGTTGCCGGACTCGATATGGACTTCCGGGGGCAACCCTTTGGCTCAATGCCTCTGCTCCTCGCGGTCGCTGAGAATGTGACGAAACTCTCAGCCATCTGCGTCATCTGCGGAAATCCCGCTACCCGCTCCCAACGTACCCTGACTCCCGCAGGTGCGCCCCGCAAGGAAACGGTCGTGGTCGGTGCCAAGGACCTTTACGAAGCACGTTGCCGCTTTTGCCATGAACCCAACATCGAAGGCATCCCGATGACCGAGGAGCTTCCTTTCGGGGGAACGGCGTGAGGGACTGTCAGTTCGATCAATTCCCGCAGAACTTATCGCAGATCGAGCACCACTACGGCCCCAACGTCCATTTAATCTCGGACGTTTTATTGCTCTCGCAGCTCGCAAAACTTTGTTCCCTCGACACGACTCAGCCCCTCATCAACGAGCTCGTGAACACGATCTACACTTCGCTTCTCAAGATCGTCGTGAATCAAGAGTTCCCGACGCGCCGTGCCGCCATACCGACTCGAATGGCCGCGATGCATCCAGAGGCAGTCTTTGAAGGACCAATGATCAACCCCGAAACCCCAGTCGTCTCGGTCAACTTGGCACGCGCGGGCACCCTCCCCTCCCATGTCTGCTACTCGGCTCTCAATTATTTCATGAATCCCCATCAAGTCCGCCAGGACCACATCTCCATCGCGCGCACAATCGACGCCCAAGAGAAAGTGACGGGCAGCCATATATCCGGACACAAGATCGGCGGGACGGTGGAAGGCGGCATCGTGCTGTTTCCCGATCCCATGGGAGCGACCGGCGGCACCTTGGTGGAAGCGGTGGATCTCTACAAAAACTTAAGCCCGAACGGCGGAAAAGCCCTGAAATACGTGGCCATTCACTGTATCGTTACACCAGAATACCTCAAGCGGGTGACCCAAGCGCATCCGGACCTCGTGATTTACGCGGTCCGGTTAGATCGAGGGCTTTCGAGCGCCGAGATCCTCCAGTCCATACCGGGTACCCATTGGGAAAAAGAACGCGGCCTGAACGACAAGCACTACATCGTGCCTGGGGGCGGCGGTTTCGGGGAGATCATGAATAATGCCTACGCCTAATACGCCGAAGATCCTCATTCCAGAAGTGAAGCTGCAGGCGCGGATCTCGGAGATCGCGCACGAGATCAGCCATGACTATAAGGGCAAGGAGATCGTCGCGATCTGCGTGCTCAAGGGTAGCTTCATCTTTTTTTCGGACATCATCCGCCAGCTCGACCTGCCCCTGAGCTGCGAGTTCCTCGGCGTTTCGAGCTACGGCTCGAAAATGGTCTCGTCCGGCGAAGTGAAGGTCACCCTCGACATCAACGAGCCGCTCGAAAACAAGCACGTCATCGTGTTCGAGGACATCGTGGACTCGGGCCTGACGCTGAAATACATCATGAACATGCTCGGAGCACGCCGCCCGGCCTCGCTCAAGGCCTGCACGCTCCTCTACAAGCCTGACGCCTTGAAGACCGAAGTCCAGGTTGATTACTACGGCTTCAAGCTCGGTCGCGAATTCGTGGTCGGTTACGGCTTGGACTTGGCCGGCAAGTTCCGGGGACTCCCCTATATCGGCTACATCGAACACGACCACTGAAAGTCCCGGCGGAAACCAAGGCCAGTCACGGAGGATCCCGCAATGAACGTCCGTCGCACGATTGAATCCCGCGCCCCGACCCGCATCGATCTCTCGGGCGGCACGCTCGATATCTGGCCGCTCTACCTTTTCCTCCGCAATCCGCTGACCTTGAACCTGGGCATCGACTTGTTCGCGGAGACCCGAATCGAGGAATATGAGGCGCCGGGCGAAACTTCGGATGCCTCGGGTGAGATCATCCTGAAAAGCGAGGACCAGGGCACTGAACAGAAACTCACTTGGGACACGCTCGAGGACGCAACCACCAACCCAGGGCTGATCCTCCATTTAAAACTCCTCAAGCACTTCGCCGAAAAGCGGATTGCAGCGGGTTTCCACGATCCCCGCATGGGCCTCAAGTTCACTACCCAGGCCAAAAGCCCGGCGGGCGCGGGTCTCGGTGGCTCCTCGGCACTCAGCGTAGCGATGGTCGGTGCCTTGGCCACTTGGGCCAGGAGCACTCCCGAATCCTCAAATCCGATCGATGTCCTGAGCGAGGGCGAGAACCACATCGAGATCGTCCGGGACATCGAAACCACGGTGATCCAAGTGCCCGCGGGATTGCAGGACTACTACGGCGCGATGTTCGGCGGACTCCAAGCCTTGCGTTGGAACGCGGGCCAGCACGAACGGCAATGGCTTCCAGGCGGGATCCTCGCGGGACTCGAGCACCGCCTGCTCCTGTTCTACTCGGGACAGAGCCGAAACTCAGGCATCAACAATTGGGCCTTGTTCAAGGCCTTCATTGATAAGCAGGGACAGGTCCGCGAACAGTTCCAGCAGATCGCGGATGCGACACGCAGCCTGGAAGCCGCGCTTCTGGATCGGGATTGGGACAATGCCGCGAAAGCGATCGCGAGCGAATGGGAGGTCCGTCACGGCCTGGCTCCCGGCATCAGCACTCCCGAAATGGACAAAGCATTTGAAGTCGCCCGCCACGAAGGCGCTCCCGCCGGCAAGGTCTGCGGAGCGGGAGGAGGCGGATGCTTTTTCGTCTTCATCCCTTCAGGCGATCCGGAACTCAAAGCCCGCATCTCCAAAAAAATCACGGCGCTGGGAGTCCGAAGCCTTCCTTTCCGAGCGGTGACGCGCGGACTCGAAGTCAAAGTCACCCGTGCGTGAATCCGGAGCCCATCCGAACGCACGGGAGTCTCGGCGTTTCATGGGCCTGGAACTGTCGGGCGCGAAGAACGAGAAAACCGCGATCGCAGCTCTCGAGTACTATCCGAAGGAGCACAAGATTTTCTTACTCGATGTCTACGAGAAGATCGTAGGCAAGGAAAATCAATCCGGCGACGAAGCGCTTCTCGAGGCGATCGACGAAATCAAGTCCGGAGTGACCCGCATGGGAGTGAACGTGCCGCTCACGCTTCCCCCCTGCTTCAATTGCAAGCGCTCGGACTGTTCGCCCGGCAAATGCTCCAACCCCGCCACGCAATGGATGCGCAAATACTCCCGTAAAATGATCAAAGGAGAGAGTGGCAAGAGTCAGCGCGCCCGGAACTTCACGCCCTACACCCAACGGCCGATTGAGCTCTATGTGCGCCATCAACTCCTTCCCGAGCTTCCGGAAACCGCGCGCTTTGAAGTCGACGAAGCGTTGGGAGGAAACAAAGCGCCCTTAACCGCTCGCATGATTTACTTGAAAAGGTTCCTGGAGGATTTGAAGCTGGTCGAAGTGTGGCCGAAACTCTCGATCGCCACCCTCGGAGCGCAGCTGGGGATCAGCAATCGAACCGTTTCAAGTTACCGGAACCTGGAAGAAGGCGCGCATGCGCGCGCAGAGATCCTGGAAAGCCTGGCCGACCAGCACGGTATTTTCATCTACGACCGGGATCATCGTAAACTCTCGGCGAGCCTACCCGCGTTCGATGCCTTCATTTGCGCCTACACCGCGCTTCTGGCTGACACGGGTTATACCGCCAAACCGCCCGCCGGGTTTCCGGTGGCTTCGGGTTGGGTCGAATACCCCCACGCCGAGTAACCTCCCCCGAGTGGGCGAGCGCAGGGTGTCCCAAAGGACGCATTGAAGGCGATCCCCAAAGTGCCGATCATTGGATTGGGGATTACGCACCTTGAAGCTTCAAAAGACCTCGACTGTGTCACTGCAGATGCATCTCGTTCGACGAGGCTCACTCGGTCGACTCAAACACGTTTGCCTGTTTCCTCTCGCCCTACTCTTGGCGGGATGCACGGCAAGCAAGGTCGCCGTACATGGATTGGCGAGCACTTCTCCGAGCGGACCGGCATCGGGACAGGGTTCGATCTCCCGATCGCAAGGCGAGGTGCTGGCTCTCCGGCTGCAGGGAATCTTCCCGGACTTTCCGGTCGACACGATCTCGAAAGGAAACGGACTCGGGGGTTTCCTGGGGCAAGCCGACTTCAGAAACAGTTTCCACTCCCAGAATTCGATCTCGACCGTCGCCCAAGTCACTTTCAGGAACAAGATTTCAGAATACTGCTCCCGCTCACCCGGAGCCCAGAACACACTTTTCGATCTCGCCACGGCCCTGAAACCCGGCGAAACGGCGCCCGGAGACTCGAACACCCGGGACGCCCTCGCCGCCGCCCGAAACGGCTGGCTCTATCCGTTCGAGCCTGCCTCTCCTGAAGTCCAGGCCCTCTCCCATCTCTATCAGAGTGAGGTGAATGCAGGTAGGAACGCGGATCAAGGCCATCAAACCGTCTGCCTCGCGGTGTTTCTCGCTCCCCAATTCTGGCTCGGCAATCCAGGAGCCGCAGACGTCATCCGTCGATTGGCGCTAAACTTGGGACACCGTCGACCGACCTTCCAGGAATTCGCCGACTTTTTGGCGGGTCGCCTGACGGCAGCCTCCTACGTCAAAAAACTCCAAGCCGAGACCGGTTATCTGAAATCAGTGAAGCTCTGGCATCGAGAATGGCTGGGCACGATGGATCTACACGCTTACTTCGGTCGCATGGCCGACTTCCGCGGGAACAAATACAACTTCGGCTGGAATGGGGCGACCGCCTTAGGGGCACAGACTTTCCTCCTGGTTCCTTCGACAAGCGCAGTGACGACTCCCAACAAGCTGGTCCTCGGCCTGCAAAACACCTGGCCGGACTTCCACACCCCCCTCTCGACGATTCGAGACTCCGAGTATTGCGATGAAAACCTGCAGCAAGACTTTGAACCCCGGACCGATGCCATTCGATGGGAACAGAAGAACCCGGTGAACGGTCTCTGGGAAGCGCTCGGTTCGTTCCACAAGGCCAACGGGACATGGTCGATGTCCGCGGGATCAGTCACCCTCGACGGCGGAAGCTCTAAGGCCACGGGCCTGGCTGACATCACCAACGCCATCGCAGTGGGCCCGGACCGTCCCGGTTACTACCAATACCAGCCTTCGAGCGGGCTGTTCACCACTCCGATGAAACAATTCAAACCAGAGGACTTGCGCGTGATCCGGTCGTTCCAAGGCGTGGATCAGGTGGGCTACAGCAAGCTCAAACTCTGGTGGAGCGGCGAGTCTGCATCCGTCTGCAACAACCTCACCCATTTCGCTGCGACTTGCGCTTTCCGACCCGTCGATCCGGGCGCCGGTTCGAATTCCGTCGAGAAATTCCCGTACTTTTTGGGTCAAAACGGTCCTGGTCTTCCAGAGGCTACTTTTAATGCTTCGATCCCGGCCATCAGCATGGTGGGGGCACTGGACGGATCGACATTCAATAAGAACGCTTACGCCCACCCTACCATCCTGGAGAGCATGAGCTGCGGAGTTCCTCATCCTGACGAAGCGAACGAGGTCGACGCCTTTCCAAAGACACCTCCCTACAATGAGGTCGGCACCAATTTCATCGCTGCAACGGCGAACCTGTCCGCCATGGTCGGCGTTCGCAATCCGGAGCAAGCAACGGTTGAACAGATCGTCGATGACATGAACGACGAGCCTTGGGCGCTCCTGGAGGACATCGTCCATGGACAAAAGGATTACCGGCTGCTCCTGACGGCACCTTATACTTTCGGGCGCGGAGCACTGGACCTCCTCTACCGAAGTCAAGCTTACTACTTACCCACCTATCCCCCAGGCCAATACGAAACGCCCGCATCCGGAGGTCCCGGATTTTCGACACCGCACTTGATCCGCTCCTCGAGCTTCAACTCCTTCTCCAAGAACTGGATGAAAAACACCTACGGAGGCTATCTCACCCAATGGGTGATCGCTGACAAAGTGACTCCCCGCCCGATGTCGGGCGTACTGACTCAGGCCGCGTTCCTCGCTCCCGGCGGTTCCAAGATGCGCTCGATCGCAGCAAGGGTATTCCGCACGTTCACTTGCGGCGATGTGAACGGATTCGCACCGAATGCGGGTCAGTCCGCCACCCATCTTCCGTTCATCCCGACGAAGGAAACAACGGGAGCCCAGCACGTGAACCCCAAGCAAGGTTGCATTACGTGCCACATCAATATGGACCCTTTGGCCGCAAGTCTGAGCCTTGGTTTCCACGAGCACATCGGAGACTCGGTGCCCGAACAGTTCGGCCTGCCGTCCGAGTTCATGGCTTTCTACAACGGCGACCTCTACCAATCCTTCACCTACGGGATCCGGGGATACTCCCTGCCTTCCAAAGGGGCTCTTCTGGGACAGCCGCTCTCCGGGGTCCAGGAGGTTGGCCAAACGCTTTCCAATTCGGATGAATTCGCTCGCTGTTCGGCACGCCGGACATTTTCCGGGATTTTTGGCAGAGATCCCATCCTGGACTCTCCCGTCGAACAGGCCCT
>JAYVNB010000050.1:0-6927 GCA_043759365.1 Bacteriovoracaceae bacterium | reverse complement strand
GATCCACTTTCCGAACCAATCCATGACTTCCGGCGGATGCACTTGCTCGGATAGGGAGGCCAGGACGTCTCCTAGGCTTTCTCCTGCATGAAATCGAGTAAGTACATTATAAGCCGGTGCGCTCAGTCGCTCCACTTGGGATTGATCGAACGGTCGATGGACCACCAGGTGGACCACTTCAGGATAGAGAGACTCCTCGATCGATTCAAAGTCCTCGGATTGTCGCGAGCTCCAGAGTTGATCCACCGGGAATCCGCAGAGGAGGAGCCTCACCGAAGGGTCAAGTTTCATCCTCGCTCCCATCCAGGCCATTTCGGGCACGTCTACCAGGGAGCTCGGATCAAAGGGATCCGTGGAAAAAGAATAGAAAGCTTCGACCACAGCCCATTCGAGCTCGGCGATCTCGACCAGGTAATCACAGAGTTCATGGAACTCGTGGGACCGTAAAAAGAAAGGAAGACGCGAACCTAGATCTCCGAGATTCGGAGAGTCGGAAGGGTGACGGATCAGGAAGTCGGCGACGAGCTTGCGAAACGAGCTTTCTCCGATGGACTGCCGCAGGGTCGGAAAGTCGTTTTCAAGAGCCTCCAAGATCCTAGCGTAGTAGGCCTCCGCGTAGACAGTGAGTCGGTCGGACGGCGTGAGGGGAGCAAGTTCGGCGATCCGGTCGAAGCAGCGGGGCGCAGGTTCGGCACGAGAGCCCTTTTCAGGGTCAGCCAAAGCGGAATCGACGCCACGGGGATCCGTGATCGCCCACCGCATCCATTGTTGCAGCTCAGCCAAGGCGAGCATCGCGACTCACTTTCGAACTGGAGAGCAGCGGAGGTCCGGAGGAGGTTGCAGCGATTGCATTGCGGACTTCCGCGGTGATCCGCCGCGCTTGGCGAGCTTCGGCCTCGAGGACCTCGAACTCCGGGATCTGCGCGTCCCATTCGATCATCGCGGATACTTCTGGAAAACGAGCGACCGCCTCACGATAGAGCGCCCAGACTGCGTCGGGAACGGGGTGGTCGTGGGTATCGATCAAAATTTCGCCATTGCGTGAGTGGCCGGCCAAGTGCATTTGCCCCACGTGCTCGGGAGGCAGTCCGTTGAGGAACTCGAGGGGGTCGAATCCCAGGTTCTGCGAACTGACGTAGACATTGTTGACATCGAGAAGGAGGCCGCAGTCCGAACTTTGCGCAAGCTCAGTCAGGAACTCCCACTCGGTCATTTCGGAATGGGCGAATGAAAGATAGGCGGAGACGTTCTCGAGGATCATCCTTCGACCGAGGAGGTCCTGGACCTGCCGAATCCGCGGAACTATGTGATTGAGAGTCTCCCGCGTGTAGGGGAGGGGAAGCAGGTCGTGGAGGTTCTCGCCGCCTACGCCGGTCCAGCAGACGTGATCGGAAATCCAGGAAGGCTCGATTCGATCCGCCAAGGAGCGGACGCCCTTCAGGTAGTTTCGGTCCAGAGGGTCAGTGGAACCGATGTTGAGGGAGACCCCGTGCAACACGACCGCATGGTCGCGTCGGATCTGCTCCAAAACTTTAAGCGGGCGCCCCGCGGAACCGCCCCGGATCCCCATGTAGTTCTCGGTGGTGGCCTCGAACCAGGGAATTTCTGGCCGGTCCCGCAGGACGCGCGAAAAGTGAGGCGATCGGAGACCCAGGCCAATGCCGAGATCAGGAAATCGCCTCATATCAAATCAGCTCTTTTTTTCTTCAGCGGCTGCTGGAGCTGCTTCGAATTTCACTTTGTGGTTTTTCTTGGTCATCTTTTCGCAATCTTCCTTGGAAGAAGCGGTGAAGCCGCTGCCCTTGCAGCCGTTTTTGCCAGCGCAATCGTTCTTAGCGGTTTTGCAGGCACTCTTGCCTTTGCAGGCGTTGGCACCCATGCAGTGACCGTCATCGGCTTGAGCGATGTTGGCGGTGGCGATGGTTGCGCCCATGATTCCGGCGACAGCGGCAGTCAAAAGGACAGTGTTGTTCTTTTTCATCTGAGGGTTCTCCTTAACGTTAATGGAACAAGAGCGTTGATCCAGGAATCGGCGTTCTTGTGGTTCAATACGATTGTCCCCGAAATTGGTTACACTGCGAGGATAAAGTTTCTGGAAAGCGTGGATTCCTTCAGGTTGGATACACCAGAGTTTCGTTGCGTGCCCCCGGTCTGGGCGCGGGAGGGTCATGGCCAGACCCTATGGGGGCATATTTTGCCTTCTGCGGCGTTGAAGTCGGCGGGCAGCAGAATCGAGGTCCCGCTGCCCGACGGTGATCGGCTCGTGGCCTATCATCACGAAGGGAGCAGCGGCACCGTCGGTGCGGACTAAATGCACCGGACCACGAGAGTTTGCTGCGACCTGGGTCACACGGTTAATCGCGTGAATCATCGGGCGCGCGGGCGAAGGATGCATCCCGGAGCGCGCCATATCGCCATCGGTTTTTCATTGAGTGGCAACGCACTTCTGCTTCTGCTGAGCGGTGTAAGGGGCGAAATGTTACCCGATCGAGCGATCGTGGTGAATGCTCCGATCGATCTCGCGCGCGCTGCCCAGCAGCTCCGGCTCGGGCGCAATCGCATCTATGATTGGCGCTTCGTCCTGGGTGCTCGTCGAGAAGTCCGTCGAAGGTTCAGGCAAGGAGTGCATTCGAAGCGCTATCATATCCCTCTTTTTTCGACCCTTCATGATTTCGATCGTCTCTACACCGCAGAGCAAGGCGGCTTCTAAGATCGCGAGCATTACTATTCGAGCTGTTCGACTCGGGATCTGCTTCACCGCATTCAGATTCCGACAGTGCTCTTGACCTCCGAGGACGATCCCTTCGTCTACGCCCTTCATCATTACTTAAAGTTGATCTAGGCTAGGGACGAGTCCTAAGTCTCCGTAACCGATAGGGACCAAACAAGATTTGACGCATGACGGCTAGGGCGGGTAAGAAGATGGCCGTGGTCTGAAATGGGGAGAGCCATCCAAAATGCTTCGCAAGTACTCAGGCCTGTTTCTGGGAGCCTTCGTTTTGATCTCGCACTCGAGCGGTGCATGGGCCACAGGCCCATTCTTTCGGCCAGCTTCACGCGAAACGCCGGGTCACGAAGTTCTCGACCAGTCTCTGATGGACGCCGCCCGGGATGGACGTGTTGAGGACGCGCGCAAGCTGATCGAGCAGGGTGCAAAGCCGGGTTTCGCCAATCACCATGGCAAGACCCCACTCATGTTAGCCGCGATTTTCGGACACTATAAAATCGCCCAGCTTCTCCTGGACTCGGGTGCTGATCCCGATCAAGCCGACGACCAGGACAATAGCCCGGTCCTGGTTGCGGGGCAGTCTTGTAGCAACCGAGTCCTCGAAGTTTTGGTCAAACGCGGGGTCAACGTCAACCAAAGGAACCACAACAACCGAACCGCACTGATCGCAGCCTCCGAGCAAGGGTGCGCGAGGTCGGTTGAGATCCTGTTGAAGTCTCCGGGAGTCGACGTGAACGCCCGGGATGATTGGTACAAGTCAGCCTATGACTACGCGTCGGAATCTTGGACCACCGGAGTTGACATGAGAAGCGCGCAGATGCTGAGGGCCGCTGGTGCAAGGACCGGAGAAATCAAGGTTCCGCAGCCACCCTCTCGATCTCCGATCCTCCGCTGATCAATACCCGCCGGAGCGAGGGCGGAAAGCGACGAATCCACCAGCTAAGAGCAGTACGACCGCTCCGCCCAAAACCCAGGGGTTCTTGTGGAGGGGTGCGGGTTCTTCGGTCTCAACCACACCGGCCTTGTCGTTGGCGGCATGGATTTGTGCGGGTGGAGGGACGATCCGCGCAGGCTCCGGATTGACCGGAGCAGGAGGAGGGCTCATGGGTTGGGCTTGCTGGGCCATTGCAGGAGGCGGTACAGCTTCGACAGGGGCAGGAGTCATCGGTTGAGGCGACTCGGCGATGACTTGCTCCTGCACAGGAGCGGCAACCGACTCCGGGGTCGACTCAGAGCGGGGAGCGGAGTGTTTGGCCACTCTCTTGTGCTTCCGATTTTTTGGTTTTTCGGCCGTTTCAGTAGGCGCTGACGCCTCCGATTTGCCAGCCCGATTCGCGTCTGCCGCAGCGATCGGAGCGCTGACGGCGGCTGCTGGATCAGTTGTGGTGAGCGCCGAGGCGCTTGAGTCGGGTTTGGCTTCAGTCGCAGCTGCGGCAGCGGGCGCATCCGGCGTCATCGTCGGAGCGGAGTCCGCTCCGGCGACTGCAGCGCTAGCGACTGGGTCGGTTACGGCGACTGTCTCGGGAGTTGCTCCTCCCTTGGTGTCCGCTGCCGCCGCGGCCACCACTGGCTCGACGGGTACCGTGTCGGTCGTAGCGATCGGATCGACCGATGTGGGCACGGCTTCAGTGAGCTCCTCCTCTGCCGATTTGGTCGGATGCGAGGAACAAGCCGTCGCGAGGCAGAGGCTCCCCAGGGTGGCGATCTTGAAACCGGTTCTGTAGATAGAGTTCATTTTACGCACTGGTATAACCTCTCCATCCAGTATCGACCTGTTCGCTTGAAAAATTGACATAATTCATATTTAAAAAATAAGGTGATTTGGGTGGCGCTTAAGCCGGGGTCAGGAGGGGTCTCATTTCGACCGGAGCCCCTCCTGCGCCATTTCGTACTGGGTCTCCGATGACCCGAAACCCCAGATTTCAGATCAGATTCAGATCAGATCTGTTCGTTGAAGCCACCGTGACGCGAGGATGCGACTTCTGAAATCGCCGAAGGATGGATCGACTGCGCGATTGAAGCTTCCATGAACAGGCTCGTCAGCTGACTAACGTGGGCCGCCCAGTCACCTTGACCTCGGCACCCCAGACGCTCGACCACGGACTGGTCCGCGCGGATCAAGCGCACTCGGACGGGATTCACGCAAGCTTGGAAGGACTCGCCCTTCTCGGCCGACAGTCTCGCAAGCTCCGTGAGTTGAGCTCGTGTCTCCGTGACTCCGAGAACATGGAATTCGCCGCCAGTTCTCGATGACCATGAACGGAGCTCGGGCGCTTCGAAAGCGCTGGTGAGCTTAATCTGGATCGGGCCCTCGCGGCTCGCATCCACGTGGATCGTGAACGGCTTCGGTCCGGCCCACTTTTCCGGAGGCCCGACGTATTCCAGGTAGGCTTCCACCACGGCCAGGTCATTCATCCCGCCGGGCCCCGAGGTCGCCGACCGGGAATCAGGTTTATGCGGAGGCTTGAGCTGGGAGCAGCCGGTGCTGAGGCAGAGGGCAAGCGATGAAAGCAAAGTCACGGTTTTCAACATGAGGTGATGCTCCTTCATTGGGACTCCTGGTCGGCCTTGGCTTGAGCCAGGCCACGGACGCTGGTTTGGCCGGAGGGGGGCAGGACGTATTTGACCACGCAATGTTGGCCTCCGCGGTCGGCGAACGCCGGCAGAGTGCAGCCGGGTCGCGAGATGACGGTGGCGAGAGCGGATGAGACTGCCCAAGCGGCCTCCGAATACTGGTTTTTTCCGCAGCCATCGGAGGACTTTTCCATTCCCATGCAAGCGAGAAACGGCTCCCAGGCGGGGTCACGGGTATCCCGGGCCAGCATGCAGGGGGACCAGTCCTGGGCCATGAGTCGAACCATTTCGAATCGTGCTCGCTCGGGTTGCCTCTGCATCAACTCAATGAAGCCGGGAGCGACCCGGATCACGCCGCCATTCTGGTCCTGGGTGGCGATGCCGATTCCCCGCCAAGCCAGATCGGGCTCACTGGTCAACTGGGGTTTTTCCAGGCGAAGGACGTGCAGACGATGCTCCATCAGAGAGGTTGAATCCTGGGAGAATCGGGAATGGTTTTCGATGAGCCAGCTCAGGAGGTCCTTCTTCGTCCGCGAAAAAAGTAGATTCGCGTCGCTCCATTGGTCCTGCGTGATGCGAAGATTTTCGGAATGCTGTCCGGGAAACTCCGGACTGCCGCAAGCGCGTGGATCGAAACCCAAGCTACCCGTGACTCTTTGGGTGATCGGGGTGCCTTCGTCCAATTCGAACCCATGAGTAGGCTTCGCAGGGGATTTGTGGGCGGCCAGCCGTGTTGAAGCAGGAGGGTGGGCGATTTCCAGCGCGTCCGGTGCGTGGCTTTCCGCCTCCCGTTTCGCTTCCGCCATTTGTTCTTTGGAGTGTTTGGGGATCACAACCAACTGTGAGTCGGCTTTGGGGAGTTCCTCCCGGATTGCAGGAGTGCCAGGTAAGTTGGCTCCGGGGATCAAGTCCCCTTTGCGGCTCAAGAATTCCTTGGAGCCTGAGGGCGGCCGCTGGGAGCAACCGAAGCTTCCTGCCAGGAAGCAGAGGATCGCGGCAAAGCGGATTAGTTCGCGGTTCCGGAATGTCATGAATTGTCCCTCGACTGTTAAATATTATAAACAATGTTCTATTAAATTAAAACACCAGAATAAATGATAAATATCAACGGACTAGAGGCGGAAAGTTGGCTTACCTGCGATTGGGGTGCCGACGGGAGTGGCGTACAGGAGCCGGATCCGTAGGTTTTTCCGGAACCGGATACTGGTAGGAAACGCTCATTTTGCCACTGACCATAGGCAGTCCGGCATGAACGCTCTGATCAAATTTACGGATCCAATGGCTCACCAACTTCTCCACCGGCACTGGATTGCCCTGCCCGGACGGGACACCGATCTGCGGGGCAATGCTACCGTTTCGGGTCGGGTCGTGGTCGTAATTAGGTGCGCATCGCCCCTTCGGGAGCGACTTCAAATGATTTGTAGCAGAGGAACTCTGAAAGCTTCGGCCAAGATGCCAGTGCATTGTCCAGCGCCAGGCCGGCGTTGCCATTGACGCTAGTGGTGAACATTCCGGCCGAGCTTTGTGGTGGAAAGCGGGAGTCCGGGCATCAGTAAAGCAAGAATGGAGGCAGTGGAAGAAAGCGACTTCAGCATATTAGGGCCCCTCGGGGGCGGCCTAGAGGC
>JAYVNB010000049.1:0-6944 GCA_043759365.1 Bacteriovoracaceae bacterium | reverse complement strand
TCCTTCCATTCGTCGTCCGTTACATCCGTATCATAGGCTTTCCGTGCCATCCCGGCACAGTTTCATACCTGCACACACTTTTCAAACGGCCTCTAAGGCACGCCCTCGTCACTCCGCCTAACTCGCCAGCATTGGAATTAATTTGAGCTTTATTTTGGAAACTCGCTGATAAAAAGTTAACTTATGCTCTGGACTGCGTGTTTCTATTGCGCTGCAGGTTTCAGTTTCACGGGTAAAGATATCATTGTTACGTCAGTGCTTTCTGCTTGTCCGTCCCAACGGGCATGGAGTCAGATCGGAACCAGTAAACTTTGATGATTCGGATCTCCTTAAAACTCAGCTGTATTATAGGAGGAATCGGAATCTTCTTCATCGGCCTCTATTTCTATTTAAACACTAGGAACGAAGATCGATCATCGCAAGTAAAAATAGCAATAACCGAAGAGGTGACAATTGGCTTGCCAATGGAGAAAGTTACCGCCTACCTAACACGCGAACACTTTGAATTCAGTACTTCGAAAAATCGTATCTTGGCGATTCGGCGCGGAACAGGGCGTTCGCGATTGTGGTTTTCTTCGTCCCTCAGTATTGAACTCGAGTTCGATACTAGCAAAAGATTAAAAAGAATCACCTTCGATGAGATATTTACTGGGCCATGAAATTCCAGGAAATGCGATCGAGCATTTATTTTCTACGCGCTATTTATTAGTGACCACCCATAAATTTGAGAGTGCGGAGTTCCGAGAGTAACCGCGCTACGCAGCCGCCGCAAATCTCGGATACCGTTCCGGATCGAGCTTATCGCGCAGGAATATCTTGAAGATATGGGTATGGGGTAAACCCGACAGAAATTCGGGAAGCGTCGACTGGAGCGCCTGCCCGGTGACGGCTTTCGAAGGAGTCTGATCGGGTCGCATCGTTCTGAGGCAGCTGCCAAAACTGGTCCAAACGGTAGTCCGGAAGTGAACTGCGAGGTACTGCAGTAACGCCTGCGCGATGAGGCCAAGCTGGATGTGAAGCTCGTAGGCCTGGAACATTTGCCGGACGGCCACGCAGTAAGCCGGCGACGCGCGGAGGAGATGTTGGGTACCGGTGCCGCACCTGAGTTTTGTCATCGCCTTCATCCAGAAGCGGTAAGAGCACACGACTACCGAATGGATTGCGGCCTTGAAGGCGACTTCAATCTTGAATCTGAGCCCGTACAGCCTGAGGATAGCGACCGGATCCAGCGTGAGGTCGGTGGAGATCAAAATCCATCTCCCGCGCGTCGGATGAATGGCCCAGACGAAACGGACACACTGACCTAGCGGCCGCCACACGAGATCCAGGCTACACCACAGAAGGCTGACTCCCCGGTCGTCGTAAAGCGGGCTCTCCGCTGTCACGAGTTCACTTTCTCGGTTCTCGAAAATGGATTTGAGCCGAAGCTTCCTGCCGTAAAGTCGCGGTCGTCCTCGCTTGCGCGGTTGGGTGGAAGTATCCACCGGCATGAAGGCGACCGAGTTCGAGCGCACCCGGCTGATCAAGTGATGCCCGCGCTTCAGGAGACCCCTTCCCATCGTACGGCACGCGTAGTACGAGTCGGCTAGAAAGTAAAACGAAGGGTACCCGTTTGTCATCTCCCCCAGAAGCTCCAGAAGGTTTATCAATCTGAGTGCGCTGGTCACGGTTCGTGAACTTCATGCCATCGTGGATGCGCGCCGCCAAGGGAGCAGCAAAGAATGATCCCATCGCCGACTGAACGAGGAGCGACACGCATTGGCAAGAATGCGCCATGACGTATTCGAGATTTGAGTTGTTCGTTGATTCGTGGTTTAGGCGGTGGCTTCCGAGTTTCCACGATGGAAGTTAAATACTATCTCGACAGCGTTTTATCGTCGGAAGAAAAGACCCATCTCACGCCAGTCGCAGCATGGGTAATCGTGGCAAACGAAAGATCGACTGGAAGCTTCTGACTGTCCCGTCCGGGCTCGTTCGACAGTAAAAGTGTAACAATTTAAGATAGGTTTCCTGTCGATTGGGCGCATAAGCGTTTGATTTTACAGTCTGCCGGCGCGAGAACATCGGGCCGCCGCTGTTTTACCGGTGGAAGACGAAGTTCAAGGAAGGCGGGATCCAGAACCTGCAGGCGATGAAGCGCGGCCCCAAGGCGAAGGACCACGAGAAGAAGAAGCTCGAACACGAGGTGGCTCGTCTGACCACGGCACTGTGAGAATCGTCAATCGAGCTTCTGCTGCTGAAAAAAAGCGTGAACTCAGATTAATCGGTGACTTGCGAGGCCGTCATCTACCGGCCCCGGTTCGCGCAGCAATCCTCGACTGGATCGAAGAGGCCAAACATGCAGGCGTACGACTGGAAACGGCGTGCGAGTGGTTACAGCTGAGCCCCAGGGCTGTCCATTGGTGGAAGAGTGGCGTGACCTCGAAGTCCACCCACGGAGGCGGAGGAGGCAGGAACCGGATCACGCCACTTGAGGAGAAGCGGGTACTGACACTCGTGAGAAAGTTTCCACAACTGCGGTGTCGAAGGATCGCCTATCAGCTCGAGCGAAGGAGCCTCGTTTTCATCAGTAAAACCAAGGTTGCCGAGATCATGAAGAAACACGGACTCAATCACGCGTTCATTCGCGGAGCGAATAAACCACACGACATCCCGGGCCAGATGCTGCTGCACGAACCGTGGAGAAAGAACCTGCTTTGGGGAACGGACTGGACCTACCTCCGGATCGATGAACGCTTTTGATATCTGCTCGCAATCATCGACTGGTATTCCCGGAAGTTCATATCCTGGGGAATCTTCCCAGAGATCACGCAATTTCAAGTCGTCGCCGTCATCACGAACGCTGTGGCAGTCGAAGGCATCGACGCGCTTCCGGAGGGATCCATGAAGCCACGAGTCGTTGTAGACCACGGTTCAGCCAACATCGCGGCCTACACAAAGAAGAGTATTGAAGTTCAGGGCCTTGACCTTTGGCTCTCGGGCATCGGGCGACCGACAGGCAACGCGCGCTCAAGGATCGGAACTGCGATTTGGGACTACAACTTCCGAAGACGCAACGCGGGAAACGGGGGCTTTGCTCCGAACTCCGTCCATCATCAATGAAGGCACGCGCTGACCAAGAGAAGAAAAGAAGCTAGACAGCACACTGAAAACCGAAGAAGAAGCCACTGGGACCAGGTCCAGCCATGCTGAGCGGGAACCTATCTTGCTGATTCACCCGTTTACTGTCACCCCTGCCCGGACGGGACAAACGGCAACCCGCCTCCTTCGCTATGTTGCTTTAATGACTGTCGTTGCCTGGAGAATCTTCTGGATGACGGTCGTGAGCCGCGATGCCCCGGTCTCAAGGGCGGCACCGTATTGAGCGAAGAGGAAATGCACGCGATTCAGCTTTATCTGGAGCGAAAAAATAGAATGTTCCCGAAAAGCTTGGCCTCTGCGAAAGAGTGGATTTGCGCCCTTGCACGTTTGGGTGGTTTTCTTGGCCGAAAGGGAGATGGAGATCCTGGGCCTTTTATTTTATGGCGAGCTCACCTGAAGCTTCAAGACATTGCTCTTGGCATTTCAACTATGAACCGATGAAAAAGATGTGGGTAAGTTTCAGGGTTTACGCCCGGCGTACAAAATAGCAGGGAGCACTGTACATTTTCCGGACGTTAACTGAGAAAACAGATCGAACCACCTCATGTGCGAACTGACGCAGTGATTGGTTTTCATCAAGGCCGAGCTACCCAGTGTCCAAATTTGTCACGTGACCAATTGAAGCGCTCGAGTATTTTTTTAGTTCCAAGGCTATAATCACTGCACCAGGAGCTAGATTCTGCATCGAGAACGTAGCTTAAAAGCAATTCACCTGAAATGCGGTCGGTAATGCTCACCCTATAATGACTATAGAGAACTTTCGGCGGCAACTGAACAGATTGTATCCACAATGCAGTAGACTCGTCTGGAGAAAGTCCAATGAACTTTGAGCCTTGAAATTCCGTGAGGTCTTTACCCTCCAAAGGGGGGGGGTCAAGTTTTAAGCTTTTATGGGTCATACAGTCGAGCCAGATCCATTGATCATAATGTCCTCGAGGTTGACCCACTATAGCCAGGCCCTTCGACACCCACTCAAAATGATCCAGTTGTACGTCCATCTCGTGTAAAGCAACGGATTCGTTCTTTTCCTCCACTAGAAATAAAGTTTCCCCTTCACAGAGCAGAAATATTTTTTCTTTTGACGGAGAAAAGGAGCACCTTCCTCGATAGGGACGTTGGCGGTAAAGAACTGGCTGGCCCTTGAAAAAAAGTTCTGAATACCCAATGCGTCCGTCAGCGTGACCTACTCCATGAACCGGTGCATGGTAAATCAATTTCCATGGTCCTTTTGCCGTTTCGGATACCGCCTGAGTAGTAGCTGTGGCCATCACGTAGAACCAGAAAAAAAACAGTAAGAACGGAATTGCTATTAAAATTACTGAAACGAATTTCATCATATGAAAATGTTAGCTGCTTTTGTGCTCACGTTTGTCCATGCTGGACCCTAGCAGCGGAATATCAAACTTTCTTCCGCTCCAATCCGCACTTTGACCCCAGGCAGATGACCTGCTTGGGTACCTGGGTAAGGAGCGTCGAGCCGAGTGGAGGCGAAGGCTCCAGTCCGCCTACGAACAGTCGAGTTATGATCTCGCAAGGAAGGCTTTCGGGGCTCTCAAGCCCGAACTGAGGGAGATCAACCTCTCGGCAGCCGGGAGTCTGGACGAGGGAATGGAGGAGACCTTGATGCTACAGCGGCTCGGCATGTTCGAGAAACTCGGCAAGAGTTTCAAAACGACCAATTGTATCGAGAACGTGAATAAGAGCCTAGGGGTTTACACCGACCGCGTGGACCGTTGGCAGAACAGTGACCAGCGTCAGTGCTGGGTCGCGACCGTACTCCTAGAGATCGAGCCCCGGCTCAATGCCGTGATGGGATACGAGCATTTGAAGGAACTTCGGGAGGCAATGAAACGGTTCGTCGCTACTCGGAGAAAACAGGAGATCGCAGCTTGAGTGTCAGGCGGCAATTTCAACTGGAAAAAAGTTTGCTTCCCGGTCTGATGCGGGAGCATGAGATGGGGGTCGATGACTAGCTTGAGCGGCTCGCCTGCGTTGTTCCCATAGGTTTCGGAGCCATCGCCCAAAGCGGTGATGATGAATTTCGAATCCGCTTTTTCGAAACTGATGAAGCTGCAGCGCTAGAAGGCATTTGACCGGAGCGGAGGTGTCAGCCGATCCTAAACACCAATTTCGACCTTACCCGACTGAGGTGCACCCATCACGATCGTGAATTGCTCTTGCCTTACATTAGTCGCTTCACACGAGATGAAGGCAGGTTCACCCGCTTGAGCGTTCGTAATCATGAAAAATGAGAGTAGTGTAGAGTGTTGAATCGTTGACAACATGGACTTCATAAAGTGTGTGTACTCCTGAGCGGCAGCGTGAGCGTAACGCTATGCGCCTACGCGCGTTCGAGCTGTCTTGTTGTATCGCTAAAATGGAAGCGGGGGAGGGGCCTAAGCGGCTTACCCCTGTGAAATGTGGATCGGCGCCCCAGTTTCTTCATTCGAGTGTCTACGATGAGATGTCTTCTCAGCATTCGGTGGGCCAAATTCGAAGGCCGGGAAAATTTCGGCCTGATCGTTCGTATCAGTCACGGTGACAGCGCCTTTTCACGGAGAGGGGCTTTGACACTTCTGTCCGGAATGGACGATAAAGATAAAAGAGTGTTCAACCATGCCGTTCATTGAGCAGCCTGAAGTTTTCGAGAAGTTCAAGAAATTGGGCGCCAACTCCAGCCATTTCGTGTGGATGCTCGCCGAGCTGAGGTTTTTCGAGACCTCCGAGGGCTTCGTATTCGCCTTCCTCGAAAGAAAATCCGTTGTGCTTTTGGCACTTGAACCTCTGATCCCGGAAAACGGCTTGTCAATTGAGAAAGCTTGGTCCGAGTTCCAGCGGGCGGTGCCAGGGCAAGTCTATGCATTCGTCTCGGTTTACGCTCCTTTCTCCTCACAGCTTCGCAAGCTCGGATTCAATTGCGTTCCGATCGGCTCCGAGCCTTGGGTTAAGCTGAGCGACTACATGCCGACGGGGAACTCGGGAAGAGGCGTGAGGTCTGCAAAGAACCAAGCCCTGAAGTCGGGCATGTTCGTCGAGGAGTGGTCCTGGGACGCGATCCGGTGCGATCCAGAAAAGCAGTCGGTCCTCCACAGAATACACAAAGATTGGTCCGCGCCGCGCTGGTTGCAGCTAGAAGGTTTCACTTTGGCGACTGATGCCTTCGCGCATATGGAAGTGAGGCGCTACTTCGTCGTGAGCTCTTCGGAGAAGGAGGTTGAAGGTTACCTCGTGGCCAGCCCGGTGCCCTCCAGTCACTCCTATTATCTCGAGGACATCATCGTTCGCCGAGGCGCGCCCAAGGGGTGCGGTGAGCTCCTGACTCTTGAAGCGATGTCAGCGCTCGACAAGGGTGGGGGCTTTGAAGCCAGCTTGGGTGTCGTCGCCGCATCGAAGGTCGATCCTGCGGACTTCAATGAGGTGCCGAAGCTGGTCCGCTATTTCCTATTGACGTTGCCCGGGCAGCTTCGCGCTTTCTACAATCTGGGTGGCCAGGAGCTTTACCGTAAGCGGTTCAAGCCTTATCGCTGGGCCCAGGTCCATCTCGCTGTCCAAGTCGCCCAAGGCTCGCAGCTGTCCTTGACGCGGGCTTGGATGAACACATTCCTCACCTTGGGGTTCGCCTTTCAGCCGCGCCTGCATCTGAGGCCGTCCACTTTTGGGGTCATGCTCATGAGGCCCCTGCGGCGCTATCCACTCACTTGGGTGGTGGGCTCTGTCAGCACCTTGGCATTTTGGCTCGTTAACCGCGGAGGACGACTTCCTCACGATATCTCCGCAGCCTACAGCTTCATTCCGGGTGCCCC
>JAYVNB010000048.1:0-2182 GCA_043759365.1 Bacteriovoracaceae bacterium | reverse complement strand
GGTGCATTTCAAACCTCGCGATTCTGGAGAGCCTGCGGCCCTACTAGGCCGCCGAGAGATGCAGCGACTTTTCGGCAGGTGGTCATGGGAGAAGGATTGCCCAAGTGGCCAATTTTAACGAGTAAAAATTTCATCAACGATCGCGGAAATATAGCACGTATTGCCACTCTTGTTTCCGTCGCTGCCAAATTCTCCATCTTGATGTCGTTTCAAAATAGCTTCTCCAAAAGTTGGTCGAGCATGTGGATCGTCTGGAGTTCCTTTTAAAAACACCCAGTTCATTCGTTCCCTGGTTTTTGGATCGCTTAGGGTTCCGTCATGAAATCTCGCCGCAGCCTGTTCACACTCGGCTTCTCTTTGAAAATGCATCGTCTCACTCAGTACGCCCCTACGGCAAAGTCGTCCATTTACGCCGCAAACAGTTCGCTGAAGTTCTTTCAATTCGCCCGAAGGAAGGGAGAAACCCCGCCGTTCAAACGCCGCGAGGCAGCCGTCTAAATTCATGTCTAGGCAATGAATATCGTTTTTTTCCCGAATGTTAGACTTCTGCTGCTCCAAGTAAGCAGCTTTGATTGCAAGGTCCCCTGATCGGGAGCAATCTTTTTGCTTGCCATCTGTTTTGCAGATTTCTTCGTAACAGCCAGACTTTGTTCCGTTTATTGTACGGCACCAAGCTTCTGTGTTCCTAGTCTTGGTCCACTCACCTAGATATTTAAGTTCTGATTGGTAGGAGTAGTCGACTTTGCCTTGGCTCGGATTCATCACCGAAGTGGCACAGGCGATGAGGAAGAACGGAGCCAAGATCGAGTGTCCAAAAGCTAGTCGTCTCATTTCACGAAATTTAAACCAATCTGAATGGAATTGGAATAGGCGCTACATAGCGATGCTACCTCACCATGGCCATTTGACCCTGACTTTACGGCCTCCTGATTTGGGAGGCCGTTTTCTTCTTGGTTGTCGGCAGTACCGGGCCCGCAATCACTCAGTTTGGAGAGTTGCTCAGTAGGTGATGGGACTGGCCTAGATCACCCATTCAATCGACGCAGTCGTCGGAAAAACTGACCTTGTCGGCGGAAAATGAAAAAAAAGAGGGAGCGCGGCCCGATCGTGGACTGCGCTCCCTCTACATTAGGAATACCCGAACCTCAGGCTCAGGAAGTAAAGAAACTCGAAACCGACGGGAGTTGACCTGCGCGCAGAGCCGCTTCGTGATCCGCACGGTCCTGAATCGTTTGAGCTTCGGCATCGGCCGTAGCTTTAGCCTGGGCCGCGTCTGCCTCCTCTTGTTTCATTATTTTCTTCTCTAACGAAACGGAGCCGTGACTGGTTTTCGAGATGCGTGCTGCCTCTCTTAAGGTGACACCGCTCTTAAGTAGAGCGCGTATGAGTTCTGAGGGACGAGTCTTCACTCTTCCGATATGTTTTCCCTTCATTTTAGCGTTTTTTAGGCCATTTTTAACGCGCTCTACTATTAGTTCTCTTTCCAGTTGAGAACATGCTGCGATGATCGTGAAGTAAGCCCTTCCCATTGGACTGTTGGTGTCTAGTTGCTCCGTGTAAGAAATAAAGGCTACGTTACGACTGCGGAACTCCTCCAGAGAAGCCAGCAGATGGGTGACAGACCTTGCGTACCTTGAAAAAGAATACACAATTATTTTTTCAAGCTTTCCTTCTCGGACTAAGGCAAGCATCTTGTCGAGCCCGGGGCGGCTATTCTTGGCACCACTCACCCCTTCGTCGGTAAAAATCTGAAAGTTGTGAATCTGCTGTTTTTGGCAATACTCTGTTAAAGTTCTGATTTGACTTTCTAGGCCAGAATGTTGGTCAAGGGTGCTTGTGCGGGCATAAATTCCAACGTATCGTTCTTGGGTCGTGTTAGGTTGCGTTGCAGTCAATGACTCCTGTTTAAATGTTTGGGCTGAACAAAACGGGGCAGCGGATTCTTAGAATGCGCTGACCTTTTCTCTTGAACCCGATGCCCTGAGGATGGCCCTATAATTCGGCGGTAGGTCTCTGGGAAGAAAGCATGGGTTGACCATCCGTGAAGGGACTGGGCTGCCTCTCGAGCGGCGAAGGCTTTCAGGTGACCGTACTGGCCGGTTACGATTGCCAAGCCGATGACGACGAGAAGACCCTGGATGAGTTGAGTCAGATCCATGGATTTCATTTCCGGCCCTCCGTC
>JAYVNB010000047.1:0-6956 GCA_043759365.1 Bacteriovoracaceae bacterium | reverse complement strand
AAAGGAGGTTGCGAGCTTCCGAGTTGCCGTTCATCTCTGAAAGCCCACTACGAAGTCCACTCCAGAAGCTCTTATACGTGGACCTTAGTGACGGCTCTGGACGGACAGCTGGCCCCGGAGTTCTTCCGGGCGCCAACAGGGCCGCTACAACTGCGGCACCAGCCAAGACGACAAAGGGAATCCAAAGAGTGCTTCGGGTCAATCCCAGCCTCTGCGCGGCGAACGGGAGGGTGATCGCACCGGCAATGCGACCATAGGCGGCCCACTGGTCGCGCTTGAAATAACTCTCCACCCGAGAACCCGGATGAGTCTGCTTCTCCTGATCAAGCCAGCTATCGAGAGCCCCGCTGATGAAGCTATCGCCCATTCCAATCACCAAGACACCGCCAGCCAACGCCCAAGCCTCACCATTCATTACCGGCCCAAGAAATCCAAACACGTACAAGGACAATCCAATGATCGAGGTCCGCTTATGACCGATTCGATCTGCGATCGCGCCCGTTGGAACGTCGGTGAGCAGGCCAAGCACTGTCTGCACCGCGAGGAGCAGACCGAGGTTCCCCAGGCTGACCCCTCGTGAAAGGATCTCTGGCTGCCAAAGCGCGAAGTAGGCCCCTAAAAAGGCCCCCTGAAGGACGTAGATGAGAAAGAAAGGTGTCACTTTCTCTTCTCCTGTTTCTTAAGGGATGCGCGAACGCCGAATCCAATCGTTAAGGCGTAGAGATCCGTCCCGTGATTGTCCAGGTTGGCGAGATGACCGATGAGGGCATCGATGTGCTCCGACACTTCAACGGCCTGCTTCTCGGTGATCCGGCGCATGTAAGTCGTCCGATAGGCGGTTTTCGCGCCCAGCTGCTCGGGCGTGATGCCGCTCAACAGGAGTTCGCCGTTTCGGCGGAAGTTGCTATCGCGAAGTGCTTTGAACTCGGGAGTGTTGGGCAAGTGGAAGAATTTTTTGCGGGTACGAAGCTTGCCGTCTTCTGAAACGACAATGTTTTCGTTCCTAAGCCACTCGACCGCCTTCCTCACTCCTTCTAGGGGCACATTAAATGCTTTCGCAATGTCAGCCTCTGTGGGCGGGGTGCTCTCCGAGAATCCCATGATGAGCATGAGCACATCCCAACAGCCTTCGATTTGAGTCAGCCCGGGCAACTGTGTTTCGTTGAAGATGTAGAAGTTATCCAAGTCGTATTTGATGCTCGAGGGGATCCCCTTCACCTCGACGCCCGGGATCGGCTCGAAGAAGGCCTGGGTTTTGGCGTCCGGCATCTGGTCACGAGCCCAAACATGGCAAACCAGCTTCAAATCCATCTTCAGAAGCTTGCCAACTTGAAGAGCGAGCCTGATATCCGGGAACTTCTTTCCTGCCTCGACTGCCGCATAGTGCGGGTAGCTGACTGAAAGCTGCACTTCATGGCCGGACCAAAATTCCTTGGCGGTACGGTAGCTTCGCCCGCGGGCGTCCCGAATGATCGTGTGAATATTGGTCTGGGGATACTGGCTTTTCGATTCCATGATTGCCGATCTCAGTAATCAATTTGAAGACTATCGTCAAAATGAAAATTCGGTTTGACCCTTTGAGTACTGGTCGCTAAACCCTGAATATCGAAACTGGGTATCCAAAGGGGATAGAAGAATGAAGATGCGTTTGATGATCGCCGTGATCGCAATGGGTTTTGCGCTTCCGGTCTGGGCCGACGGACACGGTGGCGCAGGCAGGAGCGATAATGGACAGGGTGGGAACGGTCGCGCCAACTCGACTCGAGATGCTTCGAGCAAGAGTCCGGAGAGCGCCTCGAAAACTTCGAAGGATTCAGTGACCGGCAAACCCGGAGACAGAGCTCTCGGGCAGGGTCAAGGCGGCAACGGCTAGGTCCATTGCTGACCCGATATGAATCGGTGCGGTTATAAATAAAAAAAGCCCACACTCTTTGGCCCTCTGCTGAAACAGAGGAGAGGTGAGCCGGTTCCTCGCGGAACGGCTCTTCAATACATCAACTCCGCCAAATCATGTGAGCTCAAAAATGAATCGCTGATCCCGTCGAGCCCAAAGCTCTGACAGGGAAAGGACATTTTATGCTCTCGCTTCGTCCTACGAAGTGGGGTTGGGCATCGTATTGCCCACTCCTCCTTCTTGCGCCCACTTACGCCTTCGCGGCCAGTCTTGAGGGAACGCTCCAAAATCTCGTCAACGCCTTTGTCGGCCGGATCCTGCCCATCGTGGCCTTGGGTTATCTCGGGAAAAACATCTTCGGCCACATCCAGGGCGATATGAACGCCCGAAACGATACCGTGCGAGTGGTGATCGCAACCGCCTGCCTGATCGCGATCAATGCGGTCTGGAGCTACATCAACCAACAGGTTCGGTGAAGGATGCGCCAATACACCGAGCCCACGGCACGAAACCTCCTGAGGAGACCCCTCATCCTGGGTGTGCCGTTTCAGGGGCTCATCCTTCTCTCCTTTGGGGTGCTCTCACTGCTTCTCCTTTCCGGCGGAAGCCGAACTGGGGATTCGGCCACTCTTGCCGTAGGCCTGATCGGTTATGCCGTCCTTCGACTAGTCGCTCGCTTCGCGAGACCTGGTTGGGAAGAAGCCATGCTTTTTCCATTTGAGAAGTTGGCCTGGAAGAAGAGTCCTCTGCTGTCACTCCAGATTCAGTTCAAGCCCAACAAAGTCGAAATCAAGTCACCCTACACCCTGGATCCCCTTGAACTGGTCTATGAGAAAGAGGCGCTTGCTGAGGTTCTGAAGCTCTTGAAGCCAGGCGAGTCTTCTACGATATCGTTCCACGTTGGTCTGGAAGGCACATCCGTTCAGACAATATGCCTATCGGGACATCCTCCACGCAATTGGACTAGTGAACAGCTGGGGCAGGCGTCAGGATTCGATAAATTCTGGGTCTATTCGCTCAGCCAACTGCCAGTAGTCACGGACCCGCTCTCCGCCTTCGGCATGTTCTCGCAGCTTAAGCCCCCTTACGCCGTCTGGGTACGCACCCAGGGGGTCGAATTTCTTGCGACCAAGCGCCGCATCGAGGCTTCGCGGAGGAGAAACGCTCGCGACTCGGCACGGGTTTCGAACATCGACTCGGACGTCACGTTCGAAGAGTCAAGCCGCGTGCTTCAGGGGTTGTCCCGCGGTGACGAGACCCTCCTTGAGTTCGCTATCGTCATCTTGAGTCCGATTGCGCAGGAGAACTTGGATGCTGAGCTCTTCACGCTCGAGAAGAAGCGCGACCTCCCGGTGCTCTCCATCTTGGGTTCAAGAAAGCGCTTTCACCGATCTCACCTGGTTCGGGCGCTGACTGCGTCTGACCTCCTTCCGACACTGATGGATCCCAAAGAGGAGGGTGCTCAGATCCTGAAAACGGTGAGGGGCAACCCACTCTACTTTTCTCCCCAGGACCCAAGGCTGGAAGCTCTTCACATGCTGGTGGTTGGAGCGTCGGGAAGCGGAAAGAGCTTTTTCACTGGCCTGGTCTTGAAACGCATGCGGGACGAGCAGGTTCCCATGTCTGCACTCTTTGTCGATCATAACCGGAGCTTCAGGCGTCTCATTCGGTCGATGAAGGGAGCCTATCTGGAGCCGGATCACCTTCAGGGGCTCGGGGTTGCGACCGATCAGTGCCTAGCCCAACTCGAGGAAGCCGGAACCTTTGCCGGGATCGAGCTTTCCGACTTGGGCCTGGACGAGAAGAAGGAGGCCACTCACCTTCTCTTGTCTCGGGTTGAGCATTTTCTCCGGCACCGAAAGACTGCTCATCCGATCTATCTTGTCTTGGACGAGTGCTGGAATTTTTTGAGGGACGAACCCGTGCTGGTCCAAAGGGCGTTTCGGGAATTCAGGAAACTCAATGGCGCAGTGATTGCCATTACCCAGAGTCTGTCCGACTTCGTGACGAACTCAACCGGCCAGAGCATCTTTCAGAACGCCCCTACCCGGATTCTGCTCCGACAAGGTGAGGATCTAACGCAGTTCCGGGGAGCACTTGGGCTCAACGACATAGAGCTCTCGAAACTAAGGCTGCTTAGGCAGGTCAAGGGGTCGTTCTCTGAGTGTTTGATCAAGACGCCGTTCCTTTCACGCATCGGACGCCTCTATCCAACAGAAGCGGAGAACGCGCTTCTTCGAACCGACAACTTGCGGGCCGAGCTGATCGAGGAAGCTCGTGCATTGCTTAGAACGGGCAAGGAGGCACCTTGATGCGTCGTTTGACTTTCGGAGTCCTGAGCCTCGTGGTCCTTTGTCACCCTTGCCGAAGCTATGCGCTTTTTGGCGAGGAGCTCGCTCCCCTTTTTCAGCTCGTGGGTGGCCAAGTCAAGGAAATCGAGACCTTGGCTAACCAACTTGGTGCGACGAAAGAACAAACCAAGTTCCTCGGCGATCTGAACTCGGGCATTGAGCAGACAGTCCGGCAAATCCAAGCCATTCAGGACCTGATTGAGCGGGCGCAGGGGCTCAGCCCGAGTGCCATCCGTTCAATTGCCGAGCTCAATGACTATTTGGCTCGAGTAAACGACGCAAAACGTGCCGTCGATGAAGTCCTGAGCATTCGGGTGCAAGCCGCGGGTGTGGCCATCGAGCAATCCGCGGTTCAAAGCGAGACGGCGTACCTGATGGGCCAGGAAATGATTGCAACCGGCGGAGACCTGGCTCGTGAGTCCCAGACGGCATCGCCGGGGCGTGCCGCTCAGATCACGGCCGCAAGCTCGTCTGCCCAGATGCTTGCGGAAGGCGTTCAGCTTCAGACGATTGCCCAAATGTCCCAGATCCAGGCCATGCAACTGGATCTCCAGCGCTCCCAGCTTGAGCAGGGCATTGATGAGAGAAAAGCGGGTCGCGGAGCCTTTGCTCAAGAACTCATGAAGTCCAAGCGATCGGCCTCGGGCGCTCGGGGGCGCCTATGAACACGGCCCCACTCGGCGCATTGCCCATGGATCTCTTAATGCCCTGGTCAAAATCTCTGCTCATGGGTGCGTTTGGCTGGACCTTAATCCAGTCCATTCGAGGGGAGGAGTCCCTCTCGGTCCCGTTTGAACGACTTGCCCTTGGAGTACTTGCCTTCACTTTTTACCCTGAGGCTAGTGCTCGGCTTCAAGGTCTGTCGACTGAGCTTTCTGTACTTCTCCGACATGCCGGAGGAAGTGCAGATCTGAAGACTTTGGTTCTCTCAGCCCTTCAGGACTCGGCCCAGGCTCCGCTTCCCTCCGGGCAGAGTACACTCCTCAATCTCCCGAGCCTAACGGAGCAGGTCCTGCGAACCGGGATCTGGGGTGCCCTCACCATGATTGTTCAGTGGATCTTTCTGCTCGCCTCCCTGCTGCTCGAGACCGCCCACGACGTGTTCTGGAAGCTCTTGATCTTCCTGTTCCCCATGGGTTGCGGGCTGTTTCCTATTTTTCCAAGAATGCTGACAAATCTCGCTCTCTACGCGATCGAGCTCTGCCTCTGGATGCCGATCTTGATCTTGATCGAGCGGATCACAAGCGAGGTCGGGCGCACGCTCCTGACCCGCGAGGGAAGCTGGGGGCTGCCGCTCATCGCAGTAGAACTAGTCGCCGTATTCTTGATTCTATCCGTACCTACGACCGCTCACCGCTTTCTCAGTGGAGCCTTCGCAGGCGACATGGGGAGCCAAGGAAGCCTGATCCAAACCGGCAGGCGCTGGATCGCTTGGTCGCAGAGTCGCGCTTTGGATCGGAGCGGATCCTGATGAAACGCTTTCTGTTCGCCGTGAGTCTAACGATTCTTCTGCTGTGTCCGTGCGCACGGGCGGGCGACGAAGAGCCACTGAGACTGACCTCGGGCTACATCTACAAATTGAGATGTGAAGGACGCCTCCTGATCTCAGCCATCGGAAACGATGCCCTCCTGAGACTCGAGCCACTCCCCAAGGAGAGCGGCTGCGGGGCGGTCCTGAAGCCCTTGGGTCCGACCGGCACCACGAACCTCTTGTTGGAAACGAGTACGGGCTCGGTGTCCCGCTGGGTGGAGGTGTCAAAGGCTCCTTCCCTACGCTCGGAAGTTAGCCCGTTCGAATTCTTTCTGAGGCCCACTGCTGAAGCCTTGCCCAGAGGTAAATTTAAATGAATCAGCAGCACTCGCACTTTCGCCTGAACCTTTCCTGCCTCCTCCTCGTACTCCTGCTGCCAGAAGGAGTGGCCTCCGCAGACGACGCACTTCAAGCGTCCCTGGCGAGACTCAGGCTCAAGCAGGCGAGCACTAACCAAGCGATGGGGAACCTCGGGGTTCCACTTCCAGGGCTTGCTCCTCCCCGGTCATCCGCCACCGCTGGCCAGGGTGAGGAGCAAGTCCCACTCTTTAGAGTTCACGGGAGCCTTGAGACTCTGAAGCTTTCCCAGGGAAGGTTCCTCTTTGGGCGGATCGTAAACCGCTTGGTCGTCGGCCCTGAGGGGTCACCGACGATTGTTGAGGTCCTTCCTGGCCAAGGAGGGCTCTCGGGAATGAGAATGCTCGGGCTAGCTCATCAGGGTGCCGGCCAATCCAGGATGAATCTGGACTTCAAACAGCTCCTATTGCGGGGCGGGAAGTCGATTCCGATCCAGGCCACTGCTTTGGATGAGGCGGGGGCCTATGGACTCTCTGCCCAGGTCGTGAGTCAGAAGGCGCTTTCGGTCATGGGTGCCCTGGCTTCGAGCTTTATTTCAGGCTTGGCGGCCTCTCAGCAATCCCAATCGGTCAATGCGTTCGGGTTTCAGCAAAGCCAAGCGACCGGTCGCAACGCCCTACTTCAGGGCGTTGCTCAAACCGCAGCTGACCAGTCCAAACGGCTGATCGATGAGGCGACTACTGAAAAGCCCATCCTGATTGTCGAGCCGGAAACCCGGGTGACGATTTTGGTTCAGGAAGAGGTGCGATTTTGAGTCTCAGCTACTTTACGCTTTTCCCAAGGGAGGGGAAAGAGAACTGGATGAGGAGCGTCGGCCGGCTGG
>JAYVNB010000046.1:0-6970 GCA_043759365.1 Bacteriovoracaceae bacterium | reverse complement strand
TCACTTTCGACGATGGCTACGAAGGCAACTTCAAGCAGGCCTATCCAGTCCTCAAGGAAATGGGCTTCAAGGCGACTTTTTTTCTGACTCAGTATGTTCGGGGCCCGGATCCCGGCGATCGAAACGACCCAGCGACCGCCACTGACTACATTGAGGACCCCCTGAAACACGGAACCTATCACTTGAAGCAATACCACCCGCACCTGTCGATCGAGGAACTCAAGAAAATGGCTGCAGAGACCGGGGCGGACGGGAAACCTATGTTTGAGTTCGGCGCTCATACCTTGACGCACGGGGACCTCTCCAAGATGAGCCCGGACGACGCCCGACACGAGATGAAGGGGTCAAAGGACCTGATCGAAACCCTGCTGTCGGATTTCGGCGTCCATGTGAAGTACTTGGCGTATCCGGAAGGCCGATACAGCCCGGAAACCGTCAGCATCGCGAAGGAAGCAAGCGAGGACGGAGAGCCCCTTTTCGAAACCGCATTCGCGGTCGGATTGAAGGATCAAGTGGATCCGAACTATGCGATTCCCCGGCTTCCCATCACCCGGTCGGTCGAAGGGGAAATTCGCGACCGCCAAGGCCACGCCTTCAACACGACCACTCTCGTCGGCTTCAAGGCCGCTCTTGAATTCTGGAAAACCTCCCGACCTCGCTGGGAGCGACCGACGCCTCCGACTTCCGTCACCGAAGGTTTGCCGGACCCTGCAGCCGAATCAACGGTCGACCTCACTGCCCAGTCCGAAGACTGCCTCCCGACGGATCCCAACCACTCCCTGCTGCCGTCCGGCTTCGTGCAAGAAGTGCAGGAAGTCCTGTCTCACTCGTCTGAATGAATTCAGCGCCGCTTGCCCATCAAGCGCAGTAAGCTCAAGAACAGGTTGATGAAGTCGAGGTAAAGCGTGAGCGCTCCATGGATTGCTCCGTTTCCATCGGCCCTCATCGCCTTGATTTTCTGGGTGTCGTACGCGGTCAGACCGGCGAAAACGACGATTCCAACGAGTGAATAGACGAAACTCGCTCCCGCTGTCATGAGCGAGGGAAAAAGCACACTGAGCAGGCCAAATCCGATCATCCCAAAAAGGCCCATTGCGCAGAAAGACCCGACTGGCCCGAGATCGCGCTTGGTCGCGAACCCAAACGCACTCAAGCCCGCGAAACTGAAAGCGGTGAGCCCGAACACTTGGACGATGCTCTCACCCGTGTACATCAGAAAGATCACGGAGAGCGTCACGCCCGTGAGGGCGGCATAGGCGCTGTAAATCAGGGCAGCACTCACCGCACTCAATCTCCGGATCATCGTCGAGAGAAAAATGACCGCACCCAACTGCGCGATGACCAATGCCCAGAAAAGGGGACGGTTCTGGACCACCGCCAACGCCAATTCCTCATTCCGACCCACCGACCAGGCTACGATCCCGGTCACGCTCAGGCCGGCGGTCATCCAGGAGTAAACTCGCGACATGAAACGCGCTCGCTCGATCTGAACCGTGAAAGGGCTGGTCAAGTCATAGGAGGGGTTTTGCATTCTCGGATCTTACCCAATTTCCGGGGGCAAGCCAAGGCCGACCGGCTAACTCCTCGCGTGCTTCAACCATTGAGGATCTTCGCGTGAAAAGCTAAATGGTCTTCCATGAAAGTCGATATGAAGAAATAGCTGTGATCGTAGCCAGACTGCCGCCGAACTTCGGCGGGATAAGCGGTCGACTTCACGACTGCTTCAAACTCGGTCGTGAAGAGTTGCTCGGCCAGAAACTCGTCCTCCGTGCCTTGATCGATCAGGATTGGGGTTCGAGATCCACGAGCGCCCCCCGTAGTTTTTTCCAAAAGTTCGAGGGCATCGTAGTTAGCCCAGGAGGCTCGGTCGGATCCCAAGTATTCGGCGAACGCCAAGACCCCCCAGGGGCACTTCGACGGGGCGCAAATCGGAGCGAAAGCTGAAATCGAGCGATACAGATCCGGATTGCGCAGCCCGAGGACCAAGGCGCCGTGCCCGCCCATCGAATGCCCGAATATCCCGCACCGCTCCCGATCGACCGGGAGATGCTCCTCGACAAGGAGCCTGAGTTCCTGGGTGATATAGCTGTCCATCTGGTAATGCCCGGACCATTTAGGCTGCGTCGCGTTCACGTAGAAACCGGCCCCCGAACCCAAGTCATAGCGTTCGTTTTCACCCTCGATGCCGGTGTTCCTCGGACTGGTGTCGGGCGCGATCAGGATCACTTCATACTGACGCGCATAGGCCTGAGCCTGCGCTTCCGTCATGAAGATCTCCTCCGTGCAGGTGAGACCGGAGAGCCAATAGAGCACGGGCAATTTGCGAGTGGCGGCCTGGGGCGGGAGATAGGCTGCGAAGTTCATCCGGCTCCGACAAACTTTCGAGTCATGGCTATAGAAATTCGTCAACCCGTCAAACTGTCGGTGACTCCGGGTCACCTCGAGCGAATTCATCCGGACCTCTTGTTTCCGTAGTGGATCACGCTTCGGATGCTCTTGCCAGAATGCATCAATTCAAACGCATGATTGATGTCTTCGATGCCCATCGTATGGGTGATCATCGAGTCGATTTCGATTTGCCCCTGCAGGTAGCGGTCGACATAACCCGGCAGCTCGGTGCGCCCGCGTACTCCCCCGAAGGCGGTCCCTTTCCAGGTTCGTCCCGTCACGAGCTGGAACGGACGGGTCTGGATCACTTTTCCGGCACCGGCCACTCCGATGATGATCGATTCGCCCCACCCCATGCGGGTGCTCTCGAGCGCAGCTCGCATCAGATCGACGTTGCCGATGCACTCGAACGAATAGTCCACTCCTCCTTGGGTCATCTCCTCGATGACTTCTTGGATCGGCTGGGAATGCTTTTTGGGATTGATGAAATCCGTGGCGCCGAGCTGGCCGGCCAAGATAAATTTTTCCTCGTTGATGTCGACGGCGAAGATTCGGCTCGCCTTGGCCATCACAGCCCCTTGCACCACGCTCAATCCGATCCCCCCGAGTCCGAAGACCGCGACCGTCGAGCCCGGCCTCACTCGAGCGGTATTCAAAACCGCCCCGATGCCCGTGGTGATCCCGCAACCGAGGAGACAGACTTTCTCCAATGGCGCCTTGGAATTAATCTTCGCCAGCGCAATCTCGGGAATCACGGAGTACTCAGCGAAAGTCGAGGTCCCCATGTAGTGATGGATCTTCTTGCCGTTCTTCGAATAGCGAACGGTTCCATCCGGCATCAAGCCGGACCACTCCGTCTCGTTAAGCGCCGTGCAGAGATTCGTCCGACCCGACTGGCAGTTGCCACAGGTTCGGCACTCGGGGATGTAGAGCGGAATGACGGAGTCGCCCACTTTGAGCGAAGTGACACCGGGTCCGATTTCCTCCACGATTCCCCCGCCTTCATGGCCTAGGACGCAGGGAAATACCCCTTCCGGGTCCTCGCCCGACAAAGTGAAAGCATCCGTGTGGCAAACACCCGTGGCAACCATCCGCACCAGGACTTCGCCTGCTTTCGGGCCCTCGATCTCGATCTCCTCGACGACGAGTGGCTGCTTCGGCTCCCAGGCGACGGCGGCAATGGTTTTCATGACCGGCAGGCTACCCTATTCCTTTCCGCAAGGAAATCCTGAGACCTTAAAGACCGGGTGAAATGATCCGGAATCCCTGCTATACCCCCCGCATGACCAATAACGACGTTCTGAGGAGCATCCGCTACATGCTCCACGTCAACGATGCGAAACTCATCGAAATCGCGGGTCTCGGCGGTTGCGAAGTCACGCTCGAGGACATCACTTGTTTTCTCAAGCGCGAAGAGGAGCCGGGATACGAGGAGTGCCCCCACGAAGTAATGGCGTACTTCCTCAACGGCTTGATCGCTTACAAAAGGGGATCGGCCGAGGGCCGCCCACCGCTCCCCATCACGGTGCCGATCACCAACAACATCGTCCTGAAAAAGATCCGCGTGGCGTTTGAGCTCAAGGATACGGATGTACTCGAGCTGATCATGAAATCGGGACTCCTCCTGACGAAGACCGAGCTCGGCGCATTTTTCAGGAACCCAGGACATCGAAACTACCGAGAGTGCGGGGACCAGTTCCTCCGGAACCTCCTCAAAGGACTGACCCCATGAACGCTTTCACCGATTTCAAACTCCTCGCTTCCATTCAAGAGACCCTGGCCGAAAAGGGCCTCGTCAACCCCACCGAGATCCAGAAGCGCGCCGTACCTGCCCTCCTCGAAGGACGCTCAGTCGTCGGAGTCGCGGAAACGGGCAGCGGCAAGACCCTCGCTTATGCCCTCCCGGTCCTCCACCTCCTCAAAACCCTCGAGAACGAGGGCAGTCGAATCACGGTCGATGGGCAACCCCGAGCCGCTGTGATCGTGCCTACTCGCGAGCTGGGCGAACAAGTCTCCCGGGTATTCAAACCCTTCACGCACACGACCCGCCTCCGCGTCCGGACCGTGCTCGGCGGGACGACCATCGAGGTCGCGAAGAAGAACATCCAGGGACCGTTCGAGGTCCTCGTGGCCACTCCGGGTCGCTTGGTTCAGCTCATGTCCCGCAAACTCGTGAACTTGAGCGATGTGCGCATCCTCGTGTTCGACGAAGCCGACCAGATGCTCGATCAAGGATTCTTGCCCGATGCCCACAAGATCGCGACCGCCTGCCCGGCCAAGCGCCAACTTGCCCTTTTCTCGGCGACGGTCTCCCAACAGGTCCAGTCCTTGATGACCAATCTTTTCACGGGCGCGGAAGTGATCCGTAGCGAAGGCAGTCATCGCGTGGTCGCCACTCTGACCACCCGGAACCAGACCGTGATCGATGGGAAGCGCCTGCCGCTTCTCGAGAGGGTCCTGGCCGACAAGGTCGCCGGAGGTACGCTTATTTTCACCAATACCCGTGACCAGTGCGACAAACTCGCGGCCGAACTCGCCCAGATGAACCGGGAATGCGCGATCTACCGGGGCGAAATGGACAAAGTCGAACGTCGCGCCAACCTCAAGGCGTTTCGGGACGGCAAGATCGACTTGCTGATCTCGACGGATCTCGCCTCCCGCGGCCTGGATGTCGACCACGTCGGGAGAGTAATCAATTATCACCTCCCCCAGCGTCTGGACAATTACCTGCACCGCGTCGGCCGCACCGCCCGCGCCGGTCGACCTGGGCTCGTCATCAACTTCGTCACCGAGCGCGACGAACCCCTGATGGAAAAGCTCCAGAGTGTCGAGGCCAAGACCACGGGAGCCCGCTCACGCAAGTGAGCTTCCCGCGCTATCCATGGACTTCAAGATCGACCCCTCGCTGAAAAGATACCCGTTTCATAAACGAGATCTTCTGCAGGCTTGGGACAGTGCAGACGAGCTGATCCTTGAACACCTGGGGGGATCGCCCGGACTCGCAGGTCAAAGAATCCTCATCCTGAACGACAACTTCGGTGCTTTGAGCTGCGCCCTCGAGGGGTTCGGCATCACGACGTACACGGACTCCTACGTCAGCTCGAGGGGAACCCGCCTCAATAGTGGAGAGCGGATAAAACCGGTCCATCGCCTTCAGGAGCTTCAAGGCCCGTACGACCTCGCTTTGATCCGCATCCCGAAGAACATGTCTTTTTTCGAGGATCAGCTCTGCCACCTGAGCAGCCACTTGCGGCCCGGAGCCTCAGTGATCTGCGGCTACATGGTCAAGCATCAGGCCAATTCGAGTTTCGACCTCCTGGCTCGACTCATCGGCGAGACCCGCACGAGCTTCGCCCGAAAAAAAGCGCGACTCATCTTTGCCGATTTCAATCGCCCGACGAGCCCATCACCCTACCCCCATCAGGTCCCGATCGAGTCGTTCGATCTCCCTTTCGTGAACCATTCCAATCTTTTCAGCCGCGAGAAACTCGATATCGGAACTCGGTTTTTGCTCGAACACATCCCTAACGGGGCCTTTTCGTCGATTCTCGACCTCGGCTGTGGCAACGGCATCCTCGGGATCGCCGCCAAGAACCGCAATCCCGAGGCGCGAATTCTGTTCAGTGACGAGTCTGAAATGGCAGTGGCGAGCGCCCGAACGAATTTCGAGGCCTATTTTCCGGGACTATCCGAGGCTCCCGGTGTCGCGAAATTTCACTGGACCCATTGTTTCGAAGAGGGAACGCCGGACTCCCAGGATCTTGTCCTCTGCAATCCCCCTTTTCATCAGGGAAACACTCAAGGGGATTTCATCGCGATGCAGATGTTCCGCGACTCCCATCGCGTCCTGCGGAGCGGCGGACTCCTCCGCGTGATCGGGAACTCCCACCTGCAGCACGCAACCCCCCTCAAGCGGATCTTCGGAAACAGCCGAATCATCGCCCAGAACTCCAAGTTCACGATCGTCGATGCCCACAAGGGGTGACTCTCAGGCGCGGGACGGAATATCGTCCATATGCTTCAGTGCTTCGTCGGCCCATTTTTTCTCGAATTCGCTGCAAGAGGTGGCGAGAACAGCGGGTGCGCAGCGGATTCTCGAAAGGTCCCCCGGATTCAAGTTCGGATGGACTTCCAGGATTGCCCGTAACGCCCGACCGTAGCCCACGGGTTGTGGCAGGCGGTTCCAGCCATGCGCCAGCGCCTCGACGACCTCAAGCGTGGCTTCGGTCGGTGCCCCCCCAGGATCCGCCAATCCACGCGCCACCCGCAGTCCCCAGTCATCGAAGAACGGTCCAGTGGGAATCAGGAACTCCCGACTCGCTCGGAGGCTCCGAGGTTTTCGAAGTGCAAAATGCCGGTGATTTTCGAGAGCCATCGCGCTGCCGTCGATCGGGGACTTGTACAACTCCCCCGCCACCCAGAGTCGACCGTGATGGCGGAGCTTCCGATCCGGATCAAATGGAGTGACCGCGAGCTTGTAAAAGCGGAGGCGTAAGGGATCGCCGAAGTCGAGGTTCCACATGTCCATCACGCGGTCCAGGTCGCCGAAGTTATGGGCGATACTCGCCGAGGCCTTCAAGCA
>JAYVNB010000045.1:0-2210 GCA_043759365.1 Bacteriovoracaceae bacterium | reverse complement strand
GGCGAAGTTGACCCTGGAAAGTGGGTGGCGGATTGCGAGGCTCGAGGTTTTCGAGGGCTCGGAGCGTCTCCCGAAGCGCTTCGAAGCGGGCGTCGACTTGAACCTGCGGATCGTCACCGAACCAACCGGCCAGGAGCGCCCCTTGCGCCCGGCTGAAGCGGATCGCGCTGGCCGTCGAGGAGTCCTCGTTCCGCTTCGGCGCGGTTCCGAGGGAAGCGAGCTTCGCATATTGATTCAGGAAACCTTGGGGAAGGAGTCCCAGTGTCCCATCCTTCAGCGTGACCCAGCCCACTCCCGCCCGGAAAGCGTCGAGAAGCGCGGGGAGGCCCACAGCAGGATTGCCTTCAAACTCAGCCGCTCCTCGAAGTTCGAACCAGTCGAGCCCAGAGGAGACGCTGAGTTCGGTCTTGGCCGGAGTCCGGACTCGTTTGCCCAGGGCTTGCACAGCCCAGCCCCAGGAAAGAATCTCGGTCACCGCCGAAAGAAAACCCTCCACCGGAACGCGAAACTGGGGCGGGTAGGGAGCGGGGAAGTGGGATGAATCGGGAATCTCGGAGGTCGGAGCAATCTCGAGGAGGAGTTTTCGGACCCTCACCAAGGCGACCTGCTCGGCTTCGGGATCGCGGTGAAGGATGCGTTTCGCCCCCACATCGAGGAACGTCGAACCCTCTGTATCCCAGGTCGCGACATGGCCGGAATAATCGAACTCGACCTTGAGCTCGATCGCTCGCGACGCGGGAACCGGAGTGAAGATCACGCGCAAGGTAGGCGCGAGCCTCACGGGCTCCCACTCCAGGGATTCGGGCCACACGACCGGTGGACTGGAGGCGGCCCCTTGTAGCGCGATGAGCAGAGCGTCGGCCTCAGACTCAGGAACCCGAAAGGAGTCGCTTTTTCGAAGCGCAGCGATCCAGTTGGAGTGCCGAAGATCCAGTCGAGCCAATCGACCCGGAAAAAGAACGACTCCGGACGGACTGCAGAGCAGGGGGTCTTGAACGGAGAGTCTCTCGCCTCCTCGCTTGAGGATTCCAGCGATTTGGAGTTCCGACGACGCGCTTCGGACCTCGAGTTCCAGGGAGTAGGGTGGACCCGGGTCCCAGAGAATCGGAACCGCGTGATTCAATAGATCGCCCGCTTCCGGAGTCACGATCAACCTCTGGGAAGCTGCGAGCCGAGGCAGGAGGCTCTCCTGGAGTTCGATCGGAAGGGTGGCCCGCGAAAATGCGGTCAAGGCGTAGGTCCCCGCGAAACCGGCTTGCGCCTTGGCACTCGTCAGCAGGATGGCCAGGAGTTCACGGTCCAAGGGTTCGGAATAATAGCGGATGTCTTCCAACTTGAGGTTCGCGCGTTTGAGCGCGCCTTGTTCTGGTTGAAAAAAATCGATCGCCAAGTTGCCGGTGGCTCGAGACTCAGCCAGATCCAAGGCGTAGTAGGCGACTCGAAGCGGCAACGCATCGAGCCCGGCGTCGAGACGACGCATTTCGGGCCGATTCGTGCGCTGAATCTCTTGGAGGCGGGTTTGCCAGGATCGCGAGTCGACCTCGGCCACGGGCTCGAGGGCGATCTCGAGCTGCACATCCAGTTCGTTGCCGGATGGACCGCTTTGGATCGTACTTCCAATCCCGAGATCGTCGAGTTTCAGGAAACAGGCCCAGACGTGCTTACACGCTTCACCTCCCGCAAAATGGGGGCAAGTGCAGGAGATCGTGATTTCGCCTAAGAACTTGGCCATATCCCAGCGAACGGTCACTTCGTAGAGCTCGGACCCTTCGACTTGGAAGGTTGCGGACTGGGGTGAAGAAACCGGCGCTGAAACCCGGTTCTTTTGGAAGTAATCGTTTCCACGGGCCTGAACGGCAGTCGAAAACGCTCGGTGGCATTTTGCGCAAAGACTCAGGGATGAAACGGGCCGAGGAGGGTAAGCCATGTGGGATTGGGGTGGCTGATCATAGGCCATAATCGATCGCGCGTCAGGTCAAATAGCAAGTGTCGTCAAATTCAATCCCAAATGCGGGGCCAAGACGAGGGGCGGATCAGTCGGGAATCGACTTTTTCTTCTTCTTGGAACGTCGGGCCCAACCCTCGCGAACCGTTCCGACCGCTTTCATGCCGAGCAGAGCCCAATATTGCCTGGGGAGCTGGGGGGCCAGTTTCCCGAGGCTGATCGCTTGTTTCAGGGTTTGGATCCGGGAGCTCCACTGAGCGACGAC
>JAYVNB010000044.1:0-7043 GCA_043759365.1 Bacteriovoracaceae bacterium | reverse complement strand
TCGGCCTCGTCGTCGACGATCAGGAACACCGAATTCTCGTTCATGCCTGTCCTTTCGGCAGCTCGATCTCGAAAAGCGCACCCTGACCGGTGGAGTTCGCACGAATCACTCCGCCATGCTTTTCGACGATATCACGCGAGATCGACAGTCCGATCCCGCTTCCGCTCTCGCCCTTGGTGGTGAAGGCATACTCGAAAATGTGCGACAGCACGTCGGTGGGGATGCCAGTGCCCGAGTCCTTGACCCACAGCAGAACCGAATCGTCACCGAGGTCGCGGCAGCCCAGTTCCAAAGTGCCTCCGCCAGGCATCGCATGCACGGCGTTGATGATCAGATTCAGCAACACCTGTTCGATCTCGTTCTTGGAGACTTTCACCCGCTCCTGCGTCTCAAGCGCCAGCGTGACCGAAATCGAATTTTTCTTGAGCTCATGATTCATCAGGCTCAGCGTATCTTGAATCATCCGAGGACACTCGACCCACCCCCGGTCGCTCGAAGACCTTGAAAACGACTGGAGGTTGCGGACGATGAGGGAGGCTTTTTCTGCGGCTTGCAGGATCAAGCGGAGGCGTTCCTGGTTTTTCGCTCCGTCGGTGTCATGGATCGCGAGGTCGGCCTTGCCCACGATGGTCTGCAGGATGTTTCCGAACTCATGGCCGATGGCGCGCGCAACTTGCCCGACCGCTGCCAGCCTTTCGGACCGGACCAAATCCGCGCGGGCCGCTTCGAGCGCCCGCTTGCGGTTCCAGGAGGCGATCATCTGCCGCGCCTTCTGGGTGATCTCGGCTAGGGTGAACGGCTTGTTGAGGTAATCCCACTGGTCCTTGAAGTCGTTTCCGAAAAGCGCATCGATGTCGTCGATGCTGCGGTCATGGTAAGCGGTGGCGACCGTGCAATGCAGGTCCCGATCGAGCTTCCAGATTTCCTGGATTCCTTGCAAGCCGTCCCATTTTCCAGGCATTTTCACATCGAAAAAGCCGCCCACGAAACGACGGCCCGCAGCGAGCTCGCTTTTGACCAAGGCGACTGCACCCTCGGCGCTGGATGCCGTCAGGAGCTCGTAGGATTCGATTGCAGGCGCCGACACCGGGACCACGAAAGTCCGCGATGAGCGCTTCGGGGGCGAATGCCTGAAGTTGAGGAAATCGACATACGACTGGACGATATCGGGCTCGTCATCGACGATCAGGATTCTCGTGTTCATGAAGTCACTTCCGGCAAATCGATCTTGAAAACTGTCGTCTTGAAGGGGGAGCTGCTCTCGAGAACGACCTCCCCTCCCCACGCCCGCACGAATCGGCGGCAAATGGAGAGCCCGAGTCCCGTCCCGTCCTCGGGACTCTTGGTGGTGAAACTCGGATCGAAGATCCGGGCAGCGTCCTCGGGGGCGACTCCCGGGCCATTGTCCATGACGCGGATCTCGATTCGACCCGACTGGGCGATCGCTTCGATCCTAAGCCGGAATTGGAAGTCGGCGTCAACTTGCGAACGCGCTGCTTCGAACGCCTGCAGGGAATTTCGAATCAAGTTACCGACCACCTGAAGCAGTTCATCAGGGTCTGCCATCAAAGCCAGATCCGACCCTCCTGGGAGAACCTTCTCGATCCCGAAGCCGCTCTTATGAAAGAGGTCACTGAAAGTCCGGATTGCCTCATCGAGGAACGCTGAGATCTCCAGGCGCTTCCGCTGGCCGGACATCCGGGTCAGGCTTCGCATCCCATTCACGATCTTGTTGATTCTGCCGCTCTCGCGCATCAGGAACGCGAGGTCCTCCCGTTCCGTGCCTAGGCGTGCTTTTCCGTCCCGGAAAATTGAATCGAGGTTCTCGAGATCCTCTTCGAGAAGGGACTTTCCCGGTGTCGTCCCGCTGGGAGCGAGCAAAGCCTGCCAAAGCCCATCCGTCCCTTGCTTGGCCAGTTCTGAAGTCCAGCCCGCCACGATTTCTCCCATGAGCTGAAAGTCGCTTTCCCCTTGCGGAACGCGTTGGGTTTGGATCTTTTCGAGGCGTGTGGAGATGTTGGTGAGGGGGTTCAGGACCTCATGAGCTGCACGACCGGCGATCTCGCCGACAGATGCCAGCCGAGTGGTCCGTACCAAGGCTTCTTGGGCCTCATGGATCGCGATATTCTGGGCTTCGAGTTTGGCGGTCCGCTCAGCCACTTTCATTTCGAGGCCGCGGGAGTACTCCTCGATCTGGGCGCGCGAATCCCGCAGGTCGCCGATCATCGAATTGAACGACTGAGCCAGGATGGCCAACTCATCGCGGGAGGTTACGGGGACTTCGCGACTGAAATCCCCCTGCGCAATCCTCCGGGTACCTTCGACCAGTCGAAGGATCGGGGCGGTGATCGAATGCGAAAAGAACAAGGAGACGAGAAAGGCGGCCGTGATCACTACGAGCGCATACAGGAGCGATCGCTGCACAAGCACGCGCGCGGCGCTGAACGCTTCCCGCTCCGCCACGCGGGATGCGACAATCACTCGCCCGGACGCAAGCCGGTAAAAGGAGCCGAGAACCGCTTCTTCGCCGTCACCCAGTCGCTTGAGCTCGCTTCGGACTTTCGACTGGAGAGCGGCGCGAATCAGAGGATCACTGGACAGGCTTGCCACTCTCCGAACTGTTTCTGGATCTGAGTGAGCGAGCGCGAAACCCTCCGAGTCGGCCATGTAGCTTTGAGCGATTCCTCGCCTCTCGAACGCGCCTCCGAGCCGGTCCAGCATCACGTCGGCGAAAGCAACTCGGTCAGCTTGGAGGCGGATCGCTAGCGTCATGATGGGTGGAGAATCGCCTCCCGGGAGCGTCACGTTCTTGACCCACATCCCCTCCTGCAGAACCCGTTCAAAAGGGATCGGATAGGCTTTCCGTGTCTCGTTCAGCCAACTCTCGTCCTTTGAAAAAAGGTGCAGAGGCTGGACTGCGTTTCCCAAAATCTTCACTCCCACCTGTCCAGAAACGTCCTTCGTCAAGGTTCCGACACGCAGGATGCCCCGATCCTCGGACGAGAAAAGCGTGGAGTTCCAGCCCACCTCTCCCGTCAGGCGAAGAAGATCACTGATTCGACTCAACTGAGCCTCGGACTCCGCAGCGAGCGTCCGCACGTTCGTTTGGTTGAGTTCATAGATCAGGAGAGTCTTGTCCTCAAAGAAGATGCGCGATGCCAAATACAGGTAGAGAGCCACCGCCGCGATGACCACAGCGCTGAGGACCAGAAGAATCTTGGATCGAATTGAAATTCGCCAGTGGTGAGCCATAATTGAAAGCCTGAGGACTCCGATCATTATGGCACATTCGAGCGGGTCGGCAAATGATGCGCAGGAATCCGCGCACATCGCTCGGCCGGCATTCTGGGCGAGCGTTCTCCTCGCCCTCCAACTCGCCTACCTGTTCTACGGAATCGACCTGGATCTCCGGGCGACGAACCCCGGGGATCGAGGACTCCCCCTGGCTCGAATCGAGGACTCTCGACGGGAAGTCCGGACCAAACTGGCCGGCACTTTGCTATGGAACCCGCCAGATCCAGGCCAAGCGCTTTACCGCCTGGACGCGATCGCGACGATGGAAGGGTCCGATGCGCGAGTGAGCTTTCCAGACGGAACCGAGCTGACGATCGAAGAAGGCTCGCTGGTGATTTTTGAGGAGCCCCCGAAGCCGGGCCTTTTTGCTTTCGGCAGGCCCGGCACCATCACAGCCCGGCTTCTCCGGGGCTCGATCAAAAAAACCCACTCCGGAACCTCCCCAATCCTCCTGAAATTTTCGGAAAAAAAGGAGGCTGCAGCGTTGAAGCTTGAGGATACTTCGGGAGCCTCGGTTTTCCGTGTGGTCTTCGCCCAAGGCGGAATCCGCGTGATCGTCGAAAGCGGCTCCCTGCGGACGCAGTTTTCCGACCGGTCACCGGCCACCGTGACGGAAGCCTCACTGTTCGCGATCACTCCCGAAGGTGCCCCGATGATGAACCCAGCGCCGTTACGCCTCCCTCCTCCGGTTCTCCGCAAGCCGACGATCGAGATCCAGGAGCGTCCGATTCCCGACCCTGTGCCGAGCTCCGTCCTGAACTTCCTCTTTCCCTCTGCCTGGGCCGGCTCGAAGAAGGAGATTTCGATCACTTTCAGCTGGGATCCCATCGTGGGTGCAAGCCGCTACCAAGTCCAGATCTCCTCGGACGAGGACTTCCGCACTTTTTTGCTGGAGAAGTCCGCAGCGGTGCCACGCTTCGAATACCTCAGCGCCCCACCCGAAAAAGACTCGACGCTTTTTTTCCGCGTTGCGGGGGTCGACGCCCAAGGCCGCATCGGTGAATACAGCTCTACCGGCAGGGTCGAGATTCAGAGTCAGGCAAAATCTCAGTCGACTTCTCCGACACCTCTTCCACTTCCAGTCCCAGTCTCGGCACCTCTCCCGAGCGCCGTTGCCACTCCGCGATCGACCCAAGCGATGATCGCATCCGCGCTGGAAGGCTCCCGTCGCCGCTCCTCATCGAGCTCCGCGCAAGCCCCAATGCCCGTTCCGATATCCAGTCCTTCTCCTTCCACCTTACCGACCGCTCCCGAACCCGCCGCATCAGAGCCGCTGGCCTTGACACCCGCGATCTACCACCAAGAAATCTCGATCGGCGCCGTCTACCACTCTCGAACGTTGAAAAACTCCGATCGACTCCCTCGCGTCACCCAGGGTTCCGGCTTCGTTCCGGCACGATTGCGAGCAACTTTTTCCAGAACTCCGGGAACAACCTCGCCTTGGGAGATCAGCGGTGGCTTGACCTACCTGCTGGAACAAGCCAGCGTGACCGTGCCTCTCACTGGCACGAACCGAGTAGGCATCGCCACAATCCAAGCTTGGTTGACGCTCTCTCAACCCTGGGGAGCCTTGCAAGTCGGGATCGGCCCCTACTTGGCCTCCAGTCATCGAATCGGATTTCAGAACTCCCGAGTCGACTCCCAGCTCCTATGGCTGGGAGGCGGAGTCCTCCAGATTTCTCCCGCCACTCGCAGGCCAACTGTCTGGCATTGGGAAGCGCGACTGGCACCACTCGTCTTAGGCTCCGTCGGAGCCGACATCAGTTTTTCCGCAAAACGATTCCTCCAAAAGTCAGAGCCCCGCTGCCGGGCCGAAAGCGTCGGGATTTTTGCCGGAGCTGAAGCGGGGGCCAGGCTGTCCGGTGTCGAGGGTTCAAGCGCGGGAATCGTGGAGGTCGGTTATGGACTTTAGGGGGCTGATTTTTTATCGGGCGCTTCCTCGGGCCTTTTCTCGCGTGATCTTCTCCTTTTTTTTCGCCATCCCTGTCGCGCACTCGGCTCCCGGATCGCTGACCTTTGTCGAGGATTTCTCCGACATCGATCATGCTGACCTCGCTCAGAGTACGGGTTTTTGGGATGTCGCGGCTGGGATGGCGCGCGCAGCGGTCGTGGCCAATGGAAGTCCGGCCCGACCCCTGAATTTCGGCCGTGGGGGGGATGGGGTCCTTGTGACTTCCAACGGGGTCACCTTCGACACCATGGCCCATACTGCTTTCGAGTTCCGTTCGATCTCAATCACCGGAGGCAGCATTACGGTTCTTGGGACCAACCCCTTGATCCTTCGTTCGCTCGGACCCGTAACAATCACTCCTCCCCTCGATGTAGGGGGAGGCACGGGCGGCAATGGCACGACGGCGACTCAAGCGACTCCGCTGGCAGGCGGAGCCCGAGGCAGTGCGATTACGACTCTGGCCTCCGGTGGCAGCGGGGGGATCTCGCGAGACGTCACTTCCATCGATCGCGAAGGACTGCGAGGACTACTCGTCACAGGAATCGCTTGGACCTTCATTTCGCCTGCCCGAGGCAATATCTTCATGCCCGAAGGTGCGGCTAGTCCCGCTCTCGATGGAGCCTCTGGCCAGGACAGCTCCTCCAGCACAGTCGGCGACTTCGATTTAGTCGGCTCCTTTGTCGGGGGCTCCGGGGGAGGCGCTGGCGGAGCCTATCTAAACACGGGCGGAGGAACTCTCCGCGCCGGAGGTGCGGGGGGCGGTGGCGGCGGCGGGGTGATTCAGATCGTTGCGGGAGGTCCAATCCAACTCGGTGCAGCTCCTTTGGGACTCACGATCCTTGCCCACGGTGGAAAAGGCGGAGACAGAGCCGCTTCGCCCGGACCGACCCTCGCAACCCAATGCAGTGGCGCAGGCGGAGGAGGCGCTGGCGGTTCAATCTGGCTGCAAACCCTCCAAACCATCACGACCACGAGCGTTCCCGAAGTGGACGGAGGACTCACCGGAGGCTTAACCAGCCCAGCCCCTTGCAGCGCGGCCACCCAAGCAGCCGGACTCGCTGGACTCCGCCGCGGGGATCAGGGCTCCGGCGGAGCTCCATGGTCCGATCTCGCCACGTGTGGCGCTGGAGCCGGGTGCGGAACGCAGAATGCAGCAGCCAACCAAACTGACACGCTCGTTTCCCATCCTTATGACCTCAAGACCTTCAATGCATTTTTTCCGGATACGCCCCAAATCACGCAGACTTTGAATGGAGGAGCGATCCAGATCCTTTACTCGGGGTCGAGCGACGGCGCACGCTACGGCGATGAGACGCCGACCCTCTCTGACCTGAGTTACAAGAACAACCGCTACCTTCGATTCAGGATCCTGATCACCACAGCGGGTGCGATCGCTCCGTCACCGTTCGTGAAGCAGATCGCGTTCACTTACGACGACGCTGGCCCGTCTCAGCTCACTGTCAGCCTGGCGGCCGGGTGCGGGAGTCTCCGTGCATCGCCTTGGAGCGCACTCCCTCCTTCGTCGGGAAGCGGAGGTCCGAATCCCGCACGCGATTCTTTCGGCTTTTTTCTCGCTGGATTCTTCACATTTTGGATCGCCACTCGATCCCTCGCTCGGCGAGATTGAGACCTGCTAACTGCCCCCCCAACCTGTTGTGCAAAGTGACAGGCCCACAGCCAAGCAGCTGAATGGGCACTTGGATTGCGACTTCTCGGTCCCATGAAAAGCAGTGGCCCGAGTGTTTTCCGAAAGAAATTGAGCCCCCCCTGCCCCTTCCCGGGGTGTGTCAGTACGAGT
>JAYVNB010000043.1:0-20284 GCA_043759365.1 Bacteriovoracaceae bacterium | reverse complement strand
CGCGAACCCGAGTCGGGACGGGATTGCGGCTTCACTTCGGGAAAAGGGATGCTTGAGATGCGGCCCCACCTTCGCCGGATGTGCTTTTGGATTTTTTCCACCACCGGGCCCGTCACTTGAACTGCCATGTCGTGGTAGGGACCATGTTTTTCGTGCTTTAGGTCGAGAGATCGCCTCGGGTCGTGAAACAGGTGGGCGGGGCTGTCCCAGCGGTCCGCGCAAACATCGATTCCTCCGCAGAGGGCCGCTTTGCCGTCGATCAGAACGATCTTTTCGTGGTGTGAACCGCCGAACGGATGACGGTTGTCGAAAACGAAGTGAACGCGCGGATGGATATCCAGCCAAGCACGTCCTTGAAGCGCTTCCCTTTCGAGTGTGTAGAAGTAGGCGTGATCCCACATCAGGAAATAGAACTGGAGGGTCGGCTTCTCTTCGCAGAGCCGGACCACTTTGCTTTTGAAGGTTTCCCAGCCGGCAGGGAGTCCGTCCCGTGCTGGTCGTGCCATCGGGACCCGGGAGTCCACTTGCCAGCCCACGAATACAGCGTGGTCCGCACAGTCTTCCAGCAGTTCGGAAATCCGCGCGTAGTACGTGCCGGCCTCCCAGAGTTCTTCCCAGGAAAAAGCCTGAGTCCTAGCTTCGTAAGCGCGCCGCGAAATCGAGTCGGAACCTGAATTCAGCGCCGGGTTCTGGGGAAGGGGCAAAGCTCCGCCGGTCATCCTTAACACATCGCAAAGCTTGTGCCGATCGCTTGCGCGGGGCACTTAAAACAGGTTAAATCGTTCTATGGCCCTCACTCGTACGACGCGCTCCCACACCTGTGGGGAACTCGGAGTTTCCCATCTCGATCAGGAAGTCACCCTTTGTGGTTGGATCGCCAAGCGGCGCGACCACGGGGGTCTCGTATTCGCGGATCTTCGCGATCGGTACGGATTGACCCAGATCGTCTTCGATCCAGCCATTGCGGGGTCCGCTGAAGCCTTTGAATCGGCCGGCAAATTACGGGGCGAGTTCGTCATCTGGTGCAAAGGTAAGGTCCGGAGCCGTCCGGAAGGGATGACCAATCCCAAGATGTCGACCGGCGCGATCGAAGTCGCCTCCACGGATTTGCGGATTCTCTCGGAAGCCAAGACACCTCCCTTTGCAATCGATGACGACGTCGAGGCCGCCGAAACGCTCCGCTTGAAGTTCCGCTACCTCGATCTTCGCCGACCCATCCTCCAGAAAAACCTGATTGTGCGCAGCCGAATGCTTTCGATTGTGCGCAACCACCTCGATCACCACAGTTTCGTTGAAGTCGAGACGCCAATCCTCTACAAATCGACCCCTGAGGGCGCTCGGGACTTCATCGTTCCGTCCCGGATCAATCCCGGGACTTTCTATGCGCTCCCCCAGTCCCCGCAGACGTTGAAGCAGCTTCTCATGGTGAGCGGGATGGATCGCTACTACCAGATCGCGCGCTGCTTTCGCGACGAAGACCTGCGCGCCGATCGTCAGCCTGAGTTCACTCAGATCGACATCGAAACCTCTTTCCTCGACGAGGAAGCTTTTTTCCCGATCCTTGAAAGCATGATCGCGAAGCTTTGGAAGGAGATCTTGGGACAGGAGGTTCAGACTCCGTTCCCTCGGATGCCCTATGCGGAAGCGATGGCGCGCTTCGGAAGCGACAAGCCGGACGTTCGTTTCGGGCTTGAACTCCGGGAATTGACCCGTGTGTTCGACAAAAGTCCATTTCAGGTTTTCCAAAAGGCCCTGGCGGAACGCCCGGGTATCGGGGGTGGGCCGGTTCGCCGCGGATCCGTCCGGTGTATCGTGGTGCCGGGTCAGGCTGAAAAGTTCTCCCGCAAGGATCTGGATGACCTTCAGGCCCAGGCAGGCGCATACGGGGCCAAGGGCCTGCTCTGGATCAAAGTGCAGGCGACGGGTGAGCTTCAATCGCCCGCTGCGAAGTTCTTCACCGAGGTCGAAAAGTCGACGCTGAATTTCGAGCTATCGCTGAAGCCGGGCGATTTGGTCCTGATTGTCGCGGACCCCAGCGATAAAGTGGTCTTCGACAGCCTGGGCACGATTCGCTTGGCCGTCGGACACCGGTTGGGCATGATTCCAAAACCCGGTGAGGGGAAACCGTCGTTTCTCTGGGTCACACGCTTTCCGCTTCTCGAGTATGACGAGAAGGACGGCCGGTTTTTTGCTTGTCACCATCCCTTCACGGCTCCTCGTCCGGAGTTCTTCGAGGATTTCGTCGCCGGTCGCAACCTGGATAAGATCGAGGCGTCCGCCTACGATATGGTCTTGAATGGTGTGGAGATCGGTGGCGGTTCGCTCCGAATTTACCGTCCCGAAGTCCAGGCGGCGATGTTCAGGCTCCTGGGATTGACCGCAGAAGAAGCGAAGGAAAAATTCGGCTTTTTCCTGGAAGCCCTCCAATATGGGACCCCGCCCCATGGGGGGATTGCGTTCGGAGTGGAGCGTCTCTCGGCACTGCTTTGCGGAGTGGGCCCGATCCGCGACGTGATGGCGTTTCCGAAAACCGCGAGTGGAACCTGCTTGATGTCCGAGTCCCCGTCGGCCGTGAGCCCTGATCAATTGGCGGAGCTCGCGATCTCCACGGTCCGAAAAGTCGAAACCGCAAAAATCAACTGAGAGGAGCTTCCGAGATGGAGTCCGTGCCAGCAGGGATGGAGTTTTCTCCTCACACCCGGGTCGGAGCCTTGAAACGCTACCGCTCGGAAGTCTTCGATCTGTTGATCGTGGGAGGAGGCATCACCGGAGCTGCCTGTGCCCGGGACGCAGCTTCCCGAGGGCTCTCCGTCGCCCTGATCGAACAGAGCGACTTCGCTTCTGGAACTTCCTCCAAGAGTTCGAAGCTCATCCACGGGGGCCTGCGATACCTCGAAAACCTCGAATTCGGACTGGTGTTTGAAGCACTGGCGGAACGAACCCTATTACTCAAAACAGCCCCCCACATGGTGCGGCCCCTGCCGTTTTATTTCCCGGTCTTCAAGGGAGACCCTCACAATCGCTTTCAGCTCGGACTGGGAATGATCCTGTACGACCTCCTCGCGCTCTTTCGAGCGCCTGGCCTTCACCGCCGCTTCGGCAAGCGGGCGCTCTTGAAAGACATCCCGTTCCTGCGGCAGGAGGGATTGAAGGGCGGTTTCCGTTATTTCGATGCCTCGATGTGGGATGATGCCTTGACCATCGAAGTGCTCAGGTCAGCCACTACGATGGGTGCTGCTTGCGCCAATTATGTGCGGGCCGTTTCGCCGATCTGGAGCGAAGAAGCGATGGGGGCTCAGATCGTGGGTTATCGCGCCCAGGACCTTGAGGCCGCCCCGACATCGGGCGCCTCCGGAGAGTTCGAGATTCGGGCTCGTCGCACCATTCTCGCGACGGGACCCTGGGCCGATCTCATGGGACATGGGTTGGCCGAGGGCTGGCGCACTTGGCTCAAGCCCAGCAAAGGGGTGCATCTGGTTTTCGACCTCAAGCGCATCCCGGTACCGGGGGCTTTGGTGATGAGTCATCCCGAGGATGGCCGAATCGCTTTCGTCATGCCTCGGCCGGATCTTGGTCCAGGAGTCACGATTGTCGGAACCACGGATGGACCGACTCCGACTGATCCCGCGCGAGCGGCGATTGAACCCGCTGATGTGCAATACCTGTTGCGTCTCCTGGATCGCTATTTCGAGCCTCTCCAAATCAAAGCTTCGGATATCCTGAGCGGCTATGTGGGCGTGCGTCCCTTGGTGGGCGAATCGGCGGGCGAGGGTGGCGGCAACCTGGCGAAAGTCAGTCGCGAACACGAGATTCGAACAGGGCCTGGGGGAGTCACTCTGGTCGCGGGTGGAAAATACACCACGCATCGAAAGATGGCCGAGGAGATCGTCGATTTCTCCCTGCATCACGGAGCCGTCGCTCTCCGAGCTGAGGCATCGGGCTCGGCACTCAAGCCTCTCCGATCCTCCCGTACCCACGAACCCGTCAATCCCCTGGCGACCCCGGAAGCCATGGAGCGAGCCCATTCGCGCGCAGAGTCGCAGAGTCTCGTGATTCCTCCGAGTCTCATCGATCGCTATGGCTTGGAAGCATTCGAAATCGCGCGGCTGCACAGCGAGCTGGTACAAGCGGGTATTGCGCCTCAATCCGATCCCGAAGGCTTCCCGTGGCTCGGAGCTCAGTTCGCACATTTGGTTCGTACCGGGATGGTCACCCATCTCGAGGATTTCTATTTCCGCAGGATACCGCTTTTCTTGGCCCGTGCGGATCATGGCTGGGGATGGGCGAAACCGCTTGCAGTGATTTGGGCACGCGAGCTGGGCCTCGATCCGGAAACCTCGATTCCAGCCGAACTGGAAAGGCTTCGCCAGGAGATCGCCCGGCATGAGGCTTGGAGAAAAGCCGACACCGTTTGAGCGGGATTGGGAAAGGTCAGTCCGAGCGTTTGTCTGAACGTGGGTCGGCTGTCAAAGGAAGGTGCCGCCCCTCGTACCGGATTTTGTCGATTCCGCAGTAATACTGGACGAGCATCTCGATCAGGAGGGCGTCGTCATGCGCGAAACCCGCAAGGTTCCAGGTCGTTCGGAGTCTTTCATGAGTTTCAAAGGTCCACTCCATCAAGCCCAGACGAGGCTTTCGACCGACGAAACGGAGGTCTTCCCAGTAGATTTCGACCTCTTTGCTCCACATCCACCGGGTCCAGCGCATCCCATCGGGAGTGATTTCGATCCTTCGAGCGCCGTAAAGCCAGCTTCGAACCCGTTGCTCTTTCCACTCGGCCAGCAGCACACCCAACCCGAGTCCCAGGGTTAAAGCGCGGATCGAACCCAGCCTGCTGAGGTCCAAGAGTGCAAAGGAGAGGAAGCCACCGAGAAGCCAAGGCGTGAAGCGGCGGGGATCGATCGGCCTCTCGCCGTCGAACGCGGAAAAGCCTTCTTGGAGCAACTTCTGGAATTCTTCGCGATGAAGGGGACGCGTTGCCGAAGGTTTCAACATGGCGTTTTTTCCTTCTTCAGAAGATCCGTGCCCGGATTCCCTCTTTTTGGAGGAACTCGCGGATGTTCTTGGAGTCCAGGGGTTCAAGACGCCAAAGGAGCTCATGAAGGAGCTTCAGCGTCTTTTCGCCTTCTGGGGTGCGGGTTTTGTCGGTGATCTTTCGAACGTCGGTCGTGATGACGATCAGGTTCTCGATCAGTTTGCCGAGATCGTTCTTGAACACCGCGCTTTTGTCGACCCAGGACAGCGTTTTGTTGAGATTCCCGCTCAGTTTGTACAAGAGGTCCAGCGACTTGGTGAGGTCACCTTTGTTCTGTTCGATGATCTCGGAGATCTTTCCGGCCAGATCAAAGCTCTGGGAGAGGAGCTGGTCGATCCGGGGCGGGTCCACTCCCGGATGAGTTTGGCCGGCGAGGACGGTAGGCGAGGACAGGCTGCCCGGGACGATCTCGACGTAGCGCTCGCCGATGATTCCCGCGATATTGATGTAAAAGCGGCTATCTTGCCGGACCCCGACCGCTGCGTCCTTCCGGACGGAGACCTTGAGGCGGATGGGCGCCACCGCTTTGACGGTAGTCAGCTCGTCCGCGCTCCCGGGTTCCTTGATCCCGATGTTGCCCATCCCTTCGACCGGCACGAAAAACTCGATCTTTTCGACTTTTCCGACCTTGATTCCGGAGACTCGCACCGGGGAGCCGAGTTCGATGCCACCGGCGAAATTATAGGTGACGTAGAAGTCGACGGTTTGGCTGAAGGGGTTCGCGATGCCGATCAGCCAGGCGAAAACCGCAGCCAGCGCGACTGTTCCGGCGACCAGGGCACCGACTTTTGCCTCATTGGATAGCTTCATAGGGTGTCTGCAATCATAGCCCGATGAAAAAAGAAGTGAGGATGAAATCCAGGAAAATGATGGCGATCGTAGAAGCCACGACTGCGTCGGTCGTCGCGGTTCCGACTCCTTCCGCCCCCCCCTTGCATCGAAGTCCGAAGGAGCAGGCGATCACGGGAATCACCGCTCCAAAAATGCCGGCCTTCACTACGGCGGCGATCAAGTCTTTGCCCTCGATGAACGGCCGGAGCGCGTTCAAGTACTCACCCCAGGCGAACTGGTAGCGTAAGATGGCCACACCAGTCGCACCGGCGATGGTCACTGTGACGGCGATCAAGGTCAGGCAGATCAGGCTAAATATGCTCGCCACCATACGGGGCACCACGAGGTAGTCGATCGCATCGATCCCCAGCAGCTCCAAAGCGTCGATTTGTTCGGTGACCTTCATCGAGCCTACCTCGGCCGCGGTGGCTGCTCCCGCTTTCGAGGCCATGAGCAGCGCCGGGATCGCGATGCCGAGCTCTCTCAGGATGAACTGTCCCGTCACGCCCGGGATCATCTCGACCGAATGAAGCGCTTGGTCCATGTGCCAGGCGATCTCGGTTGAAACGAGGATTCCGGCAAAAACAGTGGCCAGCGTGATGATCGGCAAACTTCCGATGCCGATTTGGACGATCGAAGCGACTATTTCTGGAAAACGCCAACGACGGGTGAACACCCGGGAGAGGGAAGTCGCCAGTAGGCGGAGGATTGCGAGGGTATTGAGCCAAGGGATCGGTACCGTCAAGGGAGCAGGCCTCCAACCCAGTTCAAAACAGGGCTTACGATGAACTGGGTGAAAACGATGAACAGATTGGTGTAGACCGCGGCGCGGGTCACCGCTAGGCCGACTCCCCGGGCGCCTCCGCGGGCAGAGTATCCTTGATGGCACGATACGCCCGCCACGATCACTCCATAGATCCCGCATTTCAGCACGCTGCTGAACAGGACCCAGGGAGTGGCGAAACGGGGGACAGTCGCCAAGTATTGAAGTGGATTGATCCCGCACATGAGCTGCGCGACCGCAATCGATCCCGCCACACTGATCATGAGCGAGAGCGTGAGCAGAATCACGCTCGAGAGGACAATGGCCACGAAGCGGGGAACGACCAGGTACTGGATCGGGTCAGTGCCCATGCACCGGATCGCGTCGATTTGCTCGGTCACCCGCATGGTGCCCAGTTCCGCGGCGGTAAACGCTCCGACCTTGCCCGCGAGGAGAAAGGAGATGATGAGAGGGCCAACTTCCCGGATGACTGCGGAAGTGTTCAAGCCTCCCAGGAAAACCTGAGCATCGTAACGGCTTAGGATGAGGTTGAACTGGAGAACCAGGATCGCGCCCACGAAGATTCCGGCGAAAGCGACTGTCGAGAGCGATCGGAACGAGACGTCCACCATTTGGTGGAGGATCGGTCGGAGGTTTCCGCGGGTATGGACGAGAGTGTGAAGGATTTGCCTGAGAAAGAGCCAGAAACTGCCGAGTACCTCAAAAAATGAAGTCATTTTCCGTTTCCCTCTTCCCGTGCCGGACCCTGATCCGGACTGAACCGTTCCCGCCGCTGCTCGAGGGTCTCTTCGAGGAACTCACGGATCAGTTCCAGAGGCGAAGCTTCAATTTCCGCCGGGGTCCCGAGCGCCAGAATGCGCCCTTGCTCCAGGACCAGGATCCTGTCGGCGATCTTGAGAGCGCTCCCCATATCGTGTGAAACCACCAAGCTCGTGACCTGGAGTTTCCTGGATAGGTTCAGAATCAGCTCGTTGATCGCAGTAGTCGTGATGGGATCGAGCCCTGTCGTCGGCTCATCGAAAAGCAGGGCACGGGGTCCGGGCGCCAGAGTTCGAGCCAAGGAGACTCGCTTCTGCATTCCATAGGAGAGCTCGGACGGAAATCTTCGCAGGATATCAGGACTCAAGTGGACGAGTTCAAGCGTCTCGGTGACTCGGACGGAGACGTTTTCGTGAGACAGCCCCAGGCGCTTGAGCCCGAACGCGACGTTGTCGAAAATGGAAAGCGAGTCGAGGAGCGCGGGATGTTGAAAAACCATTCCACAGTGGTGACGGATTCGTGTCAGCCCACCCTCATCTAGGTCAGTGATGTCTTGGCCGTCGACGTAAACGCGCCCCTGGTCGGGCTTGAGGAGGCCCACGATGTGCTTCAGGGTAACCGACTTCCCCATGCCGCTCTTGCCGAGGATGAATAGGATTTCGCCCGGCCTCGCCTCAAACGAAAAATCGATGAGGATCCTTTTCGTTCCGAACGACTTGGAGACCGAGTCAAAGCGAATGCTCATCGGCGTTGCTCCGTCAAAGGGCCTTGAGACAATCCGTCTATGAACTGTCGGAATGCCGGATCCGTGGTTCGTCGAACCTCCTCGGGAGTTCCACCGCTCAGGAGTTGTCCGCGAGCCAAGAGGTCGATCCGGTCGCCGAGTTGATAGGCGCGGTGGATATCGTTCGTCACAACGACGAGCGTGGCTCCGGATTCGCGCCGGAGACGGACCATCAGTTCGGCGATTTTCTTGGAAGTGATGGGGTCCAGTCCGGCGGTCGGCTCATCGTACAGGATCAGCTCCGGGTCCGCGATCAAAGCGCGCGCGATTCCAAGGCGTTTCTGCATGCCTCCCGACAGCTCTTCGGGATAAAGCTTCTGGGTTTGTTGCAGTCCCACCGCTTCGAGCCAGGAGTCGCACTTTGACCGCGCCACTGCTCCGATGAGTCCTTTGCGTTCTTTCAAGGTAAAAAGGAGATTCTCTTCCACGGTGAACGAGTCGAAGAGCGCGTTCTTCTGAAAGAGCATCCCAATGTTCCGGCTGGCGACTTGGAGCTCCCCTTCGGTCGGTCGGATCAAGCGAGCGATCAGCTTCAGGAGGAGCGTCTTGCCACTACCGCTCGGACCGACGATCGCCCAGCTCCCGCCGGGCGGAAGCTGGAAAGAAATCTCCCGGAAAATCCAGCCAACGCCCTCGAACCGGATGCCGAGGCTTCGGCCGTGGATCATGCGCAAAACGGCAGGAGGATGTCCTGGAGCAGGAGTTTTTTATTGAGCGGAGCTAGGCTTTCATGACGTGCTCGGAACACGCGCTCAGCGCGTTCGGTCCAGAAGTGCCGGGCCGCCAAAGCTCCGTCCCGCGCTTGAACCTGCGCTTCGGCATGCGCTTTCAAGGCACGATGGGTGAGGGGAGTGGCAGGTTCAACGCTCCAGCGAATCAGTTCCGCGAGGCATTGCTCCAGCTGATCGAGTAGCAGAGCGAAGTTTGCCGGCTCGGAAGAGGCCCAGTCCACCAGGCTGCTGACTTCGGCAGGAGGAGTCTCCAAAAAGTTGAGGATCTGGGACCGGCGGTCCCAGGTTTCCTCGGTGGCAAGGCCTTCGGTCTTTCGCCAGCTCCCTTGCGCGAGTTCTGCGCAGGCCGCCAAACGGTCCGAGGGGACTTGGAGTTCCGTGAGGCGTCGAATCAGCCGAGCCTTGGAGAACGGCCTGAGTTTCAAAATCTGGCATCGAGAGACCATCGTTGGCAAGAGGTTCGAAGCGTCTGAAGCGGTCAGAAAGAACACCCAGTCCGGCGGGGGCTCTTCGAGCAGTTTCAGAAGGGAGTTGGCCGCTTGTACGGTCATCCGATCCGCGTCGCGGATCAAGGTGATGCGGAATTTTCCGTCGAAGGCCCCAAAGCCCATCGACGCTTTGAGATCCCTGAACTGATCGATCTTCAAGGTCCCGGTTTCCCCGTCTTCGCGACTCGCGGAGATTTCAGTGAAATCCACCCAATGGTTCGAAAGCGCTCGTTGGCATTGTGCGCACTCCCCGCAGGGTTCCATCTGGGGCATTGCTTCGGAAGACGACTCGGTGGAGGCACTCGTCTCGTTCGTAAAAAGAGCGTCTCCGAAGAAGGAATCCTGAGACTCCACTCCCGGCTCGGTTCGCGATTGCTTCGAGGTGTACGAAGTCCGTTCACACAGCAGGCACTGCGCCAGGTGGTAAACCATCTCTCGTTTTCCAACTCCGGAGATTCCTGTCAGGAGGAGGACGGGGGGGACCCGGTGCTGCAAAGCCCATTGTTCCCGAGTGCGATCGAGGCTCTGGCGATGGTGTTCGAGGAGAAGCGAGTGAAGGGGGAGAACCTTCTCCAGCGACTCTGCCGGAGGCGATTTGCTTGAAGCTCTAGCCACGAGGGGCCGCCTTTCGAGATTTCGCACTTGCGGGAGTGTTGGCCCCTGGGGGGAGATCAAAACGCCTGCGGATGCAGCCGACGACTTTTGCGGCCAAAGCCTCTGGAGATCCCGAGTGCGCCTCGATTTTCATCCATCGTTTCGGGTCATCGGCCCGCGCGCGCCGAAATCCCTCGCGGACCCGCGCCTGGAACTCAACGCCTTCGGCCTCGAAGCGGTTGGGGTCGCGCGCCCGAGCGAGGCCTTCTGCGGGATCGATATCGAGCCAAACAGTGAGGTCCGGCTTCAGTCCCCGTGTGGCAACCCGATTCAATTTCTTCACTTCGTTCCAAGGAATTCCCCGGGCATGGGCTTGATAGGCCAGGGATGAGTCGGTGAACCGATCGCAAAGCACGGTTTGACCCCGGTCCAGTGCCGGTCTCACAGTGCGGGCCAAGTGTTCGGCGCGTGCCGCTTCGTAAAGGAAAAGTTCGGTCCAAGGGTCCATCGGTTCCCCTAAGATCACTGCGCGGATTTTCTCGGCCACGGAGCTTCCACCGGGTTCGCGGGTTTGTATGCACCCCCATCCGGAAGCTTCAAACGACGCCGCGACAGCGCGGATCAGCGTGGACTTGCCTGCGCCTTCGGTGCCTTCGAAAGTAATGAGGAGACCGGAAAATTTCCGCACTTCCTAGAGGTAGACGGCGTGGCTCCCTTCCGTCAAGTCCCCAGTCGGAGCCGCTCAGTCAATTGGGACGGCTTGATTGCCGTTGATCTCCAAGGGAGGGGCGAGAGGGTCGATGCGCTCGCCGCCTTCCGGATTGGTAAGGGGTCTGCGCTCCAAGTCGTCTCCGCGTCCATCGGCCATGGCGTCGCGTGGATCGCTCGGATTTCCATCGATTGCCGGAGGCTCATCAAATTTTTGCTGGGCTGTGTTTCCGCCGCGGCCTTGGGTCGGTAAAGGCGCGATTCCGTTCGGCGCAGAAGCAGGTGCGGGCAGATTTCTTCCGAAATACCCTGCTCCTTCAATTCGAGCTGCCGGACGAGCCAATGTAGGCTGGAACAACGTGGGTGAGGTGAGTCGAGGTTTTTCACCGCGCGTCACCGTAGTCTCAGTGGCCCCGGACTTTCGGACCTCGATCGGTCGAGCGCGCGTATCGGTTCCAGTCGGGGGGGGAGGGGTTCCAGCGGAAACGGTGACGGGTGAACTTGAGCGGGCGGAGGCTGCCGTGCTGGACTTGTCGCTCAAGCGCAGGACGCCCCACACCGAAATCCAGAGGACGGAAGTCAAAGCAGCAATGAGCCAGACCTGCGCGGGGATGCGTCGCTCTCGGCGGGAAAGTGCCCCCCATTCCTTGGCGCTCGGAGTGACGAGCTTGTTCTGCATCTTGCGCTCGCGAGCGACTTGCAGAGCATCGAAGAGAGCGTAAGCGGGATCATTCAGGGCGGCATCAATGTGGATCAGGCCGCTCTTTTCGTGAATATCCTGGGGGCGAGGAGGGGGTTGAAACGAAGCGCTCACTTCGGAGACTTCAGGGGAGGCTTTCAGTTTATGTTGATGAAGTGCTGTGACGAAGTCGCCTACGCTGACTGACTGTCCCGGCCGACGTGAAGAGATCACGCGATGGCGAGGAAGAATCTCTCCCTCCTTCAAGAATCCTTCAATTTGATCGGTGGTATAGGGGCCACTGCGGGCTCCTTCGATATCCAAATACCACTCTGGGGGCGAAACCGAGTTCATCTGGTATATAAGTGTAACGTGGTTTCTGAAAATTCACTAATTTCACTCTGGCGTCTGGGCATCCAGGCTATTGATCCCATTCAACTTTTTGGCGGTCCCAGTAGTCGCCACTCTGCGGTTTCGGGCACTTTAGAGCGAAGTGCCGTACTTTGTTGGGGAAAAGCGGCGTTTCGGACTTGGGAAGCCATTTCGCCTCATCTCCCTTTGAGCGCGCCGGCCTTAGTGATCGGACCCAGTGGGGCTCTCAGGAGTGCCAAAGGATTGACGAAGTCCGGAAGGCGGCTCCATCCCGCACTTCAGATTGAAGCCGAGCATCCTCTCCCGGGACCCGGAAGTTTTGCGGCGGGCCGGGCTCTGCTCGATTTTTTCGATACGCTTCGAAGACTCGAGATTCGAAGACTTGAAGTTTATCTATCCGGAGGGGCTTCGAGTTTGGCTTGGCTCCCTCCTGCTCATTGGAGCCCCGATCGGCTCGGAATCGAACTCCGGCGACTTTACTCCCAACCCCTGACCATCAGTGCGCTGAATCAAAAACGCGCTCAGCTTTGCGTCCTGAAAGGGGGAGGGTCTGCCCGCTGGCTCAAGCGGCTGGCTCCCCGAGTTCGTGCGCAGGTTCACGTGCTTTCGGATGTCGTCCCATTTGGGCCCGAAGTGGTAGGCAGTGGGCCGTTCTGGGATGGCAGTGTGCCCCACACAGTGATCGCCGACAATTCGGTTTTGGTTCAAAGCCTGGTGAATGCCGCCCAAAAGAGAAAGATTTCCGTGATCGAGGCGCGATCGGATCAGAGCGGGGATTGGGATGCCTGGGTGCGGCGACTGGTTCAAACAGTCAAAACCAGTATCAAGCGGCGCCAAACTGGGTTGATCGTGTGGGGGGGGGAGCCGCAGGTCGATCTATCTCGCGTTCGATCGCCGGGTCGAGGAGGACGCCAGTCTCAAATCGGTGCTGCGCTCTTGTTGGCGCTTGCGGGACCCATTCAAGAAGGGCGCCTTGAGATCCTGTGCATGAGTTCGGATGGAGTCGATGGCAGAAGCGGCTCGGCGGGAACTCAAGCGGGGCGAGCGGTGGGAGTCAAGCTGATGCGGAGTAAGAGCGCGCTTCGTCGCCTCGAGCAATCCCTCTCGCGACTGGATACCGGTCGTAGCCTGCGCGACCTCGGTGCGTTGATTCCCGAATCGCCCTCGGGAACTAACGTCCAGGATGTCGTGATGATCCGGATCCTCTAAAGCGTTCAAGTCACAGAAAAAGCCAGCTCAAGGTCATTCCCACTGAGGTGGATCGGGTACTGACTTGGTTGCCCGTGTAGATGTTCAAGTACGGATTGACGTTGAGCTTGGGAGTGATGTCCCAGCTGATGCCGGGTTGAAGGTCTGTTCCATCGTTCGTGAAAATAAAGGCCTCGTTGCCGTAGCCGTGGCTGAGCGACATCTCGTAAAGCATCGTGGCGGCCACAGTCGGAGTGATCTTATAGGCAGCGTTCGGCCCCAAGTAGACTTCCAGATCGTTTCCGTTGCCTCGACTGCCAAAGAGGTTCACGCGAGCGGAGCCGTAGGTTCCCACGGAAAAACGACTGTTCGGTACCGTGTAAGTGAGGACGTGGAAAGTCTGGAGTCCGGCGACGAGATCGGCATCCCGGGACACGTCCGAGGCAGGCGCGTGAAATCGAACGTCCGCGTAGTAGTTCCAGCTCTCGTTCGAAATGATGTCGTTCATCGCGAGGCGCAGGTAGGGGTCGCGCATGATCAACTGTTGACCGCGCACGGGGACATAAATCCAGTAGGCGGTCGCGCTCAACGCGAAGAAGTTGTCCAAAGCGTAGCCCATGGTCCCGTAGTTGCGGACATACACGGGAATGTTAGAGCGCTTCCCTTGCGGGGTGGGTTGAAAACTCGTCGGATCGCCGACCGAGGGTCCGTAAAGGATGCCGTAGTAATTCGCATAGATGCGATCCCGGAAGCTCCAGCTCGAAGAGTCTGGGGAAGCAGACGATTGACCTTGGCTTTCGATCACGTTTCCGCCCGCCCCGTTCTTGGCGAGCTGATGTCCCGCGAAATGCACGTTTGGACCGTTGGATTCTTCATCGGCGCCCGGGTTGGAGTCGTGCGCAGAATCAGCCTGCGCGTCCGATTCCGAGACCGATCCGGGCGCGTCGGAACCTGCTGCATTCCCCACATCCGCGTGTGCATTCCTCCCTTCTAAATAGAGAAACGCCAACAAGATGATCCACAACCCAGCCAGTGTCTTGCGTCCAATTCGATTCACGTTCATGGGTGCCCCCTGCGTTTAGCGCAGCCGAGTGAAGCAAACAGTCTGCCACGACGGCCTGTGTTGCGAATTGAGTGTCGGGGTTGATCAAAATGAAAAACCCGGCTCCCTTTCGGGAGCCAGGTTTCGGTTCAAAATCGGGGAGTTCAGGCAGCGCCTGGACCCGTCCCAAGTTTCAAGTCAGATTCAAAGCAGCTTCCAGATGAAGTTTGCATTGATGGTGGTGGTGTCCAATGCGACGCGCCCACTGACGGGAATGTCCAGGTAGGGGTTAAGGCTGATCGACTTCGTGATGTCCCAGTTCACGCTAGGCTCGATGTCAGTGCTGGGCGCCCGTGGGTCCGAAAGAGCGTCGCCCACGTTTGGGTTTTCCCAACCGGAGAACACCGACTTGCCGAAGCGAAGGCGGGAAGTCGCCTCATAGAGCAAGCTGGCCTGGACTGAGTCCGTGATCGCGTAGGTCACGCTAGGTCCGACGTAAGCGCGAAGCGACCAAGGAGCGGTACCCTTGAAGCCTTTGCCGGCTTCGTACTGGTTGTAGAAGTACTTCTGCACGAAAGTGTAGACCCCGACGGACCACTTGGTGTTCGGGATATCGTAGTTCTGGTTTTGGATGAGGCGAACGGAACCCATGCTGCGCTTGTCGCGTGAGGCTTCGGTGATGGGCACGTAGTACCGGGCTTCGCCGGTCATGGTGTAGGTCCCTTGGGTGATCAAGGCATTGTGAGAAGCTTTGACGTAAGAGTCGCCGCCCATCAAGAGATTGTTCTGTCCGCCAGTTTTGTACTGCCAGTAGAACGTCGGGCCGACCTTGATGTGATCGGTCAGCTTGTAAGTAGCTCCTAAAGTGTTTTCGAAAAGGAGGGGAGAGCCGAGATCGGTCGTTCCGTCCAACTTGCTCGCTTGGAAGTTGGACCCCAAGCTCGTCACTGCAGGGCCGCTGAAGGCGTTGACGTAAGTCACTGCGATTTTGTCCAACAAACGAGGGGCAACCGTATTCACGTTTTGGGTGGAGGTCGAGGTGGCATCAGCGAAAGCCGAGTTCACCAGGAGACCAGCCAAAGCGAGAGTGCTGATTCCGCCACGGATCACACTGCTTTTTTTCATAATCCACATTCTCCTAAACACAAGGTTTCGCCATCCTGAGCATGGGGGGGGCTGGGTGGGACTCCTTGTTCCACCTGTCGATAAGAGCTCTGGGGGCTGTTCCCCGGACTTCGCTCTGGTCCGAGCGCGCGGGACTAGTAATAGCAAGCTGCTTGCCAAAGGTCAACGAAAGACTGAGTGAAATGCTCTTGAAGTGCGCTAAGCGTTATCTGCTTGAAATGATGGAGTTAGCTTCGGTTGCGAAGGAAGCGAAAAATGGCTCGACTCATTCAATGAGTAGAGCCATTTTGTCTCTGGTGACAGAGTAGCTTTGAAATTAAGTCGGAATATCCCCGACCTAAACGGTCAGGGATATTCCAGAGCCGAATTAGGTGCCTTGTGGTCGAGGTCCACGATCGCCGCTCCGAGGGCCGCGATCGCGACCGCCTCGGTCTCCACCGCGATCTCCGCGTCCTTCGCCGCCGCCGCCGCCTCCCCCGCTGCGGGGAACGCCGCCTTCAGGCAAAGGAAGAAGCGCTTTTCGCGAAAGGCGGATCTTGCCCGACTTGTCGACTTCGATGACCTTCACTTCAATCTCGTCGCCCTCTTTCATGTAGTCGAGAACGTTGTTCACGCGCTCATGGGCGATTTCGGAGATGTGAAGCAAGCCGTCCTGGTTCGGCATGACGCCGACGAAAGCGCCGAATTCGACGATTTTCTTGACCTGACCTTTGTACGTCTTGCCCACTTCGACTTCCGCAACGATGCCCCGGATGATGTCGATCGCCTTCTGGGCAGCAACACCATCGCTCGACGCGATGTTGACTTTGCCATCGTCGTTGATGTCGATTTTGCAGCCTGTCTGAGCCACGATATCGCGGATGACTTTTCCGCCGGAGCCGATGACTTCGCGGATCTTGTCGATCGGCACGGTGATCGTCGTGATCCGGGGAGCATACTTCGACATGTCCCCGCGAGGGGCTTCGATCGCTTTGGCCATCTCGCCGAGGATATGAAGGCGGCCTTCGCGGGCCTGGGCCAGCGCCGTCTTCATGATGTTCTCGTCGATGCCTTCGATCTTGATGTCCATCTGGATGCCGGTGATCCCGTCACGGGTTCCGGCCACCTTGAAGTCCATGTCGCCGAGATGGTCTTCGTCGCCGAGGATGTCCGTCAAGACCGCTGCGCGATCGCCTTCCTTGATCAACCCCATGGCGATGCCGGCCACTGGCTTGAGGAAAGGAACGCCGGCGTCCATCAGGGCCATCGAAGTCGAGCAGACGGATCCCATGGAAGACGAGCCATTGCTCTCAAGGGTCTCGCATACCACTCGAAGGGTGTAGGGGAACTTGTCGTACGTCGGCATCATCGCCTTGATCGAACGCTCAGCCAATGCGCCGTGACCGATTTCGCGACGGGAAGTGCCGCCCATTCGGCCTGCTTCGCCGACCGAGAAGGGAGCGAAGTTGTAATGCAGCATGAACTTACGCATGCTGTTCTGGAACATCGTATCGACGATTTGCTCGTCATCCGAGGTTCCCAAAGTCACGACGGCCAAGACTTGCGTTTCGCCGCGGGTGAACAGCGAGCTTCCGTGGGTCCGAGGTAGAACGCCGGCTTCAACCGTGATCGGGCGGACCGTCTTCAGGTCGCGACCGTCGATCCGGACTTTGTCGGTCAGGATCATCTCGCGCATGAGATCGTACTGAAGGGTTTCGAAAGCCGACTTCACATCGCCTTCGAGAGCCGACGCTTTTTTCGCGTTCGTCTCCTTCAAGGACGCAGGGACGAGGGCTTCAAGGGTGGCCTTCTTGGTCTTGTTGACCAAGGTGTAGCGCTCCCCTTTGTCTTTGGTCTTGAGGGCTTTTACGAGGCCCGCCTTGGCTTGTGTCGAGACTTGGTCCTTGATCGAGGTCTCGATGACCGCAGGGGTGAACTCGCGCTTCGGCACGCCGGCCAAGTTGCGAAGCTCGTCGATGATCGCGCAAACCTTCTTGATCTCCGCGTGACCGCGAACAATGGCTTCGAGGCAGTCGGCTTCTAGGGCTTCGCGAGCCCCGCCTTCGACCATCATGATGGCATTTTTGGTGCCGGTGATCATGATTTCCATGTCGGTCGCACCGGTCTCGATTTGAGTCCAGGTCGGATTGATCACGTATTTGCCATCGACGCGACCCATTCGGCAGCCTGCAGTCGGACCTTTGAAGGGGATGTTCGAGATGTGGAGAGCCGCGGAAGCACCTGCCGCAGCTGCGACATCGACATCAGCTTCGAGGTCGACCGAGAGGACCGTGATCACCACCTGGGTGTCGTAGTAGTAGCCTTCGGGAAACAGGGGGCGGATCGGGCGATCGATCAAACGAGCCGAAAGAGTGCCTTCGGTGGTGGGGCGACCCTCGCGCTTCATGAAGCTGCCTGGGATTTTTCCAGCAGCATACCAGCGTTCCGCGAATTCAACGGTGAGGGGGAAAAAGTCGGCGCCGACGCGAGGTTCGCTCGCGGAGCAAGCGGTCACGAGGACGCGGGTATCGCCATAGGAGACGAGTACGGCGCCGTCGGCCTGTTTGGCCATCTTGCCGGTTTCAATGGAGAGCGTTTTACCGCCCAAGTCACAAGATACGCGATGAATCATAGAGTTCTCCTCAGATCCCGTCCTGTCCTGGATGGGATGGATTGATGGATGGACCCGTGCCTCACAACCCAGCCTTCGTGCTAGGTAACAACTTGCTCAATGTTGATTGCTCAAAATCGAGCTCAATGAAGAGACTTGGATGGGCAGGGCCATTTTTGGGGATGGCAGTGAGTGACGAAACGAAACGGCCACACCTCGAGATTCAACTGGAACTTCAACTGTGACTTCATTCCGAACCTTGGCTGGAGATCCAGCTGAAGCCGGTTTTGAAGTGCAGCAGTTGAAGAATCGCAGTTGAGTTCCAGGAGCGGCCTTCGAATCACTTCCGGAGTTCGAGGCTCGAGATCAGCTGAGTGTAGCGCCTCTGATCAGTGCTCTTGAGATAGTTGAGCAAGCGACGGCGCGAACCGACCATCTTCAAAAGACCCCGCTTGGAATGATGGTCTTTGTCGTGGGTTTTGAAGTGTTCGTTGAGATCATTGATGTGAGCGGTAAGAAGGGCGACTTGAACTTCGGGTGACCCGGTGTCGCCAGCGGCTTGGGCGTATTTCTTAATGATTTCAGCTTTTTTATTTCTGACGGCAGTTTTTCCGGACATGAGTTTTCCTATGCTTTTCCTGCTTTATTAATGTTTTGCGGAAGTAACATGCTGCGGATCGCGATGTAAAGTGCCGATTTGAAGGGCCCCTTAGGGTTCGAGATCCGATCGGAGAAACTCCCGAAGCTTGGCAATGACCTTGGATTCAATCTGCCGAGCGCGCTCGCGGGTCAAGCCATAAAGGTCGGCGACTTCCTGAAGCGTTTTGGGTTCCTCGGCTAAAAGGCGCTCGCTGAGGATGCGTTCCTCCTTTTCATCCAAAAGTTTTCTGAAGGCCGGTAGGCGATCTCGGAGCAGGTCCAAAAGCTCCTGATGAGCCAGGATTTCATCTGCGCCCTCGCGGCCATCGCCCAAGATCGACGACAGGGGGCTGGAGGACTCGCTGTCGGCCCCTCCGATCGGAGTGTCCAGGCTCATTTCGGCTCCCCGGGAGGAGAGCCTTTGCTCCATCTCGATGACGTCCTTCTCGCGGACGTCGAGACGCTCCGCCAAGAGCTTTGGGCCGGCGAGGAGGCCCTGGGCCTCCAACTTCTCCTTTTCACGCATCAGATGGTAAAAAAGCTTCTTTTGTGACTGGGTTGTCCCGAGTTTCACCAAGCGGAAGTTATCGAGAAGGTACTTCAGGATGTAGGATCGAATCCACCAGGACGAGTAGTATCCCAGCCTCGCCCCTTTGGTTGGGTCGAACTTCGAAACGGCCTTCATCAGCCCGATGTTCCCCTCCTGGATCAAGTCCATCATGTTCGAGTAGAAATTCCGATACTCGAAGGCGATTTTGACGACGAGTCGGAGATTGGCTTGAACCAGCTTTTTGGCGGAATCCAGATCGCCCCGATCGCGAAGCTGGAGCGCAAGTCGGAATTCCTCTTCCGGTTCCAGAAGGGGATGGCGTCGAATTTCCTCCAGGTAACGGCGCAGCGGGTCAAACGGTGAGATGGCGGCGACGTCGCGGTCACCATTTTCGCTCAGTGAATCCCGGGTGTGAGGGACTAATGCCGCTTCTGAGGCGACTTCTTCGTCACTCGGCTCCGCGTCATCTCGTTCGGACGCTTCCGATTCTTCCTCGCGATCGAGAACCTCGGGATCGAGGGCGCGGCGAGGGGGGGCGGATTTTATTTTGGACTGACGAGGTGCGCGAGGAGTTCGAACAGGCCTCGATTTCTTTTCCGTCATTTCTAAAAGGTTTATAATAGAGGGAGATTGGACTCAAGCCCGACTACTTTTGAAATCAGTGGAATTCGAGTGGAACCGGGGGAGACCCGCGAGATTTTCCTGAAGGTTTCCGAGTCTTTCCTTTCGAGTGGCATTCAGATTCCGATAACCGTCATCCGGGGTCGAGAAGCGGGGCCAGTGGCCTTCGTCACTGCCGCCGTTCACGGGGATGAAATCAATGGCGTGGACATCGTTCGGCGCCTGATTTTCGACTTGAACCACGATAATTTGCGCGGGACGTTAATCGCGATCCCGGTCGTGAACATCCCGGGCTTTCTGGGGCAATCCCGCTACCTGCCCTACCACCGCGACTTAAACCGGTTTTTTCCTGGAAAACGGAAAGGGAATAACGCGGACCGGATTGCGTGGCGTTTGTTTCAGGAGGTCATTTCACGCTGCGACTTTGGCATCGACCTCCATACCGCGGCCAACGGTCGGCTGAACCTTCCCCACGTTCGGGGCGATATGGCCAATGCCAGGGTGCGCGCGCTCGCTCGTTCCTTCGGCTCCACCATTCTCGTGGATCAGCCTGGAACTCTCGGCTCTCTCCGCCGTTCGGCGACTGATTCGGGGGTCCCGACGATCCTGTTCGAAGCCGGTGAAACCGGGAGGTTTTCTCCGCGGATCTCCTTGGAAGGGCTTCGGGGGGTGCTAGGGGTCCTCGAAATGACGGGAATGTGGCCCGCCAGTCGCAAGCCGCGCCGGCCCCCATTTCAAGTCATCGTCAAAGCAAGTGATTGGAT
>JAYVNB010000042.1:0-20331 GCA_043759365.1 Bacteriovoracaceae bacterium | reverse complement strand
GGCAGCCCTTGCCTAGTTCCCCGCCTCCCGCTATTGAAACTCCCCTTGCCCGTCCGGTCTCTGGAAGGGAAAATGGGACTATCATGAAACGGTTCGCTTCAATCGCTTGTCTCTCGATCGTAGTCGCGTTGCCGAGTTGGGCGATGGCTGACGAAGATGCTATCCCTTCGCTGGCTCCAGCCGGAGAGGTCGAGCCTCCGACTGCTCCCCTGGATCTAGGGGGACTGCCGCCTGAAGGGGATTTTGCGACTGCCCCGCCTGTTCCGCCCCCCACTGCCGCCAAGTCTGTGAATGACCCGTTGCCCTTGTCACCGCTCGTGGAAGAGCCGAAGGTCGCGGACACGCAGAAGGAGGCTGCCAAGAAGAAACAAGAACAAGTGGAAATGGAGCAGCAGGCCCTCCTCGCGTCCCAGAAAAAGGAGGCGGAAGAAAAAGTCGACGAAGTTCGACAAAAAGAAGACCGTCGGAAAAAGGAAGAGGATCTCGCGCGAAGCCAGGAGTCGCGTCCTGAGCCGGCGCCCGCGGCTGCCATCGAGTCGGAAACTGTCGCTCGGGCTCCGCGCGATCTTCGGGTGCCTCGCTACACCAGCGAGCTTCCTCATTGGGCCGTGGAGGTGACGGCAGCGCTCAAGGCTGTGGGGACGAGCTCGAGGTTTCCAAACGGATTCATCAGCGAAAAAGACGTGGCTGTTCGTGGTTTTTCGGTGCAGGGCGACTATCAGCCCGGGTTTTTCCAGCAATTCGGTGTCCTCGGGTTCGGTCCTTCGCTCAACTGGTACCCGATCTTCTCTCCAAATGCTTTGACCGCCGACAATCGCTTCGGGCTCTGGTCTGCGGGGGGCCAAATCCGCTACCAGGCCAAGTTTTTTCAGCAGCAGATTTTCGTCCCAGAAGCGGGGGTATCGGCTGAGATGTGGCAGTACCACTTGGCGACAGGTCCATCCGGGCACCTCAGTGCAGTGGGAGGGTTCCTCGGAGGGATGCTGCTCTTGAACCGACTCGATCCCGGAGGATCCGCGAGCTTTTACTCAAACTACGGGGTTTTGCGCAGTTATCTCGTGGCGGAGCTTCGTGCGCTCAGCGGTTCGGACGCAAATCTCACTTTATCCGGGACGACTTACTTTTTCGGCTTGCGAATCGAGTTTTGAGTCGCTAAATTGCCCGAACCCTCGCAGTTCATGCCGGTTTAGTGCGGTCGTGGTGGAATTGGTAGACACGTACGTTTGAGGGGCGTATGCCGAGAGGCGTGCTGGTTCAAGTCCAGTCGACCGCACCATCTTTAAGTTTTTTTCCCTTCTCTCCCCTTCTCATTCCTATTTTGTAACTCGACCAGGGTCGACCTGCGTGCTCCTGGCTGAGCCGGGAACGCGGATGAAGGGTCGAATTACGTCCTAGTGCCTCAGGAATCAGCGCGGAAGTGAATTTTTTGTCGCTGAAGCGGCAGGAATCGTGAATCAGAACTTGAATCGTTGACTATTTGCAGATAATGAAGTGAATCCTACTTTTCGAAGGACGGGCGCTCTACAGATTAAGCCTTGGTCTCGAACTCATTCTTGAGGATGACGAGCGGCTCAGAGCGAAGGCACGACCAAGGCAACTCAAAGATTAGATTCAGGACTTTAGGAGAGATCGAAAATGGCTGTACCAAAGAAGAAGTGTTCTAAAAGCCGCCGCAACATGCGTCGCTTCTCGTACGTCTACAAACTCGAAAGCATCGCCGTAACGACTTGTCCTGAGTGCAGCGAACAGATTCGCACCCATAGCGTCTGCAGCAAGTGCCTTAAAAAGGGCATCGTTGCTCAACGCGCTTAAGCTGCCGCGTAACGAAAGACGTAAATAGGTAATTTATGAAATTGAAGATTAAAAAAGGTGATGTTGTCAAAGTGATCGCCGGTTCCGAAAAAGGGAAAACCGGCACTGTCTTGGCTGTAAAGACCCAAGAAATGCGTATCCTGGTCGAAGGCGTGAACGTGCGTAAGAAGCACGTGAAGCCGAGCCAGCAGACCCCTCAGGGTGGCGTGATCAGCAAAGAAGCTGCGATTCATTACTCGAACGTGATGTTGATGGACGGCGCCGGCAAAACCACCCGCGTTGGCATCAAGAAGTCGGAAAAAGGCGGCAAGGTCACCACCGTGCGCGTCGCTAAAACGACCAAACAAGATATTGCCGAACCTAAGGCAGCAGGAAGGAAGTAACGATGTCACGCGTTTGTGAACTCACGGGCAAAGGCCCTACGACCGGTAACCAGGTCAGCCATTCGAACGTCAAGACCCGGACTCGCTGGCTTCCGAACATCCATACTAAGAAGTATTTGATTCCGGAGCTGATGGAGACCATGACCCTGAAGCTGTCGACGCATGCGATTCGCACCATCGACAAGCAGGGCGGCATCACTAAGGCTCTGTTTGAGGCTAAAGAAGCGCTCATGTCGCAACGCCTCCTCAAAGTCCGCAATCGTATCCGTAAGCAGCGCACCGCTAGCTGATTCGGGTTTTCGATTTAGATCCAGATGAAAGGGAAGCCTCGATAGGCTTCCCTTTCTCGTTTTTACCGGGCCTGACACTTTCATTCCCGCATGAACGTCGAGCCCCGGTGTTTCGATTGCCGGCAATAGCTCACGACTGCTAGGATTCTCTCACCTATGATTTCCTACCCCGTCTACAAGGTCGTTCACCTTTTCGGAATATTCCTGATTTTCGTTTCACTGGGGGGCGTCACCCTTCACTCCATGAACGGCGGCTCTCGCGAACATCCCATGCGCAAAAAAGCGGCGATGACCCACGGTGTGGGACTCTTGATTGCGCTCGTGGGCGGGTTTGGTCTGCTTGCGAGGCTCGGAGTCCTGTCACCGTTTCCCCTTTGGGCAGCCCTGAAGCTGGTGATTTGGCTTTTTATGGGAGGTGCGATCGCGCTCGCCTATCGAGCCAAAGGCGGTATCGGAAAAATGCTCTGGTGGCTCTTTCCTTTGCTCGGTGCTTCGGCGGCCTATCTCGCCATTTTCAAACCCGGGAGCTGATCCCGCTGCAGACTCAAAAGCTCTCCCACGCACTCTGACAGAGGGCGAGGTCTTGGCCATCGCTGATTCGTCGCACCCGGTGCAAAAACGACGTCTTGGTCGGGAGATTTTCGCGTACGCTTTGGTGCTCGGAGATCACGCGCTCTCCTAGAAGCGCTTCCGAACGAAAGACGATGCTCAGCTCCCGGCACACTTTCTCGGTCGCGAATTCCGAATCCACAGCGTCCAATGCCCAAGAGGCATAGGCCGTATTGGTCACGTGCCGGTTCTCGTCGATTTCTGAAAGTCGGACTTCGTATTCACGCGCACCATGGGCTTTAAGTTCTTCCTTCCATGCAAGTCTGCCGGAGCTTTTGAATTCAACCCTCTCGGGTTCGGACGGGTAATTGAGTCGAAGGTCTTCGGGGATGGGCACCGCTTGCCTCGACTCTAAATCAAACATGGCCCAGTAGCTTGAAGCTTCGGCCAGAAGGACTCCTCCCGGACCGCGCGCCCGGTAGTCCCGCAACGCGAAATTCCGTTGAACCCCGGGCGTCCATGTCTCGATTTCAACCGAATCTTTCCATCGGGCTTCAGTCAGGAGCTTGATCTGGAATTTCCCGAGAACCCAAGTCACTCCCCTTTCACGCAATTTGCCGCTGCCAAAACCGAGAAGGTCGGCATGTTTGCCGGCCACTTCCTGGAACAAGCGGGCGAAAGCGACGATGGATGCACGCCCATGGAAGTCGATATCCGAGTAACGGAGGCTGATGGATTCCTGATAACGGGGCATCGCGCCTCAGTCGAAGATCTTGCCTGGATTCAAGATGCCTTGAGGATCCAGAGCATATTTCACGGCCTTGAGGAGCGCGATTTCTTCAGGCGTGCGCGAGAAGCCCAGGGCATATTTCTTCAACAGGCCAATCCCATGCTCGGCCGAAATGCTCCCCTGGTGCTGTTGCACCAGCTCGAAAAGTTTGAGGTCGATTTCCTTGCACTGGCCGTAAAACTCTTCCCGCGAAACGGAATCCGGTTGAGCGATGTTGATGTGGAGATTGCCATCGCCAATGTGGCCGAACACATAGACTTCAAAGGCGCCGTAGTTCTCCTGCAGCTTGCGCTGAAACGCTTCAGTGAACACCTGAAGTGCGGCGATCGGAACGGAGACGTCATGCTTGTGCATCGTGGCTTTGGCCATGATCGCCTCTGCGACTCCCTCCCGAAGCGACCAGAGGTCACGGGCGTTTGCAGGGCTTTGAGCCAATACCCCATCTAGGACCTTGGAATTCTCGAACAGTGTAGCGAGCCAGGACTCCAAGCGGTCCCGAGCATCCTCGGCTTCGGGACGCTCGATTTCCATCAAGACGTAATATGGAGCCCGAGTCGCGAAAGGCGCGGCGATTTTCCGGTGTGCGACCACACTTGTGAGGCAGTTGTCCCCGACCAGCTCGAAAGCGTTCAGCATGAAGCTTTGAGAGCGGGCATCCCGGAAAAGCTCCAAGACCTCCTTGAGGCCCTGGAGGGCGAAAAAAAACACTTCGCAATCCCCCGGCAGCTTCGCGAGCTTGAGGGTGGCTTCAGTCACCACTCCCAGGGTTCCTTCGCTTCCGATGAACAGTTGGCGAAGATCGAGGCCCGTCTGGTTTTTTTCCAGGGAGCCGTTGAGCTCGAGGACGGTTCCGTCCGCAGTGACGACTTGGAGACCCAATACCCAGTTACGGGTCAGACCGTACCGGATGACTTTCACTCCTCCCGCATTGGTAGAGATGTTGCCGCCGACGTGACTGGAGCCTTTCGAAGCGAAATCCACCGGCCAGGTCAGGCCATGCGGGGCGCAATGCCCATGGACTGCCTCGGTCACGGCGCCCGCTTGGACGCGAAGGGTCTGAGCCAGGGAGTCCACCTCCCCCATGTGCCCCATTTTTTTGAGGCTCAGCACCACTTCGCCTCGCGCAGCGACGGCTCCGCCCGATAAGCCGGTTCGGCCTCCCGAAGGCACTACAGGCACTCGGTGCCTCGAGCAGAGCCTGAGCAGGTGCGAGACTTCTTCCGTGGTTTGAGGGAACGCGATGAGAGAAGGGGCGGGAGCGTAGGCCTTAGTCCAGTCCTTCCCGTAGGTCTCCAGATCACCCGGGTCTCGCGATATGAAACGCGGAGGAAAGGATTCCTCGAGCTCTTTTAAAAAAGTAACAGGCAGGGAGTAGGGAGCGCTCGACATGAGAGCCATCAAACTCCGCTGCCTGCTAAAAGTGAATCAAAAACGACCGGGTTCAGGCTGAAATCAGGGTCAAGCTGCGCGGTCGATATCATTTCGAACCGAGCGACCCGTCACAGAAGTCCGACGACGGGCCACCATGTGGTAGATCGCCAGGAGGGTAATTGCTCCCACGGTGGCGGCGATGAAACCGGCACCGTCATTGGGTCCGTACCAACCTGCAGCCTGACCGATCCAACCGCCCAGAAGGGCGCCCAAAATCCCTAGAACCGTGGTTCCGATGAGACCCATAGGATCACGACCCGGCATCAAGGCCCGGGCGATCAAACCCACAACGAAACCAAACAAAATCCATCCTAAAACACTCATTGTATGCCTCCTGGGTGCAAACCGATTTGCTTCAGGAAGATTGCAACCGACGTGCCTGGGATGGCGCTAGGGTTGACAGCGGCTCGCCAGGAATTTTGCCACCGTTTGCTGAATGACGGCTTGCCCGCTTTCGGGGCTGGAAGCGGGGGCCCGTGTCGGGGACAACAGATCGAGACGCTTCTTGGAGTTGTCGCAGGCGATCTGGGTGATCTCTTCGTACTCTCGAATGAGCGAGATGGGGTAAGGAGCGTTTCCGGTTGAAGAATAGAGCATGGGGGCTTCGCCTGAAAGGAGGGGAAAAGTTTCGGCATCCCCTCCCAGCTTTTGGCTGATCTCCCGTTGCCAGCGTCCGACCCGATAGAAGTCCTTCATCACTTTTGCCCGTTCAATGCCGGCGGTTCCGGCCCTGTAGCGGCCGCAACGGTGGGCAGAGGTTCCAAAACGTTGTGCGAGTTCGAGACTCACTCGACATTCCGTGCTGACCGCATCGACTTCGCCGCCCTCGCCTTCGATGGTGGCCTGGATGTAGCGGGCTGGGGTCAATGCGGGATCGTAGGGGTCCCAGTCTGGGCTCGAGATCGCGTGGGTCAGTTCATGGGCGACATCGAGCACTAAGTCGTCTAAGCCCTCACCCTCGCGGAGAATCACCTGAACCTTGCGCTCACGGACTTCGGCGCCGGTCTTCGGATTGTAGTGTCGAGTGAGGATGGCATCGGTCCTGGAGACCGTGCCCCATTTGAAAACTTTGAGGAGGCTGTTCCGATCGGGAGCATCGAACCTCTTCGCCGCCCGGTCGAGGATGTCTTTTCCAGAAGGGACCTCGTCCAAAACCTGAAAGGCGTCGAGGATCCGGTTTCGGCCAGCAGCTAAGGGCTCGCCTTCGCCGTCGAGGTAAACGGGGATCCCGTTCATCGCCAGGCAGGTACCGATTAAGACGCCGAGGAGAGTGCTCCGGAAGCGGGCCATGAGTGCCTATCGGCAGTTCCTGCCCACGAGATGATAGGAGTGTTTCGATCAAATTGCGTTCTCCAGGTGTTGAAACCTTTGACACTTGAAGTGGCCACGTCAGGAGGCAGGGGTCCACCGCTCAACCTGCACATCGTTGAAACTGCTAGACTATTCCGCAAAATTCCACGTTCCAGATCCTGTGTCACATGAGGCATGCCTCTTGCTCAAAGGGGCGTGAGAAGTAGTGACAGCGGCAGTCAGCGGATGTGGAAACAAGGCGGTAAAGACAATGCAGCGCTCCAAGTTCAAAGCGACCTCACTCACCCTGTTCGGGCTTTCGACGGCCTTGATGATCGTGGGTTTCGCCCCTCCCGGAGGCGTCGATCGCACTGCCGCAGCGATCCCGACCATCAAGAACTGGGGATTGGTCAATACCACCGCGAAATCCCATATTCATGCGCTCGACGCTTGGAAGATCGAAGAAGGTTCGCGAGACGTCGTCGTTGCGGTCATCGATACAGGGATCGACTCCTCCCACCCGAACCTGCAGAAAAATATTTGGAAGGATCCCAACGATAAGTCGCAGAACGTCTACGGTTGGAACTTCGTCACGAACAAGGCCAATCCCAATGACGATCATGGGCATGGAACCCATGTCGCCGGCATCATCGGGGCAATCTCCGACTCTTCGAGCGGCGTGAGCGGCGTCGCCCGCAAGGTTTCGATCATGGGAGTGAAATACTACTCGGAAGGTAACCCTGGCTCGGTCAACCTCCGCAACACGGTCAAAGCCATCAACTACGCCGTGGACCATGGCGCCAAGATCATCAATTACAGCGGTGGAGGCCCGGACTTCTCGGAGGACGAATACCTCGCCATCAAGCGTGCAGAAGCAGCGGGCGTGCTCTTCGTCGCTGCTGCCGGCAACGAGCATCAGGATACGGATCTCGTGGAAAACTACTACTATCCGTCCGCATACCGCTTGACGAACATCATCTCGGTGGCTGCGACTGACATCAACAACAACCTCCTTCGCTCCTCGAACTGGGGAAAAAGCAAAGTGGACGTCGCGGCACCTGGCGAGAACATCTTCAGCACCCTTCCGGGTGGGCGTTACGGGTACATGTCCGGTACTTCGCAAGCGACCGCCTTCGTGACCGGCATGGCGGCGCTTCTGCTCGCCAAGGATCCGACCTTGAAGCCGACGCAGATCAAGGAACTGATCCTCGAATCCGTCGATCGCATCCCCCAGTTGCAGGGTCGAGTCGCGACCAACGGGCGTGTGAATGCCTACAGCGCCCTCCTCGCCCTCCAGCATCGCGGTGATCTGAAAACAAAGCAGGGGCTTCTCGCCCAACGTCCAATCAACTTGATGAACGCATTGAGCCCGGCTTCCGAGATCTCGAACAACCCCTGATCTCGAACAACCCTTGATGGGTCGCTAGGATGTGTTGCACCCGGGCATCGCCTCCTTTAGACTGATCCGGCTATGCCATTACTGCGTCGGCTCAAACCGGATTGGCTGACGGTTCTCAGCGCTCTCCTCATCGTCCTCTCTTTTCCCCCGTGGAATCTCGGTTTCCTGATCTGGATTTGCCTGATCCCGTGGTTCTTCGCCATCCAGCGATCCCGCAATTCCAGCGATGCAGTGGTTCAGGGCGCTTGGTTGAGTTTTTTCATGACAGCGGGCGGCTTTTACTGGATCGCCATGGTGCTGCGCGAGTTCGGTCAAATACCATGGATCATCGCCATCGGCGGCTTCATGCTTTTCGCGCCTCTTGCTCAGTTGCAATTCCTGGCGTTTGCCCCGATCGGACGCGGCGCGAGTCGTTGGATGCTCGGAAAAACCGCGAGTCGCTGGCGTAGCCTGGGCTTCGCCGTGGGCGCTGCTTTTTTTTACGCAGGAATCGATTGGCTGCTTCCGAAGCTGTTCCGGGACACGCTTGGTCACTCCTTCTACAACTCCCCGTGGATGCGCCAACTGGCAGACCTGGGAGGCGCGCCTCTCCTGACGTTCGGTGTGTTTCTCGTCAACCATGCCTTCTTCATTTCCTATCGCCGCCTGAGGATGCGTCGGGAGTCGAGCATCTGGCCCGCACTGGGAGCGTGCTTCCCTCAACTCCTATTCGCTTTCGGCTGTTTGATTGCCTCGATCGCTTATGGTCGCGTCCGCTATGATGAGATTCACCGGATGCTCGAAATGCCTCATGCATCGGTGCAGTTCGGGGTCATTCAGGGAAATATCGGGGATTTCGACAAAGTCGCTTCTGAAAAAGGCGTACGAGGCGCCGCTCACAAAGTCCTCGAAACTCATTTCAGTCTTTCCGACGATGCTCTGGCCTTAACTCCCAAACCGGAAATCCTGGTTTGGCCGGAAACATCCTACCCTTCCACGTTTCGCAATCCCCAGACTTCCGACGAGCTCGCTCGCGATCAGATGACCGAAAATTTCGTGCGCACGCGGGGCGTGCCGCTTTTCTTCGGTGGCTATGACTACAAGGACGGCAAAGACTTCAACGCGTTCTTCTTCCTCCTTCCCAAAGCCGATCCGACTCAATCGGGCTCAAGCGACCTGCAGGTGTACCGAAAGAACATCTTGCTCCTGTTCGGGGAATACATCCCGGGGGCCGACACCTTCAACATCATCAAGCGGACGTTTCCACAGGTCGGGAATTTCGGTCGCGGCGCGGGCCCGGAAGTACTCACGCTCCCTCTCGACAATCCGAAAGTGCCGACCCTCAAAGTCGGTCCGATCATTTGCTACGAAGCGCTTTTCCCGGATTTCGTGCTCGACGCCGCGAGGAAGGGAAGCCAATTGATCCTCAACATCACCAACGACTCCTGGTTCGGGCCGACCGCCGAACCCGAGCTCCATCTCTCGTTGGCTGTGTTCCGGAGCATTGAAGCGCGTCTACCGCAGATTCGCGGCACCAATACGGGGATTTCGGCATTGGTGATGCCCGACGGTGAGATCGTGCAGAAAACCGGGATCTTCAGGCCGGAAGTTTTGAATGTGACAGTGCCCGTACTGCCCCCTGTGCCGACCCTCATGCTCAAGTGGGGGGAGTGGTTCGGATGGTTCGCGCTGATCGCAGGGACGATTCTTTTGGTGGGATTGGGGTGGGTCACCCGCTCCGAATTCGACTCGTTGAATGACAGCACCTGACTCAAGTTTAGACACTTTTAGGGAGGGATAGTCCCGTAATTCAGTGCCTTTTTGGCACCACGCCGCGGCACAGGCATTGCTTTAATCGGGGTATGCGAACCCTTGGAAACCCCCTTCAAGTCGGATTGACGGCTCTCCTGCTCTGGACTGGCGCTTGCGCGAACCAGGGCTTGGATGGATCCGATCGCAGCGCCCAAAGCAGCCTCCAAGCCCTCACTGGCAATTACATGCCAGTGGGAGGCGCTACGGGCTCCCCAAGGGGCCTGAACGGCGATTACACCTGTACGGGGGCCAAGAATGTGAAGCCGGATTACGATTGGGATTTCAACGGCAGCGGGTTTTACCAAGTTTGTGGCCATAAGAGCGACGCCAGCAAAGCGCTCCTGCTTCCTGTGGTCTCGACCTCTGGCCGCGTCTGCGTGTTTCCCGCCCAAGCCTACGAAGGCCGCAAGGTCTATGTGAAACCCGGACTCGATACGCTTCCGATCGTCAAGTGCTCCGAAGTTTCAAGCGCGGGGCTACCCTTGCAGTTTTCCAACATGACCTACAACGCGGTCTTCGTTGTCGCCGAAGCGGACAAGAACGCCATGCAGGCCTGCCTGTTTGCGGGCAACTACTATGCTTGCCCACGCAATTGGTCGTACGGAACATTTCGCTGAATCAGTGAACGAGTCGGCTCGGGGAGCTCACTGCCGGCTCTTCCGATCCGATCTCCTGCTCGCCCTGCCGGAACCTCTCCGCCAAGGACTGATCCTTGGTCGGAAATGCGTCGAGGATCTCGATCTGCTCGGGATCGTCGGTCTCTCGTGCGACGATCAAATACCAGACACCGGGCTTCTCCTCCGGAAAGTGACGGATGAAGTGGTAGATGCGAGGCGAGTCCTCGCCATCGGTGCGAAGGCTCCAGACCTCGTCGGGCTCTTCTAAAGTTTTATCGACACAACCTTGATAGAGCTCGTAGTCCTCGTTCGGGATGTCGTCAGAACGCCTTTTGACGTTGATCTGCGCCCGAAGGGTTTCCTCGTGAGTCCATGCCGCAGCCAAGCCGTCCGTAGGAGCCGGCTGCTCGCCCTTTTCGCCGGCCGAAGCGTGAATTTGTTTCCCGCCATCCGCTTTGGAGCGCGACCACTGCACGCGCTCCCCTCGTCGGTAAGCATTCACCATCGCGGCGTTCTTCGTGGGAAACGCCAGGTAAAGGAATGAAGGCTCGCCCCGTAAAAACAGCGTTATGCAGACGCACCAGACGGGTTTCGAGCCGGGTTGAAACTCGGAGATGAGCGTGTAGCGGTAGTCGCCAGCCAAGGTTTTCTCGCGCCAAACCTCGTCTGGCTCCTCGAGCGTGAGCCAGCGCAGGTGGGCGTTCTTCTCGCGCGCCTCGGCGTTCAAGTCGCTGGGCGAGAGCAACTTGAAGTACTGCTTCTCCAAGCGTGCGATCTCAGGACCGAAAAATGCGGAAATGCACTCCTCGGTGCAGAAGATCCGTGAAAGTTCCTCTTCGACCAGCAACGCCTTCTCGGCGCTCCTGAGGTCTTTGGAACAGTTGAAGCAGCACTCCTCCCGTGAGGCAATGGTGCCGGCCTCCAACTTCTTGATGCGCTTCTTCGCCCGAGGTTTTTTCCTGCGTTCAGCGCTGCTCTTCCTGGAGTCCGCCTTGCTCATCGTTCAATTGTACCGGTCGGTTTCGCCAGGAGTCAAACGACGCTGTGTCCGGGCCTACCGATAGCCTGTCGTGGAGGACACAGATCCCCCTTGCGCCCCGCTTCAAGCCCCTCTACCCTGAAGCTTGAGGAACTCCACGGAAGGAGCCCTGATGATCGAAGTATCCAAGCAACAGCAGTCCCAGGTCGAGTATCTCCTGCGCCAGTCAGCCCAGGGGAATCACATCCTTTTCGAGCCCGAAACCCTTCGAAAAGTCTTTCGCAAAGACCCTTTGAGCCGACCGGATGAAGCGATTCTCGACGCTGAAGAAGCGTACGCGGTCGAACACCATATCGAGAACCTGATCCGGCAACCGGGTCTGCTCCAGATGCGTTCGTATCTTGACACCCTCGATTCGAGAACCTTCGAGTGGGTGGTCCGAACCTATTTCAACATCGTTGAAAACAGCATCTTCGAGAATCTCGAGGAGTGCCACTGATGGCGGTGGAGCGGCTGGACCCGAACCTGGCCGTGCCTTCGAACCTGCTCAAAGCGGCGGCGACCGCCGAGCGCGACGCCCAGTCACGGATCATGAGCGCCAAGAAGCGTGCGGACCAAGCGCAGCTCGAAGCCGATCAGCGGATCGAGGGGATCCGGGATGAATACGTCAAGCGAAGTGAGTCGGAAAGTTTCCGCCAAGACGCGGCCATCGAGTCGCAGCGCTCGAAGGGCTACGAGCGAATCCGTGATCTCCAGCGCGCCAACGCTTCGGACGAGTCCCGGCTACTTCGTGAGGGCGAGCGCGATGTATCGCTGCTCAAAGACCATTACCGGGATACGGTTCACTCAACCGATCACCAAGGTGAGGAGCGTCTTCGGGATCTGGAACAGAAATTCGCCCTGAACCAGGAAGTCGCTCTCAAGCGTCATGCGGACGAGACTGAGCAGGCTGAAACGCGCTTCAACCAGAGGATGACCGAACTGCAGGAGCGCAAGGAAACGGGGTTGTCCAATCAGGATGAGCAGACCCGTGCGGAGTACGATCGCTTGGTCCAAAACCACCAAGAAGCTTCGTTGCAATCCAAGGAGCGATTCGAAGAGACGTTCCGCCAACTGGAAAGTCGAAACCGCGAAACACTCGAGCAGGTGCAGACCCGGGCCGGGGAACAGATCCGCGAAATCCGCGCCGACACCAGCCGGAAGCTGGCCGCTTACTCGGTCCGTCAGAAGGACCCGTTTTACCAGATGATGGAGACCGGGGCTCGACTCGAGGAGAAAGAGAACGCCTACGTCCTCACGGCCCGGATCCCCGAACATGAACGGTCGAACCTCTCCGTGAACGTCCGGGGCAACCAGATCGTGCTTTCGGGCAATCGCCGCAACGAGGAGAAGCTCGAGCGCGAGCCTGGCCGAGTGCAGAGCACTTCGAGTTTCCAGACCTACAGCGAGGCTTTTCCGATCACCTACCCGGTTGAAGCTAAACTCCTCGCCAAAGAGTTCGACGGAGACACCTTGATCGTGACCGTTCCGAAAAAGGGGCCGTTCACGGAGCCTTTTCGGAAGGAGCCCAAGAGCGTGGTCCGCGCGCGGGCGGAGCGTCCCCAGTTTCCCGGCAACTTGCCTCTCGCAGTATCCAATGAAAACGAGGCCCCCTCTCCCCCGGATGGGGGCGATGGAGCCTCGAAGGGAATTGGTTCGCGAAAAGCCGGAAGAACTCTGGGCTGAGAGCTCTTATTCCTTCACGAGGTCTTCGAGCTCCTTGAGCATGAAGCGAAGGCGGGCGTGAAGGTCATTGAGGGACTTGAGATTGTCCTTGAGCGAAGTGAGGGCTTGGTTCTGCGACTGGAGCAGGACGCTTGGCTTGGCTGCGTACACTGCTTTCAGGGGCGCTTGGGGGGCGGGAGCTGCTGCCTCAGACACCTGCGGCAGGCGCTTGGCGAGGAACTCGGCTGGCTGGAAGGCTTCGATCTTGAAGGCGGGGTCCTTGGCGTTCTCCGCCTTGAGGACGCGACCTGTAGCCAGGGGTGAGGAAAGATCGGCGGACTGGGCGGCGTCGCGACCTTTTTTATACAAATGGTAGAGATTCGAATAAACGAAAGTCGTCTTCTGGGTCTTGTCGAGGGTGGCGGACATCTGAGGAGGCTCCTTCTCTGCTTATGCAACACTGCTTCAACGCTGCTGGGGTCCCTATTTCAACACGGGGACCCATTCCAACCGTTCAGCCTTCAGCCCTTTTAATCGGGCTGATGCAGGGAGAAGGAGCAAGTCAGATGCCAGTGGTGACACATTCCTGAAAATGACCTAATTACTTGAATCTTGGGGATATTTCAGTCAGCGCCTTCAAGCGTCTCCCCAGTTTCCCTGACTAAACTCTGTACACCCGCTCAAGGAGATTCAGCGTTCTGAGTCGACTTCGCTGTTCAGGGTCGCTTGCAGCGGAGCATCGACTGCCGGGCCGGACTCGAGGGGCGCCGCCGCTGAAGCAGGAACAGCGGGAGCCACGGGAGCTGGCGCAGTGCCAGGCTCCGAAGGAGCCCCGGTGGGTGCAGTGTTCAGAACATCAGCGGAAACCTTGGCTTCAGAAAGAGCAGGCTCGGCTACTGCGGGAGCTTTGGTCATCGGACGTGGGCGAGCATCGGCCTGATGCCGTGATTGGGTCGAAGTCTTGAGTGCGGGCGCGGGTCCGGGCGTATCCTTGCCGGAAACCCGGATCACGGCTCCTTGGCATTCAGCTGCGCTCTTTCGGAACTCCATTTCGAACTTGTAGGAGACATTGGAGCGAGGACTGGTCAAAACTACGGCAAAGGTTCCGGTTTCAGCTTGAGCGTTCCGAAGCAAAGTCACTTCATGCGCGTTCGGGACCGAAGCCGATGCCTTGACGGAGCCGAGCGAGACTCGATGGTCGTTGTCGTCGAAGTCGACTCGGATGTCCCCGGGAGCCTCCCCTGTGATCGAGGGGAGTGTAAGGGTAACGCTTCGCGTGGTGTCGGGGTAACAGACGGGCCCGTACCAAGCGTGGGCTCGATCCGTCCAAGCTGCGGTCGCAATCAAAGTCATCAAACAAACATGGGGTCGGAGACGCATAAACCCTACCTCCGGATTGATTGCGCCGAACGTACTGCCGCGCTACGCATAACGCAAGGACGGGCTCAGCCGCGCAAAGGTGCGAAACCCTTCGAGTTCAATAGAGGTGGTTTAATAAAATGGGTCAGCTATCGGACTTGGCGGGCGTCTTTTCCTTGTCGCGCGACTTCGGCTTGAAGCTCATCCGGACGTGGAATTCGATGTCGTTCCGCGAAAGGAACTCCTCCACGAGGGCTCTTGGGTCGATTTTGTCCCGAACCCTCTCGATGACGTCTGTCGAGAGACGTTGAAAGAACTCATTCTTGCTCTTGCCGGCAGACTCGAGGATCCCGCCCAGCATTTCCTTGGGAAGCTTCAGCTCCGAGACCATCCCGCGCAGACTTTCTTCGGTCAAGAAAACAGCACCGACTCCCACGGTGAGAATCTTTCGGACCATTTCCGCCGCTTTATCCTTGAGATCATCCGCCATCGGTTTCGGTCCTCACTTCAGCTTACGGGCTTGTTTTTCGAAACTCCGGAGCATCGAGGGCAGACTCCCCTTCACCAGCTTGCTCAGGATGAATCCGGGTACTGGAAAGTTGAAGTCGATGTCGATCACGTACTTGACCGAGCACTTACCGGGGCCCGCTTGCTTGATTTCCCAGTGCCCGAGGTTCTTTTTGAGAAAATCGCTTGAAATTAGCTTCCAAGTCACTTTTCCCTGATCCCGGTCCTCGGTGTGCTCGAGGGTGTAGTCGATATCCTTCATCATGGAGACGAAGTACGTGACGGTAGTCTTCCCGTCCGGCTGGCGATCCACTTTGACCTTTTTGCAGCCATCCACGAACTGAGGATAGTCCTCGTAGCCCACGACTGCGCTGAACAGCCTGTCCTTGTCGATCGTCAGCGTTTCTTCAATCTCAGCTTGCGCCATCCTGGGTTCTCCTGAGGGTTCGGTGAAGGGGTGCGGTGAAAAGTTCAATACTGAGGCTTGCGGTCGAAATGGTGCTGGGCTTCGATGAACCGGATGGTGCCGGACTCTGAGCGCATGACCACCGAATGAGTCATGGCGCCGTTGCCCGTAAACCGGACCCCGTCGAGGAACGTGCCTTGGGTCACGCCGGTCGCGCAGAACATGACATTTCCGCGCGCAAGCTCATCGATTTGGTAAATCTTGTTGAAATCGCTGATCCCCATCTTCTTGGCGCGACTCCGTTCGTCGTCGTTGCGGAAAACCAGGCGGCCCTGGAAATCCCCACCGGTGCAGCGGAGCGCGGCGGCGGCAATCACTCCTTCAGGGGCTCCGCCGATTCCCATGAGGACGTCGATCCCGCTTTCTTCTTTGCAGGTGGCAATGGCGGCCGAGACGTCGCCGTCTCCGATCATCGAGATCCGCGCCCCGGAGGCGCGGACTTCCGCAATCAGGTCTGCGTGCCGAGGGCGGTCCAGGATGATGACGTTCAGGTCCTCGACATGCTTGTGCTTGGCGCGAGCAATGTTTCGAAGATTTTCAGTGGGTGACGCCTTCAAGTCGATGGCACCCTTGGCCGAGGGACCCACCGCGATCTTCTCCATGTAGACGTCAGGGGCGTGAAGGAACTGGCCCTCTTCGGCGATCGCGATCACAGCGATCGCATTGTTTCCGCCCTGGGCGCAGATCGTAGTGCCTTCGAGGGGGTCCAAGGCTAGGTCGAGTTTTTGACCCGTCCCTTTGCCGACTTTTTCGCCGATGTACAGCATCGGCGCTTCGTCCCTCTCCCCTTCGCCGATCACGACAGTACCGTCGAATTGAATCGAACTCAGCATCTTGCGCATGGCTTCGACTGCTGCGCGATCTGCCGACTTCTCATCCCCTCGTCCCATCCAGCGAGCGCTCTCTAGAGCGGCAGCCTCAGTCACTCGGACGAATTCCAATGCGAAGTTGCGATCCATTTTGCCTCCCGTTCCACGTGTCGATTTCAGTTGAGTCGAATCCCATCAGTGGGTTTGCGGCTCCTGCATCTGCCGCGCGCACCAGCTGATCAAATCCTTCGGCAAGTTAGAGCCTAGGAGAATCTTTTTTGCAACTTGGAGTTTACCATGGTCGGGCTGCGGATCCGCATCGAACAGCATCGTTTCAAAGCGCACGACTCCCCTGACCTCGCTCGGCTCGAAGGCCGAGGAGACGCGACCCGTCGAGAGACCCCCCGCTTCTTCCCAGCGCACGAAATTGCCTAGGAAGAAAAGTGCGAGACGAAAGAACTGCCCGTCCATGCCTCGCGAAAGCAACAAGTGGGTGCCCGTCGGACCCTGATACCAAACTGTGCCGGGCTCCACTGCGGGCACGGGCTTGAGCTCGCGACCGAGTTCGTTGGGATCGAGGAGCTTGTCCAAAGCTTGCCTGAGATCGGTTCCGATATCCTCAAATCGACAACCGATGCGCTCGGTACCGACGTGCTTGACTCGTACCGAGCACGCGAACTTCTGGCGGCTCAGGTTCAAGGTTCCTTCGCAGAGCATTTCGACAGGAAACAGGACAAGATCGCTGCGATCCAGGACCCGGAGCGCCAATCCTTCGCTCGAGATGTCGGCGACGGAGAATATTTTTCCGTTGGCACCGAGGCGAAACTGTTCGGTGGTGAGATTCAGTCGGGGCAGTCGGCGCCTCTCGATATCGGACTCGACCGGCCTGGACTCGAGCGGGCCGTGGGCGCGGGAATCAACGATTCGGAGTTCGGGCGTTTCTGGGCTGGGGGACTTCGTGATCATTCGAACTGCCTCCTGCAGTTGGGGGTATTAACGAATTCTTTTCGGCTTCGATAAAGGATCGCATGCGCCGGCCGGTGTAGCCAAAAACTATTTCAGCGCCCCGCTCCAGGATCAATCGAGGAGGCCAGCGGCTCCCGTGCGATTCCCCTCGAAGGAGAACGAGAGTGCTCCGCTCACCGCAGGGTTCGAACAGGATGTCTCCTGTCATTCCCGTGAAATGACCGGCCACGATGCGAAACCCGATCGCCCCCTCACCCCTCTCCTCGATCGTCAGGAGGGAACCCATCTTGAAATTCCAGATCCCCCCTTCGAGGAGAAGCGTATGGTCCTGGGCGACGTAACGGGATTTCGACACGTACGGAATCATCTTCTCGTAAAGATCATACTGCGTCAGGACTCTGCGAGTTTGAGAGGGGGAGGCGTTGACGCTCATCGCGGCGTAGTACTGGTAGCGCTTGAGATCGGGATCCTGCGTGTCGTTTTCCGAAATCAACTCAGCGTGGGTCATGATTTCGCGGTCGTCCAAGACACGCTTCAAGGCTTCTTTCTTGAGCAAACTGGCTATCGGGGGTGCTGGACGCTGGACGGATGAGTGCGATGCAGCAGGCTTTGGGGCGGCTGCGGCACTCACGGCCAACAGGATAGAAAAAAGCGCTGGAAATCGGCTGAATCGCATCAAGATCCTCCCGGGTAACCCGCTCTCATTCTAGGGAATTTACCCTGGACAAACAACCCCTGGCCCTCGTACGCTTGCGGGCGTGCCGAAGACTTCCGCCAATCCGCCGTCGGCTCCCGCTGCCGCGGACCCTCATCGCGACGAGATGACTTTCACAACCACTCCCAACCTCCTCACTTTGTCGAGGATGGTGATCACACCGGTCGTGGTCGGAGTGCTCTCCTTGAAGGAGCCGGGCTGGGATCTGGCTGCGGCCCTCCTGTTCGGAGTCGCTGGATTCACGGATTACTTGGACGGCTACATCGCCCGAGTGCAGAAGAGCGTTTCGGTCTACGGCAAGCTGATGGACCCCCTGGCCGACAAGTTCTTAGTGGTCTCGGCGTTGATCATGCTCCAGGCGCTCGGTCGCATCCATCCCTACATCAATATCCTCCTCATCTGTCGCGAACTGGCCATCACCGGGTTGCGCGCTTTGGCCAGTGCCGAGGGAGTCGTGATCGCGGCTTCGGGCAGCGGCAAATGGAAGACCGCATTCCAGATGACCGCGATTCCATTCCTAATGGTCAAACAGGGGCTCTTCGGAGTACCGCTTTTCGAAATCGGGACATGGCTTCTATACTTCTCGCTGGCGATCAGTCTTTGGTCGGCGCAGGACTATGTCGTCGATTTTTTCAGGGCCCTGCGCGAAAGCCGGAAACACAAGCACCACCATCGTCGCATGGCCCGCGAAGCCAGGATCGCCGCCCGCGAACTCCGCTTGGAAGCGCGAGCCAAGCGCGGCCGCACTCCCCCTCCCGAGTCCGGGCCTTAATCAAGCTTCAGTCAAGCCTCAATCAAGTTAGAGATGGGGCGATCCAGGGTATGTCCTTGGTCTTGGCGAGATGGTTCGCGAACCTGGCGCAAACGAACAGGTAGTCGCTCAGGCGGTTGACGTATTTCATGACGGCCATGCGGGTCGGCTCCGCGCGATTCAGGCTCACCAACTCGCGCTCGGCACGTCGACTGATGGATCGAGCCAAGTGAAGAAAGGAGGAACCGGGGGATCCTCCGGGGAGGATGAAAGTCTTTAGCGGTGCGAGTGCGGCCTCCATGAAGTCGATCTCGGATTCGAGAAGAGCGATGTGAGGGTCGTCGATCGCGGCAGTCTTCACTTCTTTGCCGCGCGGGGTGGCCAACTCGGCCCCGAGTTGAAATAACTCACCTTGGATGCGTTCGAGGCGTTTAGCCAGATCTCCGGGAAAGCCTCCCATCGATTGAGCGAGGCCCAGCGCGGAATTCAGCTCGTCGAGCGTTCCGTAGGTTCGGATTCGGTGATGGTCCTTCGGCACCCGTTCGCCTCCGTAGAGCCCGGTCTCTCCTGCGTCTCCGCCCTTCGTGTAGATCTTCATCCGGAAAAATGTCGCCTGATCGAAAACTTCTGTAAAGTCCTACTTGACCCTGCGGCGTAGTGGGGTTAATAACATCAGCTCTTGAGTTGTTGATTTCGGATGCGGGAGTAGCTCAGTTGGCTAGAGCGCCACGTTGCCAACGTGGAGGTCGAGGGTTCGAGCCCCTTTTCCCGCTCCATTCAAAACACATAGTTAGAGTGGAATTCACGGTTCGGTTGGCTAGAGAAATGCGGAACCCGTTGGCTAGTGTAATGCCAACGTCGGAATGACCCGATAAGCCTCCAAGCGAGGCGTCTCCCGTGAAATATCCCAAAGGCGCGCGATTCCAGGCGTGGTCCCTGTATACCGAAAAACAGCGTGGAGTTCCGCGCCCGGTCATCAAGCGTTGGGTCACTCGGCCTAACTCGAAGCCAGCCTGTGAGCGCCATCCGGTTCGGCTCTACTCCCACTTTCGGAACCGGCCTGAGGAACTAGCGGCTTACCTTATCCGACTTAACGCCGACCATAAGCGCGAGCGCGACGTTCGCGAAGGCGTCTCCATTAAGCATTCCTACATCAATAATCAGCTCATCGAGCGCTATAGACTGCAGCGCCTCATCGACGTGCCCTCCAAGGACCGCGTCGCCACTGAAATCTTCTATCTCCAAAAGCACTTTCTGGGCTTTTTCATCAATCGTATGAACCTCCGAAACCCAAGAGACTGGCACCGAATTCACAAACTCGAGTGGGCCACTTACCTACTCTCGGACGAAGTTCCGGCGGCGCCAGCCTCGAAGCGGGAGATTATCCAGGCGGGCAATCGGTTCATGACGTGGCTGCACGAGGAGCGTCCTAGTGAGGTGCCGGAGTTACGATTCCAGCCACTTTCTAAGCAGCGGTTCAAGGACCTCATAGCTCGCCGTGAGCAGGACCCGAAGCTCAAGCGTCGCGGCATTATTTCGCCCGCGCACTGGGCTGAGATACTGAAGTCCTTGCCTCCTGAAATCGAGCCCTTTGTGATGTTCGGTTACTGCTATGGCGCGAGGCGTGGCGAAGTTCTAGGGATGAAAGATGGCGACGTCAAGAAGGGGCATCTATCAATTGAGCGCTCCATTGAGGCACTGACACCTGCGCCCAGATTCAAGC
>JAYVNB010000041.1:0-7077 GCA_043759365.1 Bacteriovoracaceae bacterium | reverse complement strand
ATCGCGCGACACTTTGGCCCGTTCCAGGATCCTCTGCTTCCGCAAGGGCGTCATACGATCCCAATTCAGGACCTGAGTCCCGACCCGCGGATTTTTCTTCAGCATCGCGGAGTGTTTTTGAATGAACTCCCAGTAAAGAGTCGTGAAAGGGCAAGCCTTGGCGCTTTCAGAGTCTTCCGGGTCGAACTCACAACCGGAACAGTAGTTGCTCATCCTGGAAATGTATTTTCCGCTCGCGATGTAAGGCTTGGACCCCATCACCCCGCCATCCGCGAATTGGCTCATTCCCAGCGTATTGGGGAGTTCGACCCACTCCACTGCATCGACATAGATGGCTAAATACCATTCATGGATCTTTCGCGGATGGGTTCCCCACAAGAGCGAGAACAGACCTGTCACCATGAGTCGTTGGATGTGATGGGCATAACCGTACTCAAGGGACTGCCCAACCGCTTGAGAAAGGCAGTTCATCCGGGTCTTTCCTGTCCAGTAGAACGCAGGCAAGTCACCCTGAGCATCGAGGGCATTGAGCTCTCCATACTCAGGCATGAAACGATGGTAGATACCGCGCACGAATTCCCTCCATCCTAAAATCTGCCGGATGAAGCCCTCCGCTGCAGAGATCGGTGCTTTCCTGTCCCTATAGGCATGCTCCACTGCCTGGATCACCTCCCGCGCGGAGATCAGCTTCAAGTTCATGGCGGCGGAAAGGCGTGAGTGATGCAAAAAAGGTTGGTCAGTCCACATCGCGTCCTGATGTTGACCAAAGACTGGAAGGTGATGAAGAATGAAGAATTCGAGACACTCCTTGGCTTCGCTCGGGCTCACCGGCCAATCGAAGTGCTCCAGACTCCCCGGGTGCGACCTGAATCGTCGGGAGACCTCTTCGAGCACCTGACTCGTGATCGAATCAGGCTTGAACCGCAGAAGGGGAACGTTTCCCGGACCCGACTTCCCAAAAGACTCCCGGTTCTCCTTATCGTAGTTCCAGCTCCCCCCTTCGGGCTGATCCCCGTCCATCAGGACCGCTTGCTCGCGTCTCATCTCGCGATAGAAGTACTCGAGCCTCAGGCTCTTCCGCCCTTTGCAATGTTCCTCAAACCGCTCTTTGGAACAGTAAAAGCTGCGGTCCTCACGAAACTCCATTCGGACGCCCAGCTTCCCACAGACGTCCTCGAGTTCTTGCTTCACCCGAAAGTCACCCGGTTCAACACAAATCACGGATTTCGGCCGATGCGTGACGATTGCCGAGTCCAGTAGTTTTCCCAGAGAGCTGCCATCGGGCTTGGCGGTCAGCTTTCGATACAGAAGTGGCACGCCATTCTGGGTCAACGTGAGAGCGAAGTGTCTCATCGCGCTCAAAAACAGGGCGATCCGCGCCCGATGGGACCAAACGTGCTCGGACTCGGCGTCGACCTCCGCCATCCAAGCCAAATCTTGACTGGGATCGAAGTCGTCCCAAGCGGCCGAGTCGTGATTCAGTTGGTCTCCAAGGACGACGACGAGGTGGCGGATGGCAACGCGGCCTTCTGATAACATTTACATTTTTATAAATATTATTTTTCAGAAAAGCAAGGACTGTCTGTTTTCCAACAAGCCCTTCATGATGTGCTAAACTTTCGCCCAGGAGCCTCTTCACTCATGACCATCATCGTCGCGATACTCACCTTCGCATGCATTCTCGGATTCAATGGGGCGCCCCTGTGGGCTTGGACGCTGCTTCTGGCGGCAGCGCTGGCCGGCGCAAGCTGCCCCTCCCTCTGGGCATGGATCGTTTTTGCGGGGGTCGCCCTGATTTTGAACGTTGCTCCCATCAGACGCGTAGTTCTGAGCACAGGGGTGCTGGCCCTGATGAAAAAGCTCAAGCTCATTCCTGAAATCTCCGAAACCGAGCGCACGGCTCTGAGCGCGGGCGACGTTTGGATCGAGGGTGAGCTCTTTTCCGGAAAACCGGACTTTCGCAAGGTCCTGGGTGCCACCTATCCGGAGCTGACCCCCGAAGAGCAGGCTTTCATGGACGGGCCGGTCGACGAGCTTTGTCGGATGAGTGACGACTGGGATATTTGGGAGCGCCGGGACCTTTCTCCCGAATCCTGGGCCTTCATCAAGAAGGAGAAGTTCCTCGGGATGATCATTCCTAAAGAGTACGGGGGACTCGGCTTCTCGGCCTTGGCCCACAGCGAAGTACTCTCGAAGCTGACGAGCAGATCCACTGCCCTCTGCATCACGGTCATGGTGCCGAACTCCCTGGGACCGGCCGAGCTGCTCATGCACTACGGGACAGAGGCACAGAAGCGCCACTACTTACCACTCTTGGCTCGAGGCGAGGAGATTCCCTGCTTCGCCTTGACCGAACCGAACGCCGGATCCGACGCAGGCTCCCTTCAGGCGACTGGCGTGGTGTTCCGAGGAGAAGATGGAAAACTTTACCTGCGGCTCAATTGGAATAAACGATGGATCACTTTGGCAGCGATCTCGACTGTTCTTGGCTTGGCCTTTCGCATGCGCGATCCAGACAATCTGCTGGGCAAGGGAAAAGGCGCGGATCTCGGCATCACTTGCGCCTTGATCCCCACCCGCACTCCCGGAGTGGTGGCCGACCGCAGGCATGACCCATTGGGCGTCCCTTTCTACAATTGTCCGACACAGGGACATGACGTGGTGGTCCCTGTCGAAGCCATCATCGGTGGACTCGAGAATGCAGGCAAGGGCTGGAAGATGTTGATGGAGTCGCTGGCCGCAGGCCGCGGCATCTCGCTCCCCGCACAAGCCACTGGCGGTGCGAAGTTCGTCACGCGCGTGGCAAGCGCTCACGCATCCGTGCGCAAACAGTTCGGTGTCGCGATCGGAAAATTCGAAGGGGTCGCCGAGCCGCTCGCCCGAATGGGGGGCTGGACCTACCTGATGGAAGCAGGACGACGTTACACCCTTGGAGCGATCGATCAAGGGGCGAAGCCGCCGGTCGTGACGGCTATCGCCAAATACAACTACACCGAGCTCAGCCGCAAGATCGTGAACGACGGGATGGACATCCTGGGTGGCCAAGCAATCTCGCGTGGACGCCACAACCTCTTGGCTCACGCTTACTTCACCGTCCCGGTCGGGATCACGGTCGAAGGAGCGAACATTCTGACCCGAACCTTGATCATCTTCGGGCAAGGAGCGCTCCGGGCCCATCCTTACGCATTCAAGGAAGTAGATGCCGTCGAACGCAATGATTTGGTGGGATTCGATTTCGCCTTCTGGGGACACATAGGACACGTGATCCGCAACGGGTTCCGAATGGTCCTTCTCAGTTTGAGCCGCGGCCGCTTCGCCACTTCACCCGTAGTCGGACCGGCTGCGCAGTACTGGCGCAAGCTCGCCTGGTCGTCCGCGACCTTCGCTTTCATGGCCGATCTAGCCATGGGAAGCTTGGGCGGCAAATTGAAATTCCGCGAGAAGATCACTGGCCGATTCGCCGACGTCCTTTCGTGGATGTACCTCGCTTCAGCCACCTTGAAGCGATTCGAAGCCGAGGGACGCAGGCAAGAAGACCTCCCCTTCCTCAAGTGGAGCTTGGACTACGCGTTTCAGGAGATCTCCAAGGCATTCGACGGCTTGTTCTCGAACCTTGAAGTCCCTCTGCTGAGTTGGCTCTTTCGAGGCCCAGTGCTCTGGTACTCGCGCATGAACCCCATCAGCCGCCCCCCTTCAGACGAATTAGGCGGCGAAGTCGCAACCCTTTGCATGCGTCCAGGGCTGCAGCGAGAACGACTGTTCGGCGGGATCTTTGAGTCGAAGAACCCCGAAGATCAGGCCTACCGGCTCGAGGAAGCATTCCGTCTCTCCGTTTTAAGCGAAGAAGCTTCAGGCAAAGTCCGAAAGGCCTTGAAAAACAAATCACTCGTCAAAAAACCCGCAGCCGAACTCTATCGGGATGCCCTGGCCCAAGGAGTGCTCACGCAATCTGAATTCGATAGCATCGAAAAGGCCGAGATCGCCCGCAATCAGGTGATCCAGGTCGACGACTTCGGTCTGAAGGAATATACCGGCCAAAAGTCTTGAGTCCATCGACCTCCCATGGATGAAAACCCCGTGAAAACCAGTTCAGTCGCTCCTGCAACCCGCTCCACCGGAGGCGCGATATTCGTCGCGGCCGGTATCCTCCTCAGTCGGGTGTCGGGTTTGGTCAGGCAACGGGTCTTTGCCCACTACTTTGGAAACTCGGACGCGAGCGACGCTTTCTATTCCGCCTTAAAAATCCCGAATTTCCTCCAAAACCTCTTCGGTGAAGGAGTCCTTTCAGCCTCCTTCATCCCGGTCTATGTCGGATTGAGGGCGCAGGGGCGGGAAGAAGAAGCTGGAAAGCTGGCAGGTGCCATCGCAGCTCTCCTCGGTCTCGTCACGAGCATCCTTGTGGTCGGAGGCATCCTGCTCACTCCGGCCCTCATCGACATGGTCGCTCCGGGCTTTCATGGCGAGAAGCGTGAACTGACTCTTTACCTCGTCCAGATCCTGTTTCCTGGCACTGGTATGGTCGTCATGTCCGCATGGTGCCTGGGCGTCTTGAACAGTCACCGCCGCTTTTTTCTTTCTTATGTCGCTCCCGTGATCTGGAACGTCGCGATCATCGTGGCCTTGGTCTATGGCCGCAGATCGATCGGCAGCGGCGCAGCCCTCCCCTTGGGTCAGAGCCGGCTCGCCATCATCACGGCTTGGGGCGTGGTCGTCGGAAGCTTCCTCCAATTCGCAGTCCAACTTCCCACTGCCCTTAAGCTCATCCGCCACTTCAAGCTCGGACTGGACCATCGCGCGGACCCCGTCCGCAAAGTGGCGCGCAATTTCGTACCGGTCGCCCTCGCCCGGGGCGTGGTCCAAGTCAGCGCTTACGTCGACAATGTCCTGGCCAGTTACCTTCCGATGGGTGCAGTCTCTTCTCTTGCCTATGCCCAATCCCTTTACATGCTCCCGATCAGCCTGTTCGGGATGTCGATTTCGGCGGTGGAGCTCTCGACCATGTCGGGAGCGCAGGGAACTCCAGAAGAGATTCACCTCTACCTGCGCAAACGCCTCGCTGCAGGCTCACGCAAACTCGCGTTTCTGATCATCCCGTCAGTAACGGCGTTTCTCGTGCTCGGTGACGTGATGATTTCGGCCGTTTATCAATCAGGTCAGTTCGATCGTCAGAGTGTCCTCGCAGTCTGGGCTGTCCTGGCCGGTTCTTCTGTCGGACTTTTGGCCGGCACGTTAGGTCGACTTTACTCTTCGACATTCTACTCCCTCCATGACACCCGCACCCCACTCCGGTTCGCGCTGGTTCGAGTGGCATTGACCACCGGTCTAGGCTATTGGTGCGGCCTCATCGCGCCGGAGCTCCTCGGCATCAACCCGTCTTGGGGTACCGCCGGGCTCACCGCTTCTGCCGGCATCTCGGGCTGGGTCGAATTCGTGCTTCTCCGTCGAGCGCTCCAACGCAAGATCGGAAAGCCCGAACCGATGCAAGGCTTCATCGCGAAGCTCTGGCTTGCCGCTTCGAGCGCAAGCGCCTTCGGATGGCTGCTGAAATCCCTGACCCATGGGCTTCACCCTGTTTTCCAAGCGCTCCTGGTCCTGATCCCCTACGGGTTAGGCTACTTCGCGCTGACTTGGGTGCTCGGCATCCGTGAAGTGCGGAGTTTCATGCAAAGGCTCGCACCCTTGGCTCGCCGATTCCGAAGCTGAGGAGCCCCCCTCCCCAAATCAGGCCTCCCGAATGCGCTTGAGAATTTCGCCGCCGTATTGAGTCACGAGCTTCGGACCCATTCCTCGGACTTCCATGAGCTGGTCGGGATTGGTCGGCATCGCTTCGCAGATGGCGTGGAGCACCCGATCACTCAGGATCCGAAACGCAGGGATGCCCTTCACGCGGGCCTCGGCGAGACGCCATTCGCGGAGATTCTCGAACATCAGAGGATTTTCAGATACGCGCTCCTCCTCGAAACCTCCCTGCGGACGATACTCCCCGTCCTCTTCGCGGGTACTGACGTAATGGGTAGTCCGTACCGGTGAAGCGGGATAACGAGGGGGCTGAGGCGCCTTCTTTTTCGGCTTCGATTTCTTTCGACCTCCCGAAGTCTCGCCCGCGGAATCCGCGACAGTGAGCTTCGCAAGCGCGGTGGCAGTGGCGCGTTTACCCTCGCGAGTGAGAAGGATTCTGCGAAACGGAATGGTCTTCCCATCCTTCTCGAAACTCTCCTGCAGACTCTCGACCCAACCGGCGAGACCCAGGGTCTTGAGGACGCGTTCGAACTCACCCCTGGCTGCGCCTGGTACTCCTTGACTCGCTTCTTCAAAGAGCCGTCCGGCGGCTTGGGCGTCCCGTCCGGCTAGCGAAGCGAGAATTCCGGTGGCAAGTCCCCGTTCGATTTCGTTCATCAGGCGCTCGGGCAGCACGGCAAGTTTCGAATCCGGCCGGCAGCGATCGCATTGACCGCAGGCTGCACCGCCATCGATCTGATCCCCGAAATGCCTTACCAAATGAAGCATCCGACAGCCCGGGGCCTCGGCGAATTCCGCCATCTTACGGAGTTGGAGCCTCTTGTGTTCGGATTGATCGACGTAGTCGCGATCCCAATTCTCCCGCCCCGGTCCGATGTTCTCATCCGGATCGACTTCGACTCCTCCGTGCATCCAGAGTTTCTCGAGGGCTTTCTCGAAAGTTCCTGGATCCGTCGAATTGAATCGCGCTTGGAGAAGATCCTTCTGGATCGTCGCTCCTCGCTCATCCGGCAGCAACGATCCCGGGCAAGCTTGGACGACTTCGCGACGGATTTTTCGAAGCAAGGTCACGTCAGGATAGTCTTGGTCGAAGAAGAACTCGTGGGTCTTGCGATCGATAAACCCCTGTAGCAGTACTGCGCGTGAGGGCAGGCCATCCCTGCCGGCGCGACCGATCTCCTGGTAATAGCCCTCGAGACTTCCCGGGAGCGCGGCGTGGATCACCGTCCGGACATTGGATTTGTCGATGCCCATTCCAAATGCGACCGTCGCCACGATCACATCGATCTCGCTTTTGAGGAATCTCGTCTGGACCTGATCCCGCAAGGATGCGTTCAG
>JAYVNB010000040.1:0-2234 GCA_043759365.1 Bacteriovoracaceae bacterium | reverse complement strand
TTTCGATCGTCGCGCGGAGGACCGGGTTCAAATGGAATTTCTTTTCGCGGATCTCTTTCGAGATGCGGGTCAGGTCCTGATAGATGATCCGACCCGCGCCCATGGTCATGTGGCCGACTTCGGAGTTGCCCATGACACCGAAAGGAAGTCCGACATCCTCGCCGTGGGTGATGAGCTTCGAGTGAGGGTACTTCTTCACGAGCTCTTGGTAGAAAGGCATCTTGGCGTTGCTGATGGCGTTGAACGGAGAATCTTTTCCGATTCCGAAGCCATCCAAGATGATCAGGACCGCGCGAGAAGCCGTGGGGCGGGACATGGACCTCACCTTCCTAGAAGGTGGGGGATGATACAAGCGAATTCAGGGGTCTCAGCCCTCGTTATGGTAGGGGTGGCCGCGCTGAATACTCCAGGCGCGGTACACTTGCTCGAGCAAAACCACTCGCGCCAATTCATGCGGAAGCGTTTGTGGCCCGAGGCTGAGTAGGCCGCGCGCTTTCTTTCGGATTGCGTCAGACCAGCCTAAGCTGCTTCCCAGGCAGAGCGCGATCGCACTCGTGCTTTCCGCCTCCCAGAGTCGGACCATTCCCGCCCAACTTTGCGTCGGTTGAGCTTTCCCGAGCTCGTCGAGGAGGTAGTAGGACCCTCGCGAACCCATCAGGGGGCCGAGGCGTTCCGATAGAATTGCCGCCTCTTTTTCCTGGATTTGAGTGCGGGATGCGGGATTTTTGTCGGGCACGGCGAGCGGCTTGAGCTCGTGCTCCTGCACGTTCACCCAAGGACCGAGATTGCGAAGGTAGTAGTCCGCGGCTTCACGAAGTCCCGGAGCCTTGAGCTTGCCGAATGCGACGATGTGGAGCTTCAAGCGGGGACGCTTCGGTCAGTTCAGTCGGCTGGCGGCAGGACCGTAGAACTCCGACGGAATGCTCACTTTGGGAGCTTCGGCCCAAAGCGTCTCCAAGTCGTAGTACTCACGGAGCGCGTCGAGAAAAACGTGAACCACGACATCGCCGAAGTCCATCAGGACCCAGCGGCCTTCCGCGTATCCTTCAGCCGAAAGAGAATCAGCTCCAAGAGTGCCCATCGAGCTCTCGACGGAGTTTGCGATCGCCTGGACTTGGCGATCCGACGTTCCACTGCAGATCACGAAAAAATCCGTGAAACCGGAGATGTCGGTCAGATTGAGAATCTTGACGTTTTCGGCCTTTTTGTCGATCGCGGCTCGCGCGCAGGCCAAAGCCTTTGACTCGGACGATTCTACGGACGGAGTTGAAACTTTGCTTTGGGTCGGTACTTCAGCTGCGATCATGACACCCCTGTACCATAGAGCCGGTGGAGCTTCAAATAAGACACCACGGACGGGAGCAGACTCCAGGGAGGGGGGGCACCCGAACGGCTCAGTTCCTCCCGGACCCGGGTTGAGGAGACCGCGCGGGCAGGGGTTTCGGCCCGCCGGAGCAGAGTCCCCGTGGGAGTGCGCCAACTTCGATCGCCCGGCCCTTGAGGGTCCAATCGGATCAGGCCGCTTGCCGCCCACTCGCGAAGCGTCGCTTGGGCTTCTTCGACTCCGTGGGGCTTTCGCTCCAGCACGATCCAATGAGAAAGTCCCAGGACCTCCGGAAAACGCGACCAGCGGGCCATGTCCTTCAGCTGGTCCGTCCCGATGACGAAGGCCAAGGGCTGACCGGCAAAAACGCGCCGAAAATGGAGCAAAGTATCGTAGGTGTAGCCGGGGCTTCCGTCCCGTTCGGCCCTCTCGATTTCGCTGAGATCGATTTCAACGTCCTCGGGGATCGGAAAGTAAGAGTCCTTGGCAAAGGCCAGTCGGGTCATCTCGACCCGGTGGAGCCGAGGAGTCGACGTCGCTTTCAGTGGAGGGGCGCCAGAAGGGAGGACTAGGACGCGTTTCACTCCGGGCTCGATGAAGAGCCCAGCTACGGCTTCGCGATGTCCCAAGTGGGGCGGGTCGAAAGTTCCTCCATACAGAGCGATCACTTCGCTCCAGCGAAACGATCCCCCGGCAGAGCTCACTTACGGATATCCTCGTCGTCCGGAGTCTTCACGCGCGGACGCTCGCCTTCGTTCTCCCTCTTCCGGGCTTCACGAATTTCTTGATAAACGGCGTTCAAAAGGTCGCCGATCCCGCTTCCGGTCACTGCCGAGACCACGAACGGCTCATTGGGGACCGGATGAGTGCCGCGAATCGAAGCGATCCGTTCGCGTAGGGCTTTGCGGGC
>JAYVNB010000039.1:0-20524 GCA_043759365.1 Bacteriovoracaceae bacterium | reverse complement strand
AAAGCCGCCATCAGCAGTCCGGCGCTTCCGACATAGGCTAGGCTTTCTACCTTGCGCCGATTGTCCTGATAGGTGTTCAGCTCCTGAATCGCTCCTGGAGATCCCAGGAGGATCGGCCGGAGGTTCTCGCCGTCAAACTGGAGCTGGGAATCGCAAGGGAGCGGCTTACCGTCGACCACGAACACTCGATTGCAGAGAAAAGTGTCGGAGGGGGTGCGAATCGTCATTGCGGGAGGGGCCGAGGGTCGAACCGGAATCTTGGAAGGATCGAGGAAGGTCGGCTGTCCCGAAGTTCCACCCGAGGACCGTCCAGCAAGAGAGGCAGACCAGGCAGCTGGTCCCACGGCGAGGGGGATCAGGGATAAAATCGCTAGGGTGGAAGCGGCCCGGAGCATGACTACCGGTGATAGCGGTTTTGAATCGTATTTGCCAGTAGTTGTGGCGCTCGTCGGAATGGGTTTGATGCCGCATGCGCAGTGCAGTATCCCTGTGGGGTAAGTGAGCGCTTTAGCACCCTTCCTCGACCAACTTCATCGCCGGTACCACGATCCGAGGTTTCTCTCATCGGATCCCCTGGAGATCGCCCATCGCTACTCAGATCCGTGGGATCAAGAATGCGTAGCGCTTCTGGCTGCCGTGCTCGCCTACGGGAACGTCAAGCAGATCCGGCGCTCCGTCGAGGATGCTCTTCAGAGGATGGGGAGGCGGGTCGGACCGGCTGGTCCAGCCGCTTTCGTCCGCGGGTTGCGTTGTCCGCGTGAAATCAAAAATGCTCAGCTCGATTTCCAGGGTTTTGTGCATCGCTTTAACCGGGGTGAAGATCTGGTCTCCTTGTTTCGACTTTTGGAGCGGAGCTGGAGGGAGCATGGCTCCCTAGGAGCGCATTTCCTGAGAGACCTTGCTCCTGCGGACGAGGATATCGGCTTTGCGCTGGATCGTTTGATCGGAGAGTGGCGGGAGTGGGAAGCGGCATTTCATCCGGGAGAAACCTCTCGAACCTTCAGCTACCTTTTGACGTCTCCTCGCGACGGGAGCTGTTGCAAACGCTGGTGCATGTTTCTGCGTTGGATGGGCCGGAAAGACCTTCTGGATCTCGGGCTCTGGGACAAGTCCAGCCCCCTGGCCTCGACCTTCCCCGCGGGCAGGTCACTCCGGACGGATCAATTGATCATTCCCTTGGATACTCATACGGGCCGCATCAGCCAGTACTTGGGACTGACTCCTCGCAAGAGCTTGAATTGGAAGGCCGCCGTGGAAGTGACCCGTTCACTCCGACTCTGTGATCCCGCTGACCCTACCCGTTTCGACTTCGCGCTGTCCAGACTGGGCATCCTAGACCTTTGCCAGCGCGCTTATCGAGCGGAAGTCTGCAGGAACTGCGAGCTCCTGACCGTGTGTCGATATGCGAAAGCGGGCGCAATCCGCGAGAATGCCAGGCAGCGATCACGCTCGAAGGTCCAGGAACGCAAGCGTTGAAAACCAATACCGACCCCGGAGGAATCCCCTTGAACCCACCGAAACGAAACTCCTCCGAGTCCTTGGGCTCAGCTCCCGCCGGTAGTCTCCCCGTAATCGCGATCGATGCCCGGATGGTGGGTGCGTTTCCGCACGGGTTCGCGCGCTATGTCTCGTTGATGGCCAGGGGGTTGGGTGAACTCGACGTCGAGACAAAACTGGCCTATGAGCCGGTTTTTCTTCTCGATCGCTCAAAATCAGACCAGATCCCGAAAGGGACTTGGGGGCGGTTCAGGACCCACTCCCTCAGGTCGGCGTTTTTGTCTCCCTTTGAGCTCTTGGAGATTCCGCGGGCTCTCCAGCAATTGGGGGCACAGGCTTACCATTCGCCTAGTTTTTCGAGTCTGCTTCGGAGCCCCTGCCCTTGGGCAGTCACGATCCATGATCTGAACCACCTCCAGTTCGGCGGAAAGAAGGAGCGGCTTTACTACCGGTGGATCCTGAAGCCCTTTGCCCGCAAAGCGCGCAGGCTCTTGACCGTATCTGAGTTCTCGCGCGATGAGATCGCCTCATGGTTGGGAAGTGACGCTCGGCAAATCGAAGTCGTGCCCAATGCCCTGGACCCGCACTGGGTCCTGCCCGTGGATGAAGCCGACGTTTCCCGGGTGCTTGCTCGGATCGGGCTCGAGCGCGGCAAGTACTTCATCTGCCTTTCGAACTCCAAGCCCCATAAGAACGTCGCCGCATTGGTCGAGGCACACGGTCGGACTCGCTCCCCTTGGCCCTTGGTCTTGAGTCTTCGGGGGTACGAGAGAGTCCCCGGTGTCCACTCGCTCGGACCTCTGGGGGATGACGAGGCGAGGATCCTGGTTTCCCAGGCGGGCGCTTTGGTGTTTCCCTCGCTCTATGAGGGTTTCGGGCTTCCTCCTTTGGAGGCCGCAGCGCTCGGGGTTCCGATCCTGGTTTCCCGGATTCCAGCGCATGAAGAAGCCCTGCGGTTGCTTCGGCCCGCGGAAGTGACCTGGGTCCCGGCCCGCGACGTCGAGGCTTGGGCGAGCGCCTTGACCTTGGCCACCTCCGGCAACCGGGTGCGCCCAGGGAGCGATACGCGGAGGAAAATCCTCGAGACCTACAGTCCGCGGAATCTAGGAGCGCATATGGACGCGATCTATCGGGACATGTTAGGTCTTTAGCCAGATATGAAACATGTTCTCATCACCGGCGGCGCGGGCTTCATCGGTTCCCATCTCTGCGAGACTTTGCTCGCCCGGGGCTACGCGGTCACTGCCCTCGACAATCTGTTGACCGGCCGTCGGGAGAACCTAGACTCCGTGAAGGATCATCCCGAGTTCGACTTCCTATTTCAGGATGTTTGCGGTCCGATCCGCGAAGTGGACATGAGGCTGTTCACCCGGCACGGGCTCCACGGTGTTTTCCATTTCGCGTGTCCTGCGAGTCCTGTCGATTTCGACAAGATTCCCTTCGAAATCCTGGACGTCGACTCAATCGGCACCCGCCATACGGTGGATCTCGCGATCCGATGCGGAGCCCGGTACCTGCTCGCTTCCACTTCTGAAATTTACGGCGATCCCGAAGTTCATCCTCAAAAAGAAACTTACTGGGGCAACGTCAACACCTTGGGTCCCCGTGCCTGTTATGACGAGACCAAGCGTTTCGCCGAAGCCTACGTCAGTACCGCGGCCCGCGGAGTGGGCAAGCGCGACGGTAAAGCCTATTCGCCACTGAATGCCGGCATCGTCCGCATCTTCAATACCTACGGTCCGCGGATGCGCATTGATGACGGCCGGGTGGTGCCAGAGCTCTGCGCCCAAGCCCTGAAGGGCCAGCCTTTGTCGGTGCATGGTGAAGGTAAGCAAACCCGCAGTTTCTGTTTCGTCAGCGACTTGGTTGACGGCATCATTCGGCTGTTCGAAAGCGATGTTCGCGATCCCGTGAACATTGGCAATCCAGTTGAGCGCACCGTCGTCGACTTCGCCCAGCACGTGATCCGTTTGACCGGCGCGAAGTCGGCGCTCCAGCACCTTCCGGCACGCGAAGATGATCCGCGCCGCCGGTGTCCCGATATCACCCGGGCCCGGACACTGCTGGGGTGGGAGCCCAAGGTCCAGCTCGAGGAAGGTTTGAAGCGCACGATCAAATATTTCAGGACGCAGCTCTAGTGCTCCTGCTCCAGGGAGCCCAGTGAAGTCCCAGCCGCTGATCCGGGTCGCACTCATCCATGATTGGCTGACGGGAATGCGAGGGGGGGAGTCCGTTCTCGAAGCTATCGCCGAGCTTTTCCCGACCGCGGAGCTGCACACTTTAATTCACTTGAAGGGACGGGTCTCGCCCCAGATTGAGTCCCTTCCGATTCACACCAGTTTTCTCCAGGGGATTCCGGGAGTGGACCGACGTTACCGGCACTTTCTTCCCTGCATGCCGGCTGCAGTCCGTTGTTTTGATCTTCGCTCCTTTGATCTGGTCATCTCCTCGAGCCACTGCGTGGCCAAGGGAGTCCGCAAGGCACCGGAGGCGGTTCATGTTTCGTATATCCACGCGCCGATGCGTTACATGTGGGACCGATTCATGGATTATTTCGGGCCGGGCCGGGCTTCACGGTCGGTGCGGCTCGCCGCAAGAATCCTCCGCCCGTTTTTCCAGGCCTGGGATCGTCGCGTGAGTCAGGCCGATCGAGTGGACCGCCTCATCGGCAACTCAAAGTTCATCGCGAGGCAAATCGAGCTGTGTTACGGGCGAAAGGCCCAAGTGATCCATCCATTCGCGGAGCTTTCGCGTTTTTCAGCCACTCGGCAGCCTGGATCCGCCTACTTGATGGTCGGAGCCTTTGCTCCCAACAAGCGGGTCGATCTTGCGATCGAAGCATTCAACCGGTTGAAACTCCCTCTGAGGATCGTCGGCGAAGGGCAGGATGGAGAACGCCTGAGGAGCCTCGCGGGGCCCTCGATCGAGTTCCTCGGCTCCCTTTCCAATGAGCGGATCGCCGAGCTGTACTCGCAATCCCGAGCGTTCGTGTTCCCAGGTCTCGAGGACTTCGGCATTACCCCGGTCGAGGCCCTGGCCGCTGGCCTGCCCGTCATCGCTCTGGGTCAGGGAGGCGCGTTGGAGTCGCTCGATGCGAAAACCGGCATTTTTTTTCTTGAACAAACGGTGGAGTCACTGATGGAAGCCGTGCAAAAGTTCGAGAGCGGAGCTGTCATGATCCGCGAGGAGGACTGTCGGGCACGGGCCCGGCATTTCACTCGGGAGCGATTTCAGTCGGAACTCCTTGAACAGATCCGTGCCGCTTGGCTTGAAGCCGGGAAGCCGGCAGCGAAGCTTGAATCGATTATTTCATCACCGCCAGGAGCCCTCCGCTCATGAAGATCAAAGCGCTCTCCGTCTTGGCCCCCTGGGGCAGGAAAATCGCAGAAGGCCGCAAGACGGTCGAAGTCCGTTCCTGGATGCCTCATGGACTGACGGCAGGGGAGGATCTTTTGATCATCGAAAACAATCGCCCCTTGATCCAGGATGGCGATGAGGATCCTCTGGGTCGTGCCACCGCAATGGTCAAGATCCTACGGGTTCGTCCGTTTTTGACGAGCGATCTGGAAGCTTCCGGAGCGAGTCGGTTCGAACCCGGCTGGTATGCCTGGGAGCTGGGCGACGTTCGAGTGGTGGATCTCAATCGCCCTTTTCGAGCGGCGAGCAGGATCTATGAAGTCGAAGTTCCAGAATGGGAGGAGTGAGCGCTGGCGTCATTCCTGCACAGTCTCGCCCCCATGATGATTGACGCGAGGTTTTTCGGGTTTTTGGCGATTGCGGTAGCGATTGTGGGCGCTTATCTCTGGCTTAAGCCCAGAAAGGGAGCGAAGGGCGGCGGAGCTCGGAAGAGCTTCATGCCCCCTCGCTGAGCTCGTCGCTCCACTGACAGGTCAGAGTGTGATCATTTTCATCAGCAGATTTTGACGTGCCACGAGCTCCGGGGCCTCGAGACGCATCAAACGGTGAAGGCTGAAGTCCTCGACCGTGAAGCTGGCCATCACACAGCCAGCGAGGACCGCGCGCCGAAGCAGGGAGTCCCATTGCTCGGGATGGGTTTGAGCCATTTCACGAGTCGCTCCGGCTTCGGCCAGAAATCCCATGAAGGCACCGGCAAAACTGTCTCCTGCGCCGGTCGGGTCCTTCACTTCCGCGACTGGGAACGCGGGTGCCATGAAAGTGCTTTTCGGAGTGAACAGCATCGCGCCGTACTCTCCGCGCTTGATGATGATCGTCGCAGGTCCCATCTCTCGGATCAATTGGGCGGCCCGCACGATGTTGCGGGTCCCGGCCAGGAGGTAGGCCTCCCCTTCATTGATCGAAAGGATGTCGACTCGACGAAGGGTCTTCTTCACTTCGTCGGTCTTGCCCGTGATCCAGAAGTTCATGCTATCGCAGGCGACCAAGCGATGGCTGGTCGCTTGATTCAGCACGCGCTGCTGAAGGACTGGGTCGATATTGGCCAAGAACAAATAGGGCGCTTTTTGATGTTCTGGGCTCAGCGTCGGGTTGAAGTGTTCGAACACATTCAAAGCCGTTTGAAGGGTTTTGGCTTCGTTGAGGTTTTTGTCATACGAACCCGACCAATGGAACGTCTTTCCAGGCGTGACCTGGATCCCGCGCGTGTCGATCTTGCGACGCGAGAGCCATTCGACGTGGCTCTGTGGAAAATCGTCACCGACGACTCCAATCATCTGGACCGGGGCATAGAACGACGCTGCCACCGAGAAATAATTGGCCGACCCTCCGAGCACCGAGTCCGCTTTGCCAGCGGGAGTCTCGATCGAGTCAAACGCCAAGGATCCCACCGCCAAAATCGAGCCAGTCATTGTCATAGAGGCCGCAATAAATCCCGACCGGGATGCTTCTGTCAACCCTGTGTTTTTCCAATTCCCTTTGTACCGACGGGAGAGGACTAAAATCGAATTTCCCTGGGGTCAAGCATTTGCTGTTTCGGTTGTTTCGAGGTCCGATGAATACGGAGTCGAACTGAATCCTCCAGACGTGACAAAGCAGTCACCATCCCGTTCCACCCGGTTCCGAGCCTGACCCACGCTGTCTGCTCGGGGACCTTTGCATTTCCGACGGCCGAGTAGAAGATTTGTGGACTGTCGTTTCCCAGTTTTTTGTCGAAGACAGCAAGCCACTCTCCTTGGGGATTCCACCAGACTGAGTCCGCGTCGTCTAGACCGATGGGGAGACTACGAAGCGCCCGATGCTTCGGATCACCTTCGGCAAGGGCTCTCAAGTCATAGCTGACTGCCAGCGAAGTCCAGATTTTTGCTGGAGGAGAGTGATTGTTCTCCCAATCCCGGAGTGCGACCGCCCTGGACTCATCCATGGCTTCGCGCCCGAGGAGGCTCGAGGCGATGAGGAGGCCCACGCCCATCAAGGGTCGACGAAAGCGCGGGTGAACCCGGAAACCACGCCCCGATAGCGCCGATATTCCGCCTTGAATCCGTATGAAGCCAGGATGAGCGAGAAGACGATGAACGAGCTCCATAAACAGACCTCAAGGACCACTTGACCCGAGGAGGAGTTCCTCAGGCGAGCTGAAACGAGCAGACCAATTCGACGAGATGACATGGTTTCCCTCTCCCTCCTGGACGATGGCCCTGGCATGCCGAGGACGATGAGATAGTTGAACGGCGAGGAGTCGCCGTCCCGTAGGGGGATGCAGGGACCAGTTCAATGGGCCGGGTCCCAAGACATCCGGAGGGGGGCGCTCGAACGGGAATTCGGAAAGGGGCATAGCCCAGTCCTGCACACCGTCGCAACCGCGGCTGAGCCCCCATTGGATCCGGCGCAGGTTCCATGCGAGTTGAATCCTTTCTTGATCCAACACGAGACTCTCGAGTGCCGCCCGGAAAGGAGCGTCGTCGGGAGGGAACGCCATCGTCGCCGCAATGCCCACTCGCGCTGCCAAGATGGCGCGATTGTCTCGATCGAGGGAGCGGAGGTCGTTGCGGATCCGAAGAGCGGTTGCGCCTACGCACCGGTCGAGTCTGAGCTGGGTGGAAGTCAGCCCCCGCCACTGGCGGAGGATTCCCCAAAATCCCAGAGCGGTCATCAAGACGATGCCGAGTGCGAGGGCCATGGGAATGTGCAGGACCCCTTTTTGATCCAAGGCTTGAGTCGTCACTTTTGCTGCAGTCATGGCGAATCGGCCTCCAGTCGGTTCAAAACCACATTTTCTCGGACGCTCCCGCACAGCCCCTCCCCATGCACCGATCGCGCATCCTCGCCCATCGAGATTTTCACCTGGATAGGCCCGGGCAGGACCCTCCCCACCAGGCGGGCATGGGCAATCTCGAATACGAGGTAAGCGCATCGAGTGCGCTCCCAGTAGGCCTTGAGGAGCCAGCCCGCGCCGGTGAGGGTGATCAGGACGAGACCCATCGAAAGGGTGAGCTCGAGCACTGTTTGTCCGCGGACCTCAGTTCCGCTGGACGTCCACGTCTTCATGAATCGCCTTTCGAACGCTGTCGATTTTGGTTCGAATCGTGGATCCCATGGATTTGACCCCGGCGATCGACACCACGGCAACCAGCAGCATCAGGATCAGGTACTCGGTCAGGCTCTGGCCGCTTTCGTTGCTCATGCAGAACTTCCAACGGAACTCTTTCATGCGGAATCCTCCTCTTCGTGATGCCATGAGAATGGAAGATGAGTGCCAGCGGGCAGGCCACTAGGGAGGGCAGGCTCGGTGATTTCCGGAGGCTTCGACCTGAAACCGGATTGGGGGGGCGGTTCGTTGACAGCCCCTGACCGCGCCGGTATGATTTTCAGATCCCGATGGAACCTAAACAGCGCCTTTTCATATACGACCGCAAGGAAATGGCGGTTCTCGTCCTCCTCGGGGTGATGGTGGCGCTCTTCGCGTTCACCTTGGGTGTGCACTTGGGTAAAAAAGTGGGACCATCCCACGTAGTCACGGGAGCGGAGCACGGCCATGGGGATGGCGATTCGTCCGCGCCGGTCCAGACCGAGTCCGACAAGGTTCCGGAGAACCCCGAAATCGCGGCTCAGGCCTCGGGCGTTCCCGATGCGGTCGACGAAAGTCTCGACCAGGCCCTGCACGATGAAGTCGCCAAGACCGGGATTCAGCTCGAGCAGTCCCGACCGGTTGATCTTCCCAAAAAGACCCGATCCGCGAACGGCGGAGCGACCAGCGGAACTTCGGAGTCAAAGACTGCCACTTCGCCAGGTGACTCCTCTCCGGTCAAGACCGCGATTCATGAAGCCGTCAGTTCCCTCGTGACTGGAAAATACACTTTGCAGGTCGGTTCCCATCAGAATAAAGATGAAGCGGAGGAGCAGATCCACCTCCTGGAAGAGCACGGATTGAAGCCCTTTCTCCGTACCGTGGATCTGAAGAAAAAAGGTCAGTGGCACCGAGTTTTCGTCGGGGGATTCGAGTCGAAGGAAGATGCCGAAAAGACGGGTAAACGCTTCAAGGCCGAGAACGTGATCGTCTCCTTCGTCGTCGCTCCGCGTCCCCAGTGAGACCGGACTCGAAACTCAGAGTCCTCAAATCAGAGCCTCAAAATAGAGAAGGTGGATATGGCAAAACAAGACATCAAGCGCGTGGAAAAGCCCTGGGGGCATGAGTTGATCTGGGCCATGACAGGTGATTACGTCGGCAAGATCCTTCACATCAAGAAGGGTCATATGCTTTCGCTTCAATACCATCGCGTGAAGGAAGAGACGATTTTGGTCTATTCCGGAAAGATGGACTTCGTTTTCGAGAACGAAAAAGGCGAGCTGGAGACCATCCGTATGAACGCCGGCGAAGCCCACCACATTCCGACCGGTAAGCGCCATCGCATGGTCGGCGTCGAGGATTGCGACGTTTTCGAAGTCTCGACGCCGCAGATCGATGACGTGGTTCGACTCGAGGACGCCTATTCCCGCGTCCCAGACCTGAAATCAGTCCAAAAACCAGCGCAAGAGTAGCTTTCAAATGAGCTCTTTGCATCTCGTGATTATGGCTGGAGGAAGTGGCACCCGCTTCTGGCCCAAGAGTACCTCCAGTCGGCCCAAGCAGTTTCTCAGTTTCGGCGGTGACGGTTCGCCTTCGCTCCTTCAGCAGACCCTGGAACGCTTCGATGGAATCGTTCCCGAAGCCAATCGCTGGGTAGTGACCACCGAGCGCCTCAAGACTCCAGTCGCAGAGCAGTCGCCCACGGTAAAAGTACTGGCTGAGCCGCAGGGCCGAAATACCGCACCCTGCGTGTACTGGGCCGCGCGCGCGGTCGCCGAGCTGGATCCGAAAGCAGTGATGCTCGTGATGCCCGCCGATCATCACATGGCCGACGTCGAGGGTTTCCGCCTGACTGTAGCCCGGGCTGCCGAGTGGGCCCGAGTTCGCGATGATCTGGTGACCTTGGGAGTGAAGCCCACCCGTCCCGAAACGGGCTACGGCTACCTCCGACTCGGTCCTTCGCTCGAGCGGGGGTGCAACTCCGTCGCTGCTTTCGTCGAGAAGCCCAATGACGAGAAGGCCGAGGAGTTCGTGGCTTCGGGGCAGTACCTCTGGAACGGGGGGATGTTTCTTTGGCGCGCCGAAACTATCCTGCGCGCCTTCGATGAGCACATGCCGGAAATGAAACGAATCTGGGACGAGTGCGGAGGGGACGTGGCCAAGGCCTATCCCAAACTCACCGCGACTTCGATCGATTACGGAGTGATGGAAAAAGCGCAAAACGTCGTGACGTTTTCGCTGGATTGCGGTTGGGACGACCTGGGGAGCTGGACGTCGCTAGAAACCTTGGCGCGGGGGCTGGGACTCGAGTGCGAAGGTGGAGTCTTGACCGCCGGGGAGATGGTTTCGGTGGAGTCATCAGGAAACATCGTCGATGCACCGGGCTCCGTAGTGGCCCTGCTCGGGGTTCAGGGCCTCATCGTGGCGCGCAACGGGGACGCGATCCTCGTCGCGCGCAAGGATCGAGCGCAGGATATCCGCCTGATCGTCGAAGCCGTCCGAAAACTCAGACCCGGGCTGGCGTGATGGAAAACGCACCGAAGCTTGCCCCACCCGGAGCCGGTATCCCCTTCTTCGAGCGGTTGGCCGCGCGACACTTGTTCCTCGGTCCTTATTTTCGCAGGACCAGCTGGGAGCAGGCGAATGAAGCGTTTCTTTCGGAGGGTCGCAAGATCTTGGAGCGGGTCGTGCCTCTCAGTCATCCGCAAATGAACGAGCCACGGCTGATCGATCGCATGAAAGGTCTGGAGGACAGTTCGAGATTCTGGTCGGTCTCGATGACGCTCGAGCATTTGATGATCGTCGGAAGCAGGATGGGCCAACTCGTGGTCAGCTTGAGCCAAGGTCAGGTGCCGCCAGGAAAAGTAAGTACAGCCGAAGTTAAACCCCACGAGAACCGCCCGAAAGCGGAGATCGTTAAGGGCTTCGAGGAGTTTCTCCGCGTCTACGAAGACAATGCGATGAACCGGGTCGTCGATCGCAAGTCGCGCGCGCGATTCCGTCACCCTTGGTTCGGCCCGTTGACTGCGCATCAGTGGCACTGCATGGCAGGGATCCATCAAGGGATTCACCGTAAGCAGGTCCACCAGATCCTGAAGGGGTTTTGATCACTTCCCACCCTTGCGCTTTTGCTCGTTGATCGAGGCGAGCGTGACGACCACCCTCTGCAACTTGAAAGCCTTGATGAACTCATCCGGCCGGATCTGCGTGATGACCTCGTCCGCGGAAAGGATCTGGGCGTTGGTCGCGTAGCCATGCTTCACGAGTTCGGAGAAGTCATCCATCCGAAAGGGCTCCTTGCCGCTTTCGGGGGTGGCGAGTTTCTTCATTTCCGCGATGTTGATGGATGTCATCCCGCTTTTCGGGTCGAGCTTACCGAGTGAAATGTGCTTCGCGACGAGACCCATGATCATGAATCCCCGGAGCGAGATGTCGTGTCGCTTGGAGGGCTCGAGCAGGTTCTCCTCGTTCATGTAGAAAATGAACGATTCGAGGAAATCGGAGTCCTCCAGGAAGAACTGGGTAGTGGCTCCGGACTCGATGGTCTTCATGACGCCTGTCTGGACCAAGAGGTCGAGGAAGGTGGTGAGTTTAGCGAGCGGGATCCCCATGATCTGGTTGGCGTAGCGATTCAAGAGCGTGATCCGGAGTTCGACGCCATTCTCGGAGGACTTTCCGTTCCTGCTTGCGACCAGAAGGGCGGCGCTGGAGAGTTTCAGGACATCGAGGGCCGAAAGATACACATAGTGACTTGAGCGCTTGCCGTCCTTCTCGGAATAGTCGAAGGAGGTGCTGGCCGACTCGAGCTGCCGGATCCGGGTACTGGCGCTTCGAAGTCGGGTCACCACGGTCTTGAGCAGGATTTTAAGCCAGTCGGGGATATGGGTCAGGACTGCCGCGAAAGTGGGTCCAGAGATCTCGACTAGTTCGCATTCGGTCAGTGCTTCACCCGATGCCGATCTCGGATTGCCGTCGAGAAACGCGAGCTCGCCCAGGATCTGACCGGAGTGGACGGTGTCGATCTCGATGTTGGAGTCGCCTTTCTTCTTGAAGATGCGGATGATCCCACTCTTGAGGAAATACATGGCGCGGGAGTTCTCGCCCTCGGCGAAGAGTAGGTCTCCCTTCTTGAGCTTGCGGTTCTGCGGAGGCGGGGCCGCGTTCGCTGGGATCGGTGGTTTGCGCAGGGGTTCAGCCATAGTCATCCATCAAGTGTTTCGCCGGAAACTCATTTGCTATGCATCTCCCAGCTCCCATCCCAATCGGCATTCGGAGGGGTTTCTTTGAGTTCATGGCACCGATCGACATACATTTGACAGGGGCCGTCCGCCTCCTCGTTCACGGAGCGCAGGAGGGGTGACGCCTCGCGAAACTTGTCGATCGCGCGGTCCCACTGGCGTTCGGCGTAGTGTTTTCGGCCTTGTTCAAAGAGCGTGAGCCCCTCGGCCGGATACTCGCGCTCCAAGATATGGATCAGCTCGACGGCGGTCTTCTTTCCCTTCACTTTCACGAAGTCGAGCACCCGATGCTGAGGGATCTCGAGCCCACTTTTGACGATGTCATCGAAAGTGAACCGGGTCGTCAGGATCTTGACGCCGTAGTGCTTGGTCAGTCCTTCCACCCGGGATGCGAGGTTCACGTGGTCCCCGATGACCGTGTACTCGAAGATGGTGGAGGACCCCATGTTACCGACGTTGACCGAGCCGGAGTTGACTCCGATGCCGACGGCGACATCGACGCCGTACTGGGTCTTGAAGCGTTCGTAGTTGGCTGCCAAGGCTTGGTGCATCTTGATCGCGGCCTGGCAGGCGTTGTAGGCGTGCTTGGGCTGATCCAGGGGGGCGCCCCAGAACGCCATGACGGCGTCCCCGATGTATTTGTCGAGGGTACCGTCGCAGGCGAACACGATGTCGGTCATGATCCCGAGATAGTCGTTCAGGAACAGGGCCAGTGCTTTGGCGTCCATTCTTTCTGAAAAAGTGGTGAAGCCACGGATATCGGAAAACAAAATGGTGAGGTCTTTTTTTTCGCCCCCCACCGAGAGTTTGGAAGGGTCCTTGAGGATCGAGTCGACGATGGTCGGAGCCACGTATTTCGAAAAAGCCCCGCGGATGAACTTCTTGTTTTTCTCTTCGAGGACGTACTTCGCGGCGATCGTCATCATGAAGATCAGGAGAAGCTCGATGCCGATCAGGCTGGTATTGAAGTTCTCGTTGCGCTCAAAAAGTAGTTTGTTGTCGATGAGGCTGCCGCCCCCGAAAACCGTGATGAAAAGGATCATGGCGGCCACTGACTCGAGCTTCTCGGTGGCGAAAGCGAAGAGCAATGCTCCCACCGTCATCAGGAGGAAAATCACGAGCGATGCGCGTCGACTTGAACCGTAGACGAGGGGGTCCCCGCTCAAGAGATTGTCGAGGATGTTGGCATGGCCCTCCACCCCTGGGGTGTTGGAGTCGAAGGGGAATGCGCGCATGTCGAACACTCCCAGCGCTGAAAGGCCGATCAGGACGTAGGCATCCTTCATTTTTTCACGGATTTTTCTGGCCTTATCGCGCATCTCGGTTTGGTCCTTGATGATCTGCAATGCGACTTTCGGATCGTTTTGGGACTGCTCGGAAGCGAGTTTGCGGATGGCCTCGTCGTCGGCTTCTGGATGCAGTACGTCCAGCGCGCTGATGTAATCGAAATGGTAGGCAGGACCCCGGAAATTGATGTCCATGACGCCGATCGGGCTGACCGGGATGTTCCGTTTTGAATTCACGAAGCCGATGCGCTTCACCAAGTGGCGCGAATCGAGGTCGATCGCGAGCTCCTCTTTCTGGCCCACTTTCGCCATTTCGAGCGCGAGGGAGGGATAGGGAGTCCCGTTCATGAGAGTGACCAGCGACGTACGACGGACGTACCCATCCAAGTCAGGGTGGGCGTCGAAGTAGCCGGCATGGGCCGCAGGAGCCGAGAAGGCTTCGTAGTTGGGCAACAGTTCGAACCCAGAGAGGAGCGGGGTATTGCGACGATCAAATTTCTTGTCGGCGTTGACTTGGTCGAATCCGAACTTTTCGTAACCGGCGGGAACGCCTGCGATCGCGCGTGGATCCTCGGTCGGGCAGGCTTCCGGTTTGTCGTAGGCGGGTTGGCATTTGCTGGGGATCGTGTAGCCGAGGACGAGCTTGTCTGAATGCCTTCGGATGGTTTCGACCAGTCGGAGGTCAGTTTCGAGCGATTGGGAGACCTTGGAATCGATCTTGGCGAAGTTGAGGAGCTTCTGGATATCTTCGGTGATCCGCACGTCGGGTTCCGAGAACACGGCATCCAGGCCAACTACTTTGGCCCCGAGGTCGAAGGCTCGATCCACCAGGTTTGCGGTCAAGTTGCGGTGCCAAGGCCAGCGTCCGAGCTCGGCGATCGAGTTGTTGTCGATCTCGATGATTACGATATTGTTTCGGACGGGTTTGGTACCTCGGATGCCAAACTTCACGTTCGTGTGCATGCCCGCGATCGTGCGAAGCCTCGGAAACACCTTGTCCCGGAGGAATTCACTGTGAAGTTCGCCTTGGACTCCGGCTTCGGAGACATAGAACAAGAAAGTGAAGAGGGCGACGAGAGGGATTTGAAACAACCATAGCCTGGTTTTCATGGTAAAACCCCGGGATGGCTCAGTCTCTTCGCATCCTTATCGTGGACGACATGCCCGCCGTTCGCCTGATTCTGCGAAACATGCTCGAAGAAGCCGGTCACCAGAACGTCATCGAGGCCGAGGATGGCGATCTCGCTTGGGAGCTCATCCGGTCGACGATCGAGGGAAGCGAGCCGCCGATCGACTTGGTGATCGCGGACTGGAACATGCCCCACATGTCGGGAGTGGATCTGCTTCGCGCGGTGCGCAGCTCCCCGCACACGCGTGACGTTCATTTTTTGATTGTCACCGCTCAGGGTGATCCCGCACATGTTTCGGAGGCTTTGGATGCGGGTGCCACCGACTATGTGGTCAAGCCGTTCGATTCCCCGACCCTGGGGCGAAAGATTCGCGAAATCACGGGCATTTGACTGGGTAAGTCTATTTTTCATCTTCGCGCCGCTCCTTGGAGGCGATGGAGGCGGGTGCCCGCCGAGGGTTCCTCGAGGCTTTTTTCGGAAGACGGGGTGCGGGCGTAGGATCCCTCTCGGACTGAACGGACTGGCCGGAGGCGAGAGAGCGTTCTGGGAAAAACTCGGATGGAGCTTCAGGCGAAACACTCCAGCCAGCCCAGGCAGCGAATCCCAAGCCCATGAGGAATCCAGTCCAGAGCGAGAAGCTTTGTGCTTTCGTTCCATCTGGGCCGGGTGAAGGAACCGGCACGAGTTTGAGAGGGCGATCGGGAGTCGACGCGATCAGACGGCGGGTCTGGTCCTCGGATTGCGTCAACTTTCCGTCGCGGCGTGCTGGCTTCATCGTTGACGGATCGGCAGAAAGTGCAGGCCGCTTGACCCTCATGCTGCGGCGACACTCAACTATTTGCGATGACGCGCGCCTGCTAATCCCAAAAGGGTGTTATTTAACTCCTGTGGAATCGCTGAAACTCAGCCAGTTCTTCAGGACCGTCGCTCAATGGCCGCGCCAAGAGAGCGAGGGCAATGTGATCGCCGAACGTGTTCGTGATATCCTGGAGGTTCCTTTCGTGGTTTTCTGGACCCCTGAGCTCGGGGCTCGATCCGCAGGCACTTTTGTTGAAGTCTCGCGGGAGGCTGTCCTCGAGCAGCTGAAAGCCCATCCGAGCGCTCGCCAGCAGGAAGGCGTGCAGATCCGCCAGCTCCAAGTTTCTGGTAGCTCTCCTTGGAATGCGAACGATTCAACCCCTTTCCTATCGATGGTGCCGATCCTGAGTCAGATCCGTTCCGAAGGAGCAGCCCGCGAGTCGCGCGAGCGGCTGGAATTCGGTTGGATTCTCGTCGGATCACAAAAAGTTCTGAATCCCCGGCAGGAACTCGCACTATTGGCTGCCATTGCCCACTGCGCGAGTCTTGCGGGCATGAATCACATGGAGAATGCCTTGGTGTTGCGCGATCAGTTCCTATCGATCGCCTCCCATGAACTCAAGACGCCCTTGACCTCGATCTACGGGATCCTTCAACTTCAGGAGAGGATGCTTCGTCCGAAGAAAGATGCGGTCTCGACTCCCGAGCAGGAGAAGCAGCGTTCCTTCTTTAAGATCGTCATTCGACAGGTGGAGCGCCTCAACGAACTCATCGATGGGCTTCTGGATGTCTCCCGAATCCAGAACGGAAGATTCATGGTTGAGCCTTCCGAGTGCGATGCGGCAGTTATTCTGCGCGACACCGTCCAGTCGCGTCTCGCGATTATCGCTCAGGACGCCGGTGTCCGGATTCAAGTCGAGTGCGACGCTTCCGTGCTTTCTTGGCTCGATCCGGTGCGGTTCGAGGAAGTGATCACGAACCTCGGGATGAATGCGATCCGTTTCTCTCCCGAGGGCGGAGTGGTTTGGATCAAAATGAAGCAGGACGAAGAGAACACCCTCCTCACGGTCCGCGATCAAGGACCTGCTGTTCCAGAAGCCGATCGAAGCCGGATATTTCAGCCTTTCGAGCGAGCTCAGCGCACAGCGCGACTGGGTGGGCTGGGTCTGGGCTTGTTCATCTCCCGACAGATTGCGCAACTTCATGGCGGCGATGTGAGCTTGATCGAGGCTTTGCAGGGTCGGGGCAATTTGTTTTCAGCCAAATTTCCGAGGCGGTTGGTTCAGCGAAAAAGCGCCTGACTTTCGCTCACTGGCCCAGAGGCGTGGCGCAATCGAACGGCGTAGATCGATTGCAGGCAATGACTGAGAGTCCCCCAGTGGGGTTCAAGTCAAAGTGTCAGCAGATCGGGACACAGAAACCTATTCCGTTTTTGTCCAAAGTCAGGACCTCTATCGTCTAGAACTCCCATTGAAATCCTCTGCTACGGGCTCTCTGAACCTGCGTTTCTAAGAGGGGGTCATTCAGGTCCGGGGTTCTGGGTTCGAGTAGGAAGCAATCCGTACGCGATGCAAGCGAACATGACTCCCCAGAATCCCCAAAACCAAGGGCTGGACGCCGAGTGAAAGTCGAGTCCGGGAAGCGCAAATCCTTCGAGGCCGACCTTGATCCCGATTGTGAGCACGAGCAAGTAGGCGGTGTCCTCGAATCGAGGAAAACGATCCAGGATCCGAATGAATTGGCTGGCTGCGAACCGCATCAGGACGACGCCGATGAATCCGCCCGTGAAAATAACCCAAAAGCGGGTGGTCAGGGCGATCGCCGCCAAAATGGAGTCCACTGCAAATGCGATGTCGGTAAGTTCGATCACAATGACGATGCGCCAAAAACTCGAGCGAACGCTTGCTCGCGTCTGGTCGGGTTCCTGTTGCGGGCTTCGCGTGAGGAAGTGCTTGAGAGCGATGAAGATCAAATAGCCGCCCCCGACGAACTTCACCCAGGTCCATTTCAGCAGGAACTGCACCAGGGAGAGGGCGATGAGGCGAAAGCCGACGGCGCCGATCAGGCCGTAAGTCAGCGCCTTTTTTTGGAGAGGCTTGGGTAGGTCCCGAGCCAGCATCGCCAGGACCAAAGCATTATCAATTGAAAGAATGCCTTCGAGGAAAACCAGGAAACCTACGACAAATAAGTCTTGGGCGGTGATCACTGCGTTTCCGATAAATGATGATGGCGGGGGCTGTTAGGAAAATTGAACTCTTGAAACCACTTTTGAAAAAAAGTGGTGAGTCGTGATGGACTCGAACCATCGACCCGTACATTAAAAGTGTACTGCTCTACCAACTGAGCTAACGACTCGTCCTTAACAGAGATCGAGGATTTACCAGAGACTTTTGGGGAGCGCAACGCTCCAGTCGCGGAAATCCAAAAAAAGTTTCAGACCGCTGGGGTCTTGAAAGGATCCTGCAAAATGAGCGTTTCTTCGCGTCCCGGGCCGGTGCTCATCAATACGATTGGAATTCCGAGGAAGTTCTCAATGAATCGCATATAGCTGCGAAGCTCCTCGGGCAGGTCCGTAAGGCCTCGAACCGCCGACGGAACATAGGGCTTCCAGCAGGGAAGGGTCTCGTAGACCGGTTCGATCCTTTCGAGATCTTCCACGCACGCGGGTAGATCGTGGACCGTGTTTCCACCGAGGCGGTAGGAAGTGCAGACCTTGACGTGGTCGAACCCCTGGAGCACGTCCGCTTTAGTCAGGGCCAGTCCAGTGATTCCGTTCACTTCGACCGCATATTTAAGTGCGACCAGATCGAGCCAGCCCGTGCGACGGGCGCGGCCGGTGGTGGCACCGAACTCGTTACCCACCTGCCGGATGCGATCTGCTGTGCTGCGCTCGCTCTCTTCGATCTCCGTCGGGAAAGGTCCAGCGCCTACCCGAGTCGTGTACGCCTTGGTGATGCCGATGACCTGGGGGTGGATCCCGAAGCCCACGCCGGATCCCGTGAGGGCTCCGCCTGAAACCGTGTTGCTTGAAGTGACGTAGGGATAGGTCCCGTGGTCGACATCGAGAAGCGTGCCTTGGGCGCCTTCGAAGAGGATCGGGCGCTTTTGCTTGAGAGCCTCCGTGAGGATGGCGCGGACGTCGGCAACGTAGGGTCGGAGCTTTTCTCCGAGCACCAAGCACTCCTGGAGGAGGGTATCCAACACGAGGCGTTCCGACGACTTGAAGTGGTGTTGCAGGAGCACGTTTTTCTCTTCGATTGCGCGTTCGAGTTTTTCTCGGAGCAGTTCTGGGCGTAGGAGGTCGATGACCTGGACCCCACGTCGCGCGACCTTGTCCTCGTAGGCAGGGCCGATCCCACGCACGGTAGTACCGATCTTACCTTTGCCTTGCGCTGCATGCTCTTCGCGGAGCCGGTCCAGGGTGCGGTGATAGGGCAGAATCACATGGGCCCGCTCGCTGACCCGAATCACATTTTGAGGGGGTACTCCCTGGAACACACCGCTCTGGACGAGCGACTCCACTTCCTTGAAGAAGACTCCGGGATCGAAGACCACTCCGTTGGCGATCAAGCAGATTTTGCCTGGATGGAGGATTCCGCTGGGAATCAAGTGGAGAACGGTTTTTTGCCCATTCACGACGAGCGTATGACCCGCGTTGTTCCCGCCTTGATAGCGAACGATGTAGTCGGCACTCGTCGAATACAGATCAACGACCTTTCCTTTTCCTTCATCGCCCCACTGGGCTCCCACGACGACGACGTTTCGGGTGCTCATGATTGCTTTCATCCTTCCGAGAAGATTTTGAGGGCAGCTCCGACGCCTTTGCCAAATTCGACCGAGTGGCCGAGTTCATGGAGGACGAGTTCGAGGCAGGAGATGCCGGTTGTGATGTCGAATTTGTCGCAGTAGCCGAAATGCGAAAGGCGGAAAATCTTGCCTTCGAGCTCGTCTTGCCCGCCCGCGATAATGACCCCGTAGCGCTCTCGCATGAGCTTGGGGATTTTTTTCCCATCCGCAATGGTGGCCGGGACCTTCACTGCCGTGACAGCGTTGGAGGCGGAGGTTTTGGCTAATATCTCGAGGCCCAGTGCCGTGACGGCGCTCCGGGTGGCACGCGCCAGCAGGTCATGGCGCTTGTGGATGGGTTCAAGCCCTTCTTCACGCATCATCCGGAGGCTTTCCTGCAGACCCTGGATCAGGCTCGTCGCCGGAGTCCAAGAGGTCAGGTTCTTTTCTTGGGCTTTTTTCTCTTTCTTCAGGTCGAAGTAGAATTTGGGGAGATTGGAGAATTCGACCGCACTCCAGGCGCGATCGGAGAGCGCGATGAAGGAGAGTCCCGGAGGGATCATCAGGGCCTTCTGGGAGCCGGTGATCAGGACGTCGATCTGCCATTCGTCCATAGGGAGCTCGAACACTCCGCAGGCGGTGATCGCGTCGCACACGGAGAGCATGCCCGCATGGCGGGCTATCGCGCAGATCTCGCGGGTCGGCATGCGTACGCCGGTCGAGGTTTCAGAGGCCTGGAATAGAATGCCTTTCGCGTCGGGATGCTGGTCGACTACGGTTTGAAGGAGCGCGGGATCCAGGGTTTCGCCCGGTGGCAGTTCAATCTCAACGGCTCCCAGGCCGAAGGCTTGCGAGAGTTCCGCCCAGCGTGCGCCGAACTTACCGGCGTTGACCGTGATGAGCTTTTCGCCTTTTGAGAAAAGGTTGCAGACCGCTGCCTCCATCGCTCCGGTCCCGGAAGCGGTTAAGACCAAGACTCGATTTCGGGTTTGATAGACAAACTGCAGACCCGCTTGGACGTCTTCAAACAAGGCCTTGAAAGCGGGGGTGCGATGGTGAATCAACGGACGGGCGAAAACCGATGAGACGGATTCCGGGATGGGCGTCGGTCCCGGCGTCAGCAGGTGGTTTTTCTTCATGGGGGGACGTTCTCCTTGGGAGGACGTGCCGCACCTTAGCGAAGCGGGCAGCGGCAGGGCAAGGACTATTCTAACTGCCCCCCCACGCTGTTGAGCAAAGTGACAGGCCCACAGCCAAGCAGCTGAATGGGCACTCGGATTGCGACTTCTCGGTCCCATGAAAAGCAGT
>JAYVNB010000038.1:0-7165 GCA_043759365.1 Bacteriovoracaceae bacterium | reverse complement strand
ACGATCCGTTCCCGTTGCCCGCTAAAAATGCCACGGTCGCATCCAAGGAGTTGGCGACGACGAGGTCGACTTTTCCGTCGCCATTGAGGTCCGCTGCGGAAATGGCGACAGGGCCTCCGCCCACGGGGAAGTTTCCGCCCGATGCGAAAACGCCCCCACCGGAATTGAGCCAGACTGTCACAGTGCCATCCGTCTGGTTGGTGGCGATCACGTCGATTCGCCCGTCCGCATTGAGGTCGGCGAGGGCGATCGCGCTGGGATTGACGCCAACAGGGAGGTCTAATTCAGACCCGAAAGCACCGCCGACCTGGCCCAGGTGGATAGCGACCAGATTGGCGCCATAGGCGACGACCGCGAGATCGAGTCGGCCGTCGCCATTGAAGTCAGCGACTGCCAGGGCAATCGGCGTGGTGGCGGTGGCATAGTCAGATCGGGTGGAAAATGTCCCGTTGCCTACACCCAGGAAAACCCCGATCTTATCGTCGCCGCTGCAGGCGACGGCCAGATCGGCTTTTCCGTCCCCGTTGAAATCGCCTTGGACAATCGATTTCGGGGTGGAGCACGTGGCGTAGATGACCGGATTCGAATAAAGTCCATTCCCTTTTCCCAAGTAGATGGACAAGGTCGAGGACCCTGCGTTGATGACAGCGAGATCGGGCTTGCCGTCCCCATTGAAGTCGAAACTGACAGCACCGGCGGGAGCCAGTCCCGTCGGGAAGGTCAATCCGAAGTTGTTCGTCCCGGAGGTGGTAGTGGACTCCACAAAGGTCAAGGAGGACTTTCCAGAGGTCGCCAAGTCGGGAAAAGCGCCGCCGAATTTCGAGACTCGAAGCCGGCTGGCGACGGAGGAGTAACCCAGTTTCACATTGACCGCCGCCAATCCCGCCGAGTCCGAGAGCTGGATCGGAGAGCTGGTGAGCCGGGAGTCGCCGCTGACGAGGTTGAAGTAGACTTGGATTCCGGCTACGGGATTGCCGTAGCGATCAACGACTTTGACCCGAGGGCGAGTCGTGAGCAAGGTTCCGATGGTCTGTGACTGGGCGTCTCCGGCGTCGATGAGCAGGTGATCGGCCAAGGCGGCAGTAGTCAGAACTGCGACGGTTGCGATCGCGCCTTGGGAGTCAGTGAACTTGAGGGTGTCCGTGACGCCGCCGATTCCGCCGGGGGTGTAGGTGTTCGTGATGGGATCGAGAACTCCGCCGGAGTTGTTGGTCTGAACCGTCGCTACGTACGAGCCCGTTCCGCCCGTGGGAGTGAAGACCTGGGGACTGTGGACCACCAAAGTCGGTGCGCTCGGCGAGACGGCGACCGCATGCTTGCGCCAAACCATCCAAGAGGTCGCGGAGTTTCCGGCTGGATCGGTTTGCGTGACTGCGAACGAGTAGTTTCCGTCGACTGCTTCGGGGATATTGAGGGTGAACACGGAGTTCGCACAGGTTCCGGTGCCCGTCGCGTCGCCCGAAAGCGTGATGCTCGCCCCGTTCTCGCAATTGCCGGAGAGGGAGAGGTCGGGCTCGGCCGAGGAGTAAGGGTTGGTGGAGGGAATGAGGATTTGCGGCGTCGAGACGCTCGACTTCCTCACCCAAAGGACCGAGGAAGTGCTCGAAACCGAGCCCGCGGGATCGGTCTGGCTAAAAAGCAAAGAGTAGACGCCGTCCAAGGTCTTACCGATGGTGAAACTGAAAGCGGAGTTCACGCACAGCTGCTGGCCTACAGCATCTCCGCCTAAGTTGACGACGTTGCCAGAAATGCAACCGCCGGTGACGGTCTGCGTGGAGAGTCTGGAGTACACGGTCGAAGTGGTCGGCGAATAAATGACCGGCGTTCGAACCGTTGCGCCGGGTCCGAAATTGAAGAGAGGCGAGTGCTCGGCCAAGCCTCCTCCCACCTTGCAGCCCGTGGCGCAGGAAATGAGGAGAAGGGCGGCGACGGACTTTTGGAAGACCAGGAGGCTTCTCATGGGGAATCGGCTCTCGGGGAGCACCTCTTTCTATTTCACCAGCCGGGTGATGCGCTGGTTGCTACCGTCCGTGACATAGAGGTAGTCGCCGTCCGAAACGGAGTAGGCGGTACTCGTGAAACCATCCATCGTGGTGCTTGCGATCCAGGTTCCACCCAGGCACCAGCCGGGAGTGGTGCCTGTGGCGCCGGCGCAGCCGGGATCTCCTCCCGTCGGACTGTTGGTCCCACTGATCGCGCCTTTCCAGCCGACGAGAGCACCCGTGCCGAGAGCCCGTTTCTGGACGAAGGGCCCATCTCCTCCGATGTAGAGCGAAGTCCCATCGGTCGAAAGGGAGGTCTGATACCAGCCTTCCCAACCCCAAGTGACCGTGCTGGACCAGATGAGGTTCGCGATATCCATCCGAATGCGAAGTGCTCCGATGAAGTTTCCATTCAGGTCGAATTTGTCGACGCGGCTGTTCCAGAAGTTCGAGACGTAAATGTAGTTGCCTGAGCCCGTGATGTTGGGAGTCCATTCGAACTGGAATCCACCGGCCGCAGAGGTGCCGGTACCGGCCCCGACGGAGCGTCCCCCGATGCACCAGCCGGTGGTCGGGTAGTTGCTGCCGTTGACCGTGCAGCCGCTCGTCGGAGGATAGCCCGTCTGAACTTTGCCTTTCCATCCCGCAAAAGTGCCGTTGACGGCGCTGAAGCGGCTGATCCGGTGGTTTTGCCGATCGGCGACATAGAGATATCCGGCGTTGTAATAGATGCCGCCGGGATTGTTCATGTAGCCGTCGTCCGAGCCGCTAGCTGCAGCCAAGCCGCCTACGCACCAGCCGGTTCCGGAGAACTGACCGGCGACGCCTGTGCAACCCGATGCCGGAGTCTGCGAAATACCGCCGATCCAGCCGACCAAGGATCCATCCGCGATCTTGTATTTACTGATTCGATGCCAGTCCCAATCGGTGACATAGAGGTAGGTACCGTCGCTGGCCAGACCCGAAGGGCGAGGCATGAGGCCGCTGACCGTCTGGGGGATCAGATTGTTGAACAGGTCATCCGGGGAGCGAGGGACGGGAATCGTCTTCAAACACCAGCCAGGAGTGAACGTGTTCGGAGTTGCGCCGATGCAAGCCGCGTCGCCGCCTTGCGGGGTCGTGATCATGCCACCGATCCAACCCGTCGTCTGGCCGGTCGATTTCAGGATTTTTTTGATGCGGCCGGAGCCGGATTCGGCAACGAAGATGTAAGTCCCGTCCTGGGTGATCCCAGTGGGATTGGCGAGCGAATTATCATCGAAGCCTTGACTGTCCGCATCGTTCATCGCAGTCGTCCACCGGGCGGGACTGCTTCCGATCCACGCGGCTTGTCCTTGGTAGACTCCCGTCGCGAGGTTGAACTTCTGCAGGCGGTTGAAGCTGTTCGACACTTCTCCCGTGATGAGGTTTCCGTTCCCGTCCATCTCGATGGCAGCGAGGTTCGTGAACGCGCCTTCGTCGAGGCCGTTACGAGCGGAACCGCCGGCGCACCAGCCGGGGGTCATGGTGTTCGAAGCGCGTCCTGAGCAACCGGCATTGCCGGCCACCGGAGAAGTGCTGACTTTGCCGATCCAGCCGGTCAGGATGCCGGAGGAGATGTCCACTTTCGAGAGCCGAGTGGAATCCGCGATGTAGAACGTGGTGCCGTCGGTCGTGATGGAGTTGACGCCAGACAAGCCGATGCTTTGGAACAGCACTCCGAGGAACGCGCCTGAGCTCAGTGAGTACTTCATGATCGAGCCGTAGTCGCTCGAAGCGACGAAGAGGATGTTCTGGGTGCTGTCGGCCCAAAGACCGTTGATGTTCTGGATGGCTCCCGAGCGGACGTCACCGCCCTGGTTCCCTCCACCCATGCACCAGCCGGGAGTGTAGGCGTTGACTGCGGTGGAGGCGCAGGCATTGCTGACGTCGAAAGCAGGGCCGGTAGGCTGCGAGGAGTAAACGCGTCCGACCCAACCTTTGAAGGCTCCAGTGGCGGCGTCGTAGCGATTGATGGAGTTGCCTTGGGCGACGTACAAGAACCCGCCGGAGTAGGTGAGGGCTCGAGGATAGACCATTGTTCCGTTACCTGCGTTGAAAGCGTAGGTGGTCGTGCCCCCTTTGCACCAGCCGGGAGTCGTGGTGTTGAGCGGCATGGTCGAACAGGTGTTAGTCAGGTCAGGAGTACCGGGGCCGGTGGGTTGCGCGCTCGGGCGACCGATCCATCCTTCGAAAGCTCCTGTCACGAGGTTGAAGCGTTGGATGGTGTGGCCGTTGTAGTTGGCGACGTACAAGTGGGTCCCGTCATCGGTCAGACCCCAAGGGTTGCTCATGCGTCCCCCTTGGCCGTTTCCGTCGTTCCCTGCGTAGCCGCCCGTGCACCACCCGGGAGTGGCGTAACTGGCCGCGATGCACTGGCTAGCGATGGTGCCGTTGACGTTGCTACCCGTCATCACGCCGCCGCCGATCGTGCCGATCCAGCCGACGTAGGCTCCCGTGGCGTACTGAAACTTGTGGACGCGTCCGCCGTTCCAATCGGCGATGTAGAGGTAGGTTTTCGTCGAGTCGAAGTGGATGGAGCGAGTCGTGCCGGCTAGGTTGTCGAACTTCGGCACCATGGGGACGCCACCCGTCTGAAACCACTGGAACACGCCCTTGCTCCCGATCCAGGCGCGGGCCGGTAAAACGGTGAAGCCTAAAGTGGCCTGACTGAGGACACTGCCTGCATCCGTCCCCGTGAGGGTGAGGGTGGGGCTAGTGGCGGCCGCGAGAGAAGTGAAATAGAACTGCTGGGTGTTGGTGCCGACGCTGAAGACCACTTGAGTGATCGGGGTCGAGCAGGCGCTGTCTGAAGTGAAGGTCCCGCCGGAACCGCCGCCCCCGAGGGCAACGGTGATGGCCGAGAGGACGTTAGCGGGGTTTCCGGCACCGTCCTGGGCAGTGAGCGTGAATGGGCCTGCGCAGAGGCTGGTTTTCACCGAAGCGGGGCCCGTCATGACGAGAGCGGAGGGAGAAACTTTGAAGGAAAGAGCGGCGGAAGGATCCAGTTTGACCGTCAGATCGGTGCTCGGATCGGAAACAGAAAGCGTGAAGTTCTCCGAAGCGAGATCCTTGAAGTAGATCGTGGCGCTCGAGGCATTCGCCGGAATGATGAGCGTCGTGCCGAGAGGAGCTCCCGTGCAGGCGCTCGAAGCGTAATAAGCCCCTTGGCTACCGCCGATGCCATTGAGGGTCAGGGTTTTATTGGCAGGCGCGTTCACGTTATTGCCCGCTGAGTCCCGTAACTTGACCGAAAAGGCGGTCGAGCACTGTCCTGATACGACTGTCGCAGGTCCAGTGAAGTTGATCACCGAGGCGAGGACGTTGGTGTTCTGGAGACTCGAAGTCGTGCCCATCACCGCTGCGGGGTCGCTCACCGTCAAGCTCAGCGCCTCAGCCTTCGGGTCCAAGAGGTAGAGGGTCGTGCTGCTCGTGGTGGCAGCGAGGGATACTGTGGAGCCCACAGGAGTTCCTGAGCAGTCGGTGGCTGCGAAAAGAGCTCCCGAAGTTCCCGCTAGACCGGTGATTTGAATCGAAGTGCTCGCTGCGACTTTCGCCGCCAACCCATCGTTGCCGGTGGACGTGATCGTGAAAGAGCTCGAGCATTTTCCGGAGATCGCAGTCGCAGGCGAAGTGAGCGCGATGCCGTTGGGAAGGATGTTCACGACCTTAGTGGACAGGGTCATGACCGTGGAAGGATCGTTTGCCGTGAAAGTCAGGCTCTCACCGTGGTTGTCTTTTAAGTAGACGGTCTTGATGTTGGAACCGCTGGCGAAGGTCATCGAAGTGGTGAGGGGCGTGCCAGTGCAGGTGCTGCTGCTATAGAGGGTGGCGGATCCCAGTCCACTCAAGGTGATGGTGGTGTTTGCAGTCGCGTTGGCTGGATTGCCTGCATAGTCTTGGAAGGCCACGGTGAAAGCGGTGCTGCAAGCGCCGGAGATCACGGTGCTCGGACCATTGACGGCCAGTTTCGAAGGGACGCCCGCCGTGATGTTGAAGGCGTTGCTCAAAGAAGTGCTGAGGGTCGGGGAATTCGCGACGAGCTTATAACCTGTACCGGTCTTGTCGATTCCGAGGCCGACGAAGTCAGCGATGCCGCCGACCGCGCTCAATGTGGCCGTGCCGCTCAGGGCGCCTCCGCCCGGGTTTGTGAAAATCGAGACCGAGACGCTCGCGGTCGAGGACGCGCCCGAAGTGACGACGTTGCCCTTGGCATCCTGGATCATCACTTTAATCTCGTTCATCGCACCGGGGCCAGCGGGAGAGTTCGCGGGCTGCATCTGAAAAGCCACTTTCGTGGCGGGGCCAGGAACGAACTGAGCGGTTGCGGTCACTGCGCCGAGACCGGCGGGAGAAGTGATGCTGAGGGTCTTGGTGCCTGCGATGATCGTCTTGATTGCACCCGTTACAGTACCGGCAGCATTGGTGACGACGCTCGGCTGGGTCAAAGTATCCCCGGCATCGGTCGAAGCGATGATGGGCTTCACTCCTGCGATCGGGTTGCCGTATTGGTCCTTGAGGGAGATGGTGGCGGTATAACTGGCCGCGCCGTCAGCGACAAGTGCCGGTCCCACCGGAGTGAGAGTCATCGTCGAGAGAGTCGCCGAAACTGTATCGGGCGCGATCGTGAACGAGGCAGAGTCCGCACTCAGGGGGCCGCTTCCATTGGTTAACGACGAAGTGTCCGCTTTGGTCGCGGTGAGGATCTTGATTCCGGATTCGCGGAGATTGATTCCTTTGCCAGTGAAGTCGGCTACACCGCGCACCGCAGGCATGCTGACGGTCCCGCGTACGGTTCCTAGGGTGGGAGAGGCAGTGGCGAGCGAAAGCGAGACCAGTGCCGAGGAGTCCGGCCCCGCCGACACGACGTTGCCGTTATTGTCGAGGATCTGAACGATCGGCTGGGGGACGACCGCCACCCCGGCCGTGCCGCTGCCAGGTTGGGTGGTGAACGAGAGCGAAGTAGCCGAGCCGATTGGAGTGAAAGTGACGGTGGTCGTGTTATTGTCGACGAAACCGCCCATTTCAAGCGCCGTCCGGCAAGTATAGATCGAGCCTGAAGCGAGGCCGCTCAGGTTGACCGAGGTCAGGAGGACGTTCCGGACCGTAGCGGTGAGTACAAAAGTCGGCGAAGTATCCGTCTTGCAATAGATGTCGATCTGGTC
>JAYVNB010000037.1:0-2266 GCA_043759365.1 Bacteriovoracaceae bacterium | reverse complement strand
TGGTCCACCATTTGGCGATCTATCAGCGCTTCCACAATCAGAGGCTGACTGAGATGCCGCCCGCGGATGCGGGATCAACAGGCTAGGGAGGCAGCTGGTGAGAACTAGCGCGTGGTTCGAGTCGAGTTCGTGGTCTCGGGCACCACGGCATTGCCGGCACGATCAAAACCGGCCGGCCGAAACAAGTAGATCGTGTTCGCGATCAAGCCCGACAAGGTCACCGAGTGGGAAGTCGAGTAAACGCCATCATCCGGAACAAGCTGGGCCAAAGGCTCACTCGTTCCCCAAAGCAGCTTCGTGCTCGCGGCTTCACCGGTCGTCCAAGTCAACGTCAGGCTCGTCCGAGCCGCTGTCGCTTGAACCGAGAGGATCATAGGTGCAACGGAATCCACAGTCCAACGGTACTCGGCACCCGCTGCATCCCTGAATCCACGGAGGTCAATGGCCCAGACCTGAAACCGGTGATCGCCGTCCAACAAGCCCGAAGAGGACTGGGGCGAAGTGCAGGCCGCTGGGACGGAGCCATCCAAGGAGCACTCAAAGCGGGAGCCTGCCTTGTTAGCGCTGAAAGTGAACTGTGCCGTATCGGTCCGACTCAGGATACCGGACGGCTGATGCGCAGTGATGAAGGTCAAAAGGGGCTGGACTTGGGTGCAAGGGTTCGAGCGAATGCTTCGAGGAAGCACATAGTTCTCGGGGCGAAGGAATTTCCACCCGCGGGAGAGCATACCGGTCAAAGCTGCCTGGGGAGTTGAAGGAACCGTACCCGAATTCCAATAGCGACTGTTGCCGGCCTGTCCGCATTCCACGTCGTTGGGATTGAATCCGGGATCCGGGGTCCACTCGCGCCAGAGAAGCGCGAGTGCGATGTGGTAGCGAGGACCTTGATAATAATCAATGTGCGCGGGAAGCGTGACTCCCGCACTCATCTGGACTGCCTGAGTCGCGCAGCCGAGTCGGGTGGGATGAACCCCATCATCGTTCACGACCGGATGGAGGCCTGTGCCCTCGTCGATGTTCAGGACGGCTCCATCATCGGCTAGGAGCGCGAACTGATACGAACCCGGAGCCTCATCGGGGGCAAGCTGGATCTCGGTATCCGCATGGATCGAGAAATATTCGTAGAGCGTGTTGCCCTCGGGAGTCTGGATCAGCTGCCCCGCCTGAGTGACGAAGCCCAGGTCGAAGGCCCGGGTCGGAATATTCAGCTGCGAGAGAAAAAGCGTCGCGTCGAGAGGCGTCGCGTGGTCCCGATAGTCCGCAGCCGAGGATAAGAGAGGCTGTCCCGGCGCAATGTAATGAATCGATGCGACCAGTCCGAGGTCCAAACTGGATCCGACATGGGAGGCGTTATCCGTGAAAGGATCACAGACCGTGTGGTCCGGGGAGTTGCTGGTGTCTTGAGGAGTATCGACCACCGCAACGCTCGCGCCCTCATTCATTTGATTTTGAGGCGGGAGCGACTCACAAGCCGACACCAACCCGATCAGGGCGAGTCGACTCAGGGGTTTTGAGAAAATCGAATAGCTGACGAGCCGCATAACCTTCAGATTATGACACAAAAAGTCATCAAAAAGCATCCGAAGCTGTGCTTATCTTAACAGTCCTATTCTTCCGATAGACTGAAGAAGCTTTCTTCGTCACTCTACGTCCCTAGGCGGGCCTACTTCTTCTTGCCCTTGCGCGCGGCCAAAAGTTCGACAGCCTGCTCCACGGTCAATGCCGCTGGATCAGAATCCTTCGGCAGCGACGCGTTCTTCGTCCCATGTTTCACGTAGGGTCCGTATTTCCCCTCGTAGAGGCCAATGGTTTTCTTGTCCTTGGGGTGGGGACCCACTTCACGAATCAGAGCCGCAGTCGCGCGACCTTTCTTCTCTTGGGCGAGGAGCTCAAGCGCCCGCTCGAGGGACACTACGTAAACGTCATCTTCCTTTTTCAAGGAACGGTAGTCGCCGTCGCAAACGACATAGGGCCCGAAACGCCCGGCATTGCATTGGATCGGCTTCTGCTTCACCGGATGCATTCCCAGATCGCGCGGCAAAGACAACCACTTCATCGCGTCATCGATCGTCACGGTTTTCGGATCGAAGCCCTTCGGAATCGAGGCCCGCCGAGGCTTCGGGACCAGCTCGCTCACTTCTCCGAGCTGCACATAAGGTCCGAACCGCCCAGTCAGGCAGTAAATGGCTTCGCCGGTCTTCGGGTTCTGCCCGATCGACTGCGGACCCTTTTCAGAAATTTCGATCAACTGCTGGGTCTGTTCCGC
>JAYVNB010000036.1:0-20804 GCA_043759365.1 Bacteriovoracaceae bacterium | reverse complement strand
CTCCCCTTTCAACCGGACGCTCCTCTCCTTCTCGCTCTCCTCGCAGTTCACTTTCGACCGGGCCCAATCGAGGATCCGCCCCGACACCCAAGAAGCCTTGGCTGCCCCGCTGGGCGGCTCTCGACGTCGCGTTGTCGACTTCGGTTTCGCGTCCCACCGTTTACACCCACACCCCCAGCCCGATGCTCATCGCGACAGGTCTCGGCTTCCGCCCTTGCTACCGTACCTCGATCGCTTGGGGTGAGGATTTCAAGGTGCCCCTATGCCTGGGGCTTGACGCAGAATACCGGTTCATCGGCCAGTATTCTGCAGTTTCCGACGACGTCGGCAACATGCGGGGTCACCGGTTCAGCTGGCTTTCACCTTCTGTCACCGTGTATTTTCCACCCGAGTGGCAACTCCACTTCAATCTCCAAATCGGCGGGGACTACGTCCTTTCGACTCCGACCGACGAAGCCGAGCAATGGAGCTATGGAAAGGGCTTGGGGTTCAAGCTGGAGGCGATGCACCGGATCGATTCCTACGTCAAGAAGGCGAAATTTGGACTGGGGATCGAGTATTTAAAGTTCGGTACCCGGACGATTTCTCACGTGGACACGCGTGACCTCACTGAACCTTTGAAGCTCCTACAAATCGGCGTTACGGTGTCCTATGAGCTTTTCTAGGAACCTCTCCCCGCGCCTGCATTTCGGAGGAGCGATACTCATCGCGCTCGTGGGCTGCGGAAAAAACAACGGCGTGGCCGGACCGCTCTTGGGTTCCACGCTGCGCGCCTATGTCGCTAACACCGGCGATCGCACCCTTTCTGCTTTCAGGATCGACTCGAAAAGCCAGAACACGGTCCAGTTGGGCGATGTTACTTTGCCCGATCCGCCCACTTCCCTCGCCATCGACCGCCAAGGACGCTTTTTATTTGCCGGAAGCGCTTCCACCGGCTCCATCATGACAATGGCCATCGATGCTGAAAGCGGCGCTCTCACTTATCGCAGCAAACTCGCGATCGGCAGCGGTTTTCGAAGGCTGCTCACCCACCCCTCTCTCAATGCCCTTTATGCACTGGACCAAGCCAACACCAACAATGTCAAGTTTCTGACCTACTCGGACGCGACGGGATTTCCAGCACTTCAATCCCAAGTGACAGCGGGGACCTTCCCCCGTGCCGCCGCCCTGAGCCCTTCCGGGCGCTCGCTCCTAGTCGCGGGATACACCTCCAACACGCTCGTACCCGTTTCTCTCAATCCATCGACAGGCGCACCCACTGCGGGTACCTCGGTCGCAACCGGAGTTTTCCCCGAGTCGGTGGTGATCTCGCGCGATGGGGCGTGGGTATTCGTGGGCAATGACGCTGATCCGACCAACTCCTCCATTCGGAGCTACCCCTACATCGAATCGAGCGCCAGCCTGGGCGCTCCGGTCACCCATGCCGTCCCAACCTCTCCGATCGCCCTGGCGATCCATCCTTTCCTGGACATGCTTCTCGTCGGAAGTTTCACGACCGGCGTTGTCAACGGTTACGGCTACAGTGCATCGGACGGAGTCCTCACCTTCACGAACTCCCAAACGCCGGGGGACCAAGCGACATCGATGCAGATTTCTTCCGACGGCAACTCTGCCATGGTCGTCAACGCGGGATCCTCCAACTCCCTCAGTGTCCTCAAGCTGGATGGCGCCACGCTCGGCATTTTTGACAGTTGGTCGGTCGGTTCCGCGCCTGCCGACCTCGCGACTTTTCGCCGGCGCGGGTCGCGCTGAGAACCGTTCGTCCCACTGATTTTACTTGGCAGTCGGAGTCGCGAGCCACATAATTTTTATTAAGATGCTCAACATCACTAAGAAAGACGTGTCCCCGAACGTGATGATGGCGGTATTCGCGGGCGACATCGGCCCCGACGCCAACTTCCAGGTTGCACTCGGAAGTCCGACCGGCGAACTCCAAATTCACTGCAAAGGGGTCACTCGGATCAACTCCGTGGGAGTGAAAGGCTGGATCCAGTACTTCTCGGGCCTGCGCCAAAAGGGTGTGAAGCTGAAGTTCTTGGAAGTGAACTCCTGCCTGGTCGAGCAGGTCAACATGATTTCCAACTTCATTCCTACCGGCGAAATCGCCTCATTTTACGCTCCCTACATCTGTGGCAAGTGCAACAAGGAGCTTGCGGCCCTCCTCACGCCCGAGAGCGTTAAGAAGGCCAACATGCAGGCTCCCAAGATCAAATGCGCGCAGCCTCCCGCCGATGGTTGCGGAGCGGAGTTCGATGATATGCCGGAAGAGTATTTCGCGTTCCTCGAGCGGACATGAAGCTTGATGGCGATCGACGTCGTTCTTCTTTCCGACCAGCCTGAAGACGCCGAATTCTTCACGCGCCTTTGCGAGGAGAATCGGTTCATCCTTTACCGGGTAGAGGACCATGTCGACCTCGAGCGAAGACTCCGACTCCAACCCAACGCCTACCTGTTCTGGGACATCGACCAAGCGGGTACGCTTGCCCATGCCGGCCCGATCGTCAGCCGGCACGCGACCGCGAATCGGGTCTTCTATTTGAGTTCGAGCAAGATCAGCCGTTTTCCCATCCTGGACGGAAAGCAGTTCTCCCACTTCATCCTTCGCCGGTATCCCGACTACACCCTCGATATCTACAAACGCGTGTTGCCGGTCCTTTTCGGTCCGATGCCTTTGGGGATCCACCAGTACTTTCCTGAAGGCAGCATGCGACGGGACATCGACATCACCCACTCCAGTCAAAAAGTCCCCTTCGTCGAACTGCTCGAAAGTCACCTGGCCCAGGTAGGGCTCCCCGACCGCCTGGCGAATCTGGTCTCGACCGCGACCGACGAGCTTCTGATGAACGCCATATTCGACGCGCCGGTGGACAATGCGCTCCGGCACTACCGCAACCAACAGGACCGCTCGGAACTTTTTGCGATGAACGCTCGTGAGCGGGTCAAAGCCGAAGTGATGATTTGTGAACAATACGGAGCCGTCAGCGTCACCGACCAGTTTGGGAGCCTTGCAAAGGGTCGGATCATCGAACTGCTCGCCAAGGATTACCGGGGCCAGAATTACGCGAATCAGACTGACCAAGTCGGTGCGGGACTCGGCCTTCACCACATCGCCGAAAGCGGGCTAAGCTTGCTCTTCGTCTGCGACGGGGGCAACAAAACTGCCGCCATGATCTTTTTTCCAAGAGTGAAGTCTCAAAAAGAGTTCAAATCGGGCTTTCAGTTCTTCAGCGTCCTCGTCAACGGCGAGCGGGCGGAGAACCTGTGAAGCAGTGGTCGATTCGGCTAGGGTTGATCGTCTTCGGAATCAGCCTCGCCTCCTGGGGTTATTTGAAGACCTATCGCAAAGTCAGGGACGCCGCGGATCCCGACATCCAAGCGGCACCGAGACGCCTTCAGGCCGATCAGGAAGCGTTGACACCGGGAACGCGCGCCGATTTAAGCCTGAAGCTCTCGGCCATGATCCGCATGGCACGGGCTCGAAAGCCCGAAGCCCTCGAGTACGCGCTCCTGAACACGGAAACGGAAGCTTTTCGCGACGCGCCCACTCCCTTGCGAATGGCGTTGATCGAGGCCCTGGGCCAGTACGACGACTCCCGCGCGGAAGCCCGCCTGATCGGCATCGGTCTGCGCTCCGAGAATCCCGCTCTCCGGCTCCGAACCATCGAGTCCTTGGGCACGAGGGACTCCCTGGAACGTCGAACGCAACTCAAGAAGATCATCGACTCCGGCTCCCCCCTCGAAAAAACCGAAGCGTGGGCCTCTCTCGTGAAAATCTCCCAGGGTCCCGATCGCACCCGTGCCCTTCAAGGGCTCGTCGCTTGTTCACGCAGCTCGAAGATCGGTCACATGCTCGTCGTCCAGCTGGCGGAGACCGAGCCCACCGCCCGCAAGCTCATCACGGAGTGGATCATCCGAGGCGAGCCACGTGAGCTTCTCACACCAGCGCTCATCGAGCTGGCCAGGCTCCGCGACCCTTGGCTCGAGCGCAATCACGCTGCGCTCCTTCAATCCCCTCGATCTCCAGCGGAGTCCAAGCAAGCCTATCTCCAGTCGCTTCCGATCACTTGTCCGGCTGACCGTTTTGAGCTGCTCGCCGGACGTGCTTCGTTGGATGCTTCGGCGGACGTTCGGAGATCCGCCATCGAAGGATTCGGACTCATGCCGGTCGAGGACTCGATCAAACGACTCGACCAACTCCTCAGCACGAAGAAAGTCCAAGAGCACGAGCGCAACTTGGCCGAGGCGACCCTCAAGAAGATGCGGGCTGCGCGTCCGATGGACCCTTGTCCTCCAAGCGCTTCGGCAACCCCTTCGTCTCCTTGATGATGATCACTTTGATCACGACCCGCCGATTAGCCAACTGATTGGCGAGGATCGGCACCCCTTTCTCGTCCCGATTCGGAAGCAAAGGGCGTGAATCCCCCATCCCGATGGCTTGAAGCGAAGCCGGGGCGAAACCCAAGCCCTGGAGGGTCCGTACGACCGAGGAGGCCCGAAGTGCGGAAAGCTCCCAGTTTGACGGGATCTTGCCTCTCATCGGGGTATCGTCGGTATGACCCTCGACCCGGATGAGGTAATTGCCTCCCGCCACCCGCAGCACTTCTGAAAGCACTTTGAGCGGCTCCAAGGACGCCGGATCCAACTCCGTCCCCCCTTGGGTGAAAAGCAATGAACTGATGAAAGAAAGTTCGAAGCCGTCGTCCGTCACCTTGAGATCAGAGGAGGAGTAGTACGGAAGCTTGCCCATCTCCACTTTCACGTCCTTGGCGACTTTCTCGGGTGAGGCCATATGGCTCCCTCCAAAATAGTGGGCCAATCGCTTGTCGATGCGGATCATGTTGTCGTCATCGAAAGTCGCGAAAGTGAACAGCATCGCGAACAACCCGAAAAGCAGGGTCATCAGATCGGCATAGGAGATGAGCCAGGCTTCGCCCTCCTCTTCGCCCCCATGGCCTCCGTGATCGGAGAGCCCCATGGAATCAGATGAGTCCTGGAGCGGTTCGCTCATGCGGCCTTGCCGTTTGCGTTTGCCGCGCCCAGTTGCTTCATCTTGCGCCAGTCGATGCGTTCGCTCGGGAGCAGGTAGGAGTTGAGCTCCTCAGCCAGAACCAACGGGTTGGTTTTTTCGAGGATGAGGAGAACACCCTCGATGATGATCGTGTTCTTGAGGCGGTTTTCCTTGGCCGAATCCATCAGGTTCTCGGAAATCGGATTGAAGACCAAATTGGCCAAGACAATCCCGTACAAGGTCGCCACGAGCGCGATGGACATCGCGGGACCGATGAGCTTCTGCGCCCCGGGCTTGCCCAGGGTCTGCAGGAGCGCGATCATACCGAGCGTCGTTCCCATGAGGCCGAAGGCGGGAGGGTACTTTCCGACGGTCTTGAACTTGAGCGCGTCTTCAGTGTGCCGATGGTACATGGTGGCCACGCGCGCACGGAGCACTTTCGGGATTCGGGCTTTCTCGACTACGCCGTCGGCGGCCATCTCGAAAGCTTCCTTCAGGAAATACTCCTTCGACTCCTTGATCCGCTTATCGAATTCGGGCGACCCCGTCCGATAGAGTTCCGCGAGCTTCATCATCTCCGCGATGATGCCGACGTAGTTGACCCTTCGCCCTTTGAGCACCCGAAGCAGGAAAACCCGGAAAAGCAGCACCATCCGATCGAGCTGAAATGCGATGGAGGAAGCGGCGACGCTGCCACCGATCACGATCAGGCTCGCATGGGCGTCGAGGAACATCGACATGTTGTCCGTGGACATGGCCATGCCGGCGAAGAAGACGATCGCAGCGAGACAGAATCCGAGGAGCGACCAGAAGTTCATAAATAAATGCTGACTCCCAAAAGGGCTTTCATGATCGTCGCGCCTACGGCAACCGACGAGAATCCATAACCATAAGAGTAACCGAACTGACCGGTGAGGGAGACGTTCCGGGTGATCGGATAGGCCATACCTCCATGCCCTCCGAAGTCCATCAGGGCCGAAGCCGACTCGAAGACCGACCCCCGGACATCGACGACGACGCGCGAGACTCCCACGTCGAAGCCAGCGAACAAGCGGAGCCCGGGACTGTAGGAGACGAGCTCAGTCCCCTCGCCCACTTCATAGGCCGGCCCTCGGGAGGAGCCGAAGTAAAACCTCCGGCCAAAGCCTGCATAAGAGTACATGACCCTGGCCGAAGTCTGATCGAAGGCGAAGAGTGTACGGACGAGATAGGATGATTTAGGCCCCGTGAACCGCTCGTACTCGAGATCCATGGTGGTGAAGACGCTGAACGACCCAGTCGCAGCGGTGGAGGCGCCCGAGAAGTTCGCCGAAAGCATGCCAGTCCGGACGTTGGCCTGCGAAGAGCGGATGAACTCGTCGGCGGAGGCCGGAGCAGGCGACGCGAGTCCCCAAGCGAGCATCATCGTCCCCAGGAGGGCGATGCGAAGAGTCCGGGGAAGGACGCGATCAGGCCGCATAGCCGGTCCCGGACCCTTGTCCTCCGCCCAGCTCCTGTAGCCAGGAGTCGAGTACTCCGTCCGCGCTCTCCGATGCCATCTCGTTGCCTTGGATGATGGTGCGCACGCTCGCTGTGAATTGCTTCCAGTAGCTGTCCCGATTTTTCTGCAGACGACGGACTCTGGCTTCGTCGCCCATGACCTGCTGGAGCTCGAGCTCGATCATTTCGCGAAGCTTGGAGCCCTGAGCGCCGATCGCGCCGATCAAAACGTCCCGATCCTTTTCTTCGACCGCCACGAGAAGTTCCGCTCGCCGAGCGAGAGGAAGCGTATCCAGACAGCTTTTGAGGATCTGGGCAGGCAGGCGGGTGACGAGCTCCGAAGGGAAACTCTGGCGCGCGGCGATCTCGAGCATCTCGAACTCGCCGGCCTCGGCGAGGGCACGGAGGATGGCAGTCTCCTTCTCGGGACCGACACCCTTGAGAAGCTCGCTGGCGCGCTCCGCGAAAGGACGGACGTTGCGCTTGCCCTGCATCGTCGCGATGACTTGCCCGAGGGAGCGACACCCTTTTTGGATATCTTCATCCGAGAGCCGCAGGCTCTCGACCGTGAGGGAGTTCGCCAGGTCCGGAGGCATGATCGAAAAGAGGCGAACCACTTGGGCACTTGGAAGCAGGTTCACGAGCACTGCGCCGGCGCGGCTGTCCTGACGGCACAGCTCCAGGCACTCCGAGAGCTTGAGATCGGCCAAGGCCTTCTTGAACTCGACGTCGGCAACTGGGGAGACAGCGATCAAGCTCTCGACGATCTGGCTGGAGAGAAAATCCAGGGCGATATCGAGCTCTTTCTTGCCGAAAGTCGCCATGAGCTGCTTCTTCCACTCACGGCGATCAGTCGAGGATAGGAAACCAATCAGGCTTTCGAGCTCCGCGGCCTCCAAGCGGCGAGGTAAGAGCGTCAAGGCCTCGCTGGCTCCACGACCCGGTGCGCGGGTCCATTGCTTGACCAGGGCAGCGGCTCTCTCCGGACCTTCGATCAGCAGTTTACGAAACCTCTCCAAACCATCGGCGCCAGTATCGATCCGCTCCTCGACTGAACTCGTCCCGTCAGCGAGGATCGTCGCACCTGAGCGGGCCGACAGGTTTTCTGATTCCGCCTGCTTGGCCTGAAACTCCGACTCCTCGCGGGTGTTCTTGGATTCGAGGATTGCGATTTTGCGGGCCTCGAGTTTGCGATTCTCCTTCAAGGCTGTCACCGTCGCGAAGCAAAGCGCGAAAATCGCGCCCAGGATGCTGAGCGGGATCTTGAGTTCGGAAATCCAACGGGCAGCGTCCCACTTCTCGCGTTCCAGCCGCTCCTCCCGCTCCCGATCCTTGTCCTTTTCCTTTTCGCTGGCCAGTTGCCTTCCCTTTTTGTCATCCGACTCGGTCAGGCGTTTCTTTTCCTCTTCCAATTTCTTTTTCTCATCCTGCTCCAGCTGGGCCTTTCGAGCTTCGTTGAGGCTGGCGACCAAAGGAGCCTGGTTGACCTTGAGATCCGTCTTGCCCGCGCCGAAACCGCTCAGGCCGGTGCGCGCGATCTGCTCGACGACTTTTTTCTGCTCGGGACTCACGTCTCGATCGACCAGCACGAGGACTCTGACTTTTGCCAAACGATCGAACAAGGTGGGCGCGTTGTCCGTGATTCCATCTCCCATGAGAGCGATCAAAGGGGCGTCGAGGTCGAGCTTGCCCAATGCGGGCTGCCTACTGCCGCCGTCACGAGTCCCCTGGGAGGAGTCGCGCTTGGCCTTGTCGAGCGGTGGTTTGAGATCGATCGCGACCGTGACCACGAACTTGTCCTCGGGAAGCGCATGGGCGATCTGGCGCGTGAGCCGATGGCCCATCTGCTCCTCGAGCTCAACCTTCTGCCAGTCCACCGGAGTTTTTGAAGTATGAGATGAGCCGGACATCTGCCCGTCGTCGCCTGGCATTGAAGCGGCGACGGCAGTGGTGGCGAAAATACTCATCCACAAGATCGCGAGGAGTCTCATGTTCCCTCCTGTCTTCTCGGCGAGACGCCCAGTTGCGTTTCGAGGAGGTTTCTCATCTGAAGTACGGAACCGTTTTTGGGATTGAGTTTGGCTGCCGTGGAATAGGAGTCGAGCGACTCCTTGAACTTTTTCTGGATGAAGTAGATTCCGCCCTGAAGCTCATAGACCGCCGCCAGTTGAGGAGAGTCCTTGGAGAGCTCAGTCAGGAGCTTCAGCGCGTCTTCGAATCGCGTATTGCGGGCCAAGCGCTGCGCTTCAAACAGGCGATCCGTAATGCCGTTGATCGCGACGATGTCCTCGAATCCCGTCTCTGGCCTGAGTTTGCGCGAAATACGGAGCTCGCCCGAGGCCATCTCCGGGATCAGCGTCCGAGCTTCCACGAAACGGGCCTTCCGGAGCTCGATCTCAACCGGCAGCGCGCCCCCCAATTCCTTCTCCAGCTGCGCGCCACTCAAAGTCAGGGGAGTCTGCCCAACCTTGCGTCCTTCGCCTTGGCCAGGTCGGGAAACGAAAATCTCCGCGCCCGGGGGATCACTTTCCAAAGTCACACGACTCCCGGCGCACGCGCCGAAACCGACGAGGCAGAGGGAAACGAGGATGAGGTGTCGGAAATATGACGCAAGCATTGGAAACTGTGGACTCCTTCAACCTGTTATCGACCGCGGGGTTCAGGGACTTAAGGCCAATCCGGACACAGTGCCTTTCCCCCTCTGGCGCCCCTGGGTCGGGCAGGGTTACAATCGAAGGACCCGATCCCGGAAGGAGACCCTGTTTGATTCGAAATCCCCTGAAAAACGAGGACGGCATCGCTCTCATGGCGGTCCTCATGGTCACAGTGGCGATGATCGGGATGATCACGCTTTTTCCGGTGCTTGCCGAGCGAATCAACCGGACCAATCGCCAGACCGAGCTGAAGACAGCGGCATTGTCGTTCAGGCACAACGTTGAGTCGTTCCTGATCTCCAATCCGCAATCCTGGCAGAAGACGATCAATTATTCAGGACCCGCTGCGACGCCCTTTCCGGCTTCGGGGGTCGACCAATACAATAATTTCTTCGATTGCATCCGGACCACAGGGCAACTCGTCACGGGCTCACCCGCCGGCGACTGCGACTTGGCGGCAACGGTGGCCGTGCTGAGCGCGGGCTTCAAGTTCGATTTGATCTCCGGCAGCGGTGATGTGTACTACGCCACGTCAGAGTCCGCTGATGGCGGCCAAGGCATCAATCGCAACGGAGTGCCCTGCAAAGGCTACCGAGCGGGTACTGCGAACGTCGTCAACTCGGTCAACGAGGCCTGCCCGCTCCGGGCTGAGCTCTGGGCCACGATTCTGTCCTCGGGGGGGACTTGCCAGCGCTTCGAGCCACCGGGAGCGGTCAGTCCTTGCAACAATGCCGCTGGCCAGCATCCTGACTGGATGATCCAAGTGAAGTTCATCGATCACGCCGCAGGCTCCGAATCCTCCTTCAGCGCCTCCATCATCCGTGCTCAGAACTACGATACCCAGATCATCAAGACCGAATACCCCACGAATTGATTTTCAAGTTCGCCAGGAGTTTCGCTTCGAGCGTCTTAAAGCTTGTGATCCTCGAGTCTGATCTCTAAAATTCGGAAGATCATGTCCGCTTGCTGTTTCCTCGTCTCTCCGAGACACCTTGACAACACCGCCATTCGACTTCTGGCGGTCACCAGCAATCTGGACTTCCGCCAGCCTACCCGGCTCGATCTCTTGGCCGCCGAGCTCCAGGACAATCCCCAAGCCATCGTGATTTGGGATGTGGATCATCCGGGCGCTTTGGAGAAGGATCATCCATTTCGCCTCGAGGCCGTTCGCGCGGTACTCGGCCGGAACCTCTCCAGTGACCGCGTTTTTGCCGTGGGTCACCAGATGCCCAACACCATCCCGGAGTTATTTCGCCAGGGAGGGTTCAGCCACTACCTTCTTCGCCGCTTTGATGGACCCGCCATCGAGATCGTATCTCGGCTCGCGATGGCCTCGATCAGCCCCTATCCATTCGGCCTTGACCTCTACCTTCCAAAGGACGCCACGATCCAAAAGATTCTCCTCGATGATTCAGGGAAAAAAGATGCCGCCGCCCAAGCCGTCGGCAACGTCCTGATCAAAAAAGGCGTGCCGTCACGAATCGCCGCCCGGGTCGCGACCGCGGTCGACGAAATGATCATGAACGCGGTCTTCGATGCCCCCGTGAACGAGCGCGGGGATCGCTATCGGAAGCAGCAGGACCGAGGGGCGAAATTCAAGCTCGTGGATCGCGAACGGGTGGAGCTCCACTTCGGGATCACTTCGAGCTACGCCGCGATCAGCGTCCAAGACCAGTTCGGAAGTTTGAATCAGGACGCAGTGATGAGCTTCCTCAAAAAAAACTATCAAAACGAGTCTTATACGGGGCGTGAGGACTCCGCCGGCGCGGGCCTCGGCATCTATGGGATCCTGGAAGGCGGTTTAAGCCTCCTTTTCTTGTCGCAATCGCGGCTTTGCACCGAAGTGACTCTTTTTTTCCCGCTCATGAAATCCGCCAAAGAATTCAAGGAAGGGTTCCGATTTTTCAGTTTCGTCCAAAAGAACTGATTCAAATGACTGAAGTCGTCCATCTGAAGTTCCGAAAACTCCTCTAAGCGCTGAATACTGCTCGATATTGAATATTACTTAACGATTTCAACCGTTAAAATTGACAATAATAGTCAGGTATCTCAAACTGGAGTCTATAGGTGACTTAACAAATCACCTCGAGGTGCGGAGCGTATGCTGAAGGGACTGCTTCAACAATCCAGAGGAATGTCGTTGAGCGGGCTGATGGCCGGCGGGCTGACGCTCGCCCTGACCTTGACCTCCGCCTGCTCGAAACTCGGCAACCAGGAACTCCTCTCCGGCACCGCCGGGATGAGGATCGCCAAAGTCGCGGGTGATCGTCAAGTCGGCCCGCCCAGCCAGTTGTTCAAAGGGATGGTCAGCGTTCACCTCACCGATGATTCGGGCAAAGCGCTTCCAGGAATCCCCATCGATTTTCAACTGACCGACGAGACTGGCTCTGCGACCCTGAGCACTCCCAGCGCACTCAGCGACGCCCGCGGCAATGCAACCGTCCAAGTCAAAGCTCCAGCAAGCTATGGAACTACGATTTTCGTGGCTGCCCAGCCCGAAGGCTCGACCTCGAAGACCCAGTTCCAGCTTCAGACCAGCACTACTGGACTGGGTAACAAGTACCTAGCGGAGACCACCAACCTCGGTGTGGAAACCGCCGGAGTGAAGTTCGGTTACAAGATCAAGGTCGTCGACGACTTGGACAACGTCGTGGCCTCCATCAACGAGACCCGGGACATTATCTGGAACTTCTCGACTCAGAACAGCTGGGGCGGCAATGCCCCGCTCAATCCACTCGGGCAGGTGAGCTGCAAGTTCGTGGGTGGCGTCTGCCTCTGGCCCTCTCCGGATTGTGCCAATTTGGGCGGTGCGAGCGTTTGCAGCACAGCCAACCCCGCGCACAGCGCGGTCGCGAACTCCGGAACCAATTTCAATCTGGGCTTTGTCCTCATGGACACCCGCAAGCCCTCCTACTTTTGGGTGGGAGATGGCCCGGGAGGCCTGATCGACGTCTCCGCTCAACCCGTCACGGTCGTTCCTAACGTAAAAAATAAGATCCTTATGGCGAACCTTCCGGGCGGACCGGCGGGTGTGGATACCCTCTTGAGCACGACGGCTGACAACGCGATCCTGTACGCGACCGGAGCGATCATCGTTTCGGCAGACTTGCCCGTGGTGAAAATCTTTGCGGTCGCCGGAGACTCGTTTGGAAACTATTACTCGGACTTGACCGACGTCACTTGGTCCGGCACCGACTCCGCGACTCCCACTGCACCCCTGGTTTTCAGCGCAAGCGGCGCCCCCCAAACCTACGGAATCAACTACCTCCCCCATTTATCGGGTGCGAACTCGCTCGTGGCCTCAAGCGCTTCGATGGGGAGCGTGACCCAAGTCTTAGCCGTCAATCCCGGACTCCCGTTCGGGTTTGACATCACCGCCACTGCGGTTGCGATGGCCCCGGGCCCGGCACCCTCGGCGACACCGACGGCCGCTCCCGCGCTTGCTCTCCCCAAAAACGAAGTCTGGGCCGGTCTGCCGTTCGCACTGAGTATTCGAGCTGTTGACTCGCAAGGAAATACCCTCGCTGGCGACTACAACGTCGCGAGCGGCCTATTTGATGGACCCAACTCTTTCAACGGCAACATTCCCACTCGCCTGAGTTATACCGGCACCTATGCCAGCGCTCCCGCCTTGGGCGGCGGCTGCCCGACTTTTACCGGGGCGGGTCAGTTTTTGAATTCGACGATTTATTTCGGAACCGTGTGCAACAACACGATCAACTACCCCACGACTTTGCCACCTCCTTCCGTAACCGGAGTCTACCCCACGTACAACCAGCCCTTCATTCAAGGGGTCGCCAACAGCCAGATTTGGGGATTTCTCAACGACGCGACCAGCGTCACTCCCAAGGTCTCGGTGGTCACCACTGCGAACGGCACCCTTCCGGCACTCACGAGCACCTCGGCAACGATCACAGTGCGCAAAAGTCAGCCGCACCATCTCATGGCCTACACGACTCCGGCAGAGGGAAACGCCCTCTGCAATTTCCTATTCCCGTTCCACTCTCGCTACGAATACATCAACACCTCGGATCCGGCAGCAACCTACAACTCGGTCACGGCCACCGTAAGCTCACATTGCGGCTTCCTCACTGCCGGCGCACCGACCACCCTCTACGCAGTCACCGAAGATGCGGGCGGAAACTACCTCGCCAACGTCCCTGTCAATTGGCTCAACAATGACGTCTCTCCGGCCCCCGACGGAAAATCCGCGGTCTACAACTTGAGCACCGAAAGCAACACAGGAGGCCACACCAACACCATTTATTTGCATGTCTACCACGCGATCGACATGCAGCTCCAGTCGGGCAGCCTGTCGGACGGAGCGACGGTGACTGAACTCGTGAACGACTTCAATCCGGCTCCGCTCCACCACTGGTTGATCCAGGCCTGCACCACGACTGCGCCCTCGCAATCTGACTGCGGCTCAAACCAAGTCTACGCTGACCAAAATTACTCCCTTCAGATCGCGGCGAAGGATCAGTTCGGCAACGGTGTACCCATCGGTCTCCACACCATCAAAACCACCTACTCAGCTGCCGGAAACTCCCCAAAGGGGACGGCACCCATCCTTCCGTCCGGGGTCGGAACCTATCAATCTGTCACCTTTCTTAACAATGGCTCCTTCGGAGAAAACGCCCTCCGCTACCCTTTGGCGAATCAAAACTTTTCGGTCACCGTGACCGATGGGACGATCTCGACCACCCAGGCGTTCAATTCGGTCAGCGGACCCGCTACGCGCATGGAGCTCCGGGATGCTGCTGGGGGAGCAGGAACGCTCAAGACCTCGATCAATCAGACCTACACGATCGACCAGTCTCCGACTGACTACGCCATCGCTTATGACAGCGAGGACAACCTAGCGTCCCAAGTGTTCACAGCGACTTGGACGCTGAGCAACTCCGCGATCGGAACCTGGGACCTCACCGGCCCCCAGAGCAAAATAACGGCGACTGCACCCGGCACCGGGATCCTGAGCGCGGCGGTCAGCTATGCCAACAATCGGGCGGCGGCAAACACCGGCCCGGCGACTTTCAGCTTAGCCACGGGCAACCTGACTTTTTCACCGGGCGCCCTCGACCATATTCGATTGATTGCCACCGGACTCCCCGGACCGATGGCGACTGCAGGGCCATCAACCGCTCTCGCGGGCTCCAACTTCCAAATCTCAGCTCAGTTGGAGGACGCAAAGAACAACGTCCTCACCAGCGTGTCGGGCGCGGTACCAGTGGGAGTCACATTGATCGACTCCACTGCGACCGCTTACGGCTATCAAATGCCGGCCGGTGTCGCCCCCTTGGGAACTCAGAACTTGAACTTCAGCAACGGGATCCTCACGGCACCGCTTTCGTTCACCCTTTACAACAGCTTGGATACCCCGACTCTGCAAATGGTGAACACCACTTTGGGGTCCGGCCCGAAAGTCGGTCAGATTGTTTTCAACGTGACGCCGGCCGCTCTGGATCACATCAGTTTCAAATCGAGTTCGAGTTCCATGAGTGCCGGCGCCTCCGGCGTCTACACCCTCAAAGCCCTGGATCGGTACGGCAACCTCATCGCGACGGGTGCACCCGCATCGATGAGCGTGGTCTTCACCCAAGGCAACTCTCTTCTCAACCAGACCATCTCCTCGACCACGCTCACGGGATCAAGCTACACGGGGCCCGCAGGGCACTACAGCGCCGTCTCCGGATCGCTGTCGGCTGGAAGCGCCACCGTGACCCTCACCTCCCAAGGTGCCGGCAGCATCGCGGCTACGGGATCGGCAGGCCTGGCATTGCCTCAAAACCATGCAAACGTTTTCGACACTTTGACGGTCAATCCGCTCACCACCATCTCATCCGTGGCCTGGAACCCCGCTCCTCCGACCGCCTACACTGCGAGCGGGACAGTCACGATGAAATCCAGCTACGGCCCGCCGGTGGTTTACCCCAAGGCCGAACTCAGGGACACCTATGGCAACGTCATCGCCACCAATAGCGGCGCCACCGTCACTCTCTCGAAAACGGGGACAGCCGGATCCTTAGGCGGCACTCTTGCACAATCGACGATCAACGGAGTGGCCACTTTCAACGACTTGACCTTTGCGCTTCCCGGAACCATCACCCTCGTTGCCACCGAAGGCGTGTCCTCCGTCGCAAGTCCGGGTGCAGCCGTGACCGCTACCACCACTCCTGCCACTCAAGCCATCGCCATCATCCAAGGCGAAAGTCAGGTCGGGGGTCAAACCACCTTCGATGCTTCGGTGACCGGGATCATCCCCGCACGAAATGCAGGCACTGCGTTTTTGGTAACGGTCCGAGCCGTGGACGACTCCTTCAACTTGGTGAGCACCTACACAGGACCCATCTCGCTCGGTTTCACCGGGCTCAATGCGGCTGACGCTCAGGCCACCGCCACTCCCACCAGCGGCTGCACGACCAACTTCGTCGCGGGCGAATGCCAGTTCAACGTAGTGTTTCGTAAAGCGGGAGGGGCCATGTCAGTGGCACCCGGCAGCGGACTCTCCTCGAACCGCACCAGCCACAACTTCGTGATCAATCGCGGAGCCGTATCCGATATCATCGCTCTGCTCCCGGGGCAGACTTTGCTGGAAGGAAGCACCACTCCGATCCGCGGAACGCCGAGCGCGGCCCTCGCGGTCAACACCGACATGAACGTCGATGTCTACGCGATTGATCCTTATTTCAACGTCAACGCATCTGACTCCACCACTGTGGCGACCCTGAGTTTCGTGAGCCCCGCTCTCCCGATTCATAGCGACTACTCGACCCGGTATCCCTCGGGAACGACGCTCAGCGCCGGTCATGGTCTTTTCACTTTCAAATGGTGGCGCGCATTCGACGCCAATTCATCGGCTTCCTCCGTCCAAGTTGACCCTGTGGGAGCCTCGCTCACCACCAACCGTTCGGTGAGCTTCAATATCGCCGCGGGAGTGGCAACCCAGTCCTTGGTTCTTTTACCCGGGGAGACCCTCACCTCGGGAGTGACGACGCTGGGCGCTGCCCGCGGGGGGACTGCGACGACCACCCAAAACGCCGGATTGAACTTCACCGCGACTGCCTACGTCTTGGACGCTTTATTCAATCGCGCGAATGTCAATCCCACGATCTCCCTGATCACCACTGATCCCAACGACTCCGATCCTAGCCTGACCCTATCGGGAGGCATGGGGACGGTCAACGTCAACCACCGCACCGCGACTGCCTCGGCTATCGCCAAGATCACGGCGAGCGGTACGGGCGTAGCTACGAATCCCGACTCGACCCTTTATCAGATCATCCCCCATACTTCTCGCCATCGGCTGACCCTGCTTTCGGGACAGTCCCTCAACCCCGGAAACAGTTGCGCTTACGCCAACGCCGCCACGGTGGGTTCGCCGGGAATCACCGGCGCCTATACAGCGCAAACCGCCGGAACCCCGTTCACGGTGACCAATGCCATCGTCGACGATTATTGCAACACGGTGAACATCACGACTTCAACGGGCTACATGTCGACTAACAACGGCGCAGTGTCGAACACCGATCCGAACGTGACCGATGGTGTGCATACCTTCTCCCTGACCAACGGCTCAGGCTCGGTTGCAATCACTCTCCGCACGGCCGGAACCCGACAAGTCACTCCGAGTTTCACGGACGGCAGCATTAACGCTTCGTGGTACGAGGCGAGCAGCCCGATCACCCTCAATGCCGCCGCACCTTCGGTGCTCCGCTTCGTCAGCCCGGCCACGGTCGTCAACGGAGGTTACTGCCAACCCTACACGGCTAAGACCTACGACGCGTTCGGAGCTGCCGGAGTGGGTAACCTCGCCAACGTGACAATCTCGAGCACAATCACCTTCGGCGGCAACGGCGCCGGCGCTTTCTACACCGACTCAAACTGCTCGAGTGCCGGCAGCGCGGTCACAGTCGCTAGCGGCCAGAACTCCGGTACCATCTACTTCAAGACCATGAGCGGGGGCGCCTACACTTTGAGCGCTTCGATCTCCGGAGACTTCTCAGCCCCTGCGGCATCGAACGTGGCCCTCACGGTCAACAATGTCCCGACCCTCTTGGCCTTCACTTCGCCGACCGCTTCGACTCTCCAAGGTCAATGCGTCCAAATCGACGTGACGACTGAGGACACTGGCAACACTCCGCGAGTGGTCTTTCAACCCGGTGGTTTGGCAGTTGGAATCGCCCAGAGCGGGGCCGGATCGGTGACGCTGTATCCGTCCCAGGCACTCTGCACGAGTACGACGAACGTCGCGGCCTTCAGCGCCACGATCGCCCAAGGACAATCACTGGCGAGCTTCTGGGTACGCGGCAGCGCGGCAGGACCGACAACGTTCACAGCTTCGGGTACCGGTCTCACCGATGGGACCTTCAGCTTCACCGTCAACGCGACTGCGGCCCTCACTGCGACTCCCGCGCTCGCTTCGGTCACGACTCCGAACACCACGCGCGTTGAAATGGATGGCGGCGTTAGAGGAGCCGTCTCCCCTTTCTACACGATCTCTTTTACAACTAACAGTTCCGGTTCAACGATGGCGACCACTCCAGGCGTCTACACCGGGTTTCCGTGCGCGGCAGGAAAAGTCTGCTTCAACTACACTCCTGGCCCGCTCGGCAACGGGAGGGTCGATACGTTTACCATTCAAGACGCCGCCTATCCGCAAAACACCGCCACCGCGAGCATCACCGTGAACGGAGCCTCTCTCGCCTTCACCACGACCAATGGCGCCTGGGGAACCCAAACTATGAATTCCGACCTGACCCAGACGGTGACCAACCAGGGCAATGCGGCTCAGGCTTCGGGCACGATGACGGTCACGATCGCCAATTGCAAGTTGAACGGCACGACGGACGGAACTTGCGCCGCTTGGGCGATCAACACCAGCGCTTGCGCGGGCGCTCCGCTCGCCAGTGGCGCAACCTGTGCCACCGCGGTCACTTTCAAGGCGTCGACCGCCGTCAGCGGTAGCCACACCGCAGATCTGATCATCACCGCAGCTCCGGGCACTCCAGCAGCCGGGATCACAGTCCCCATGACCGGTACGAAGTGAGGAGTGAGACAAAAATGAGATCATCCCCCTACTTGAAGAGCAACTTGAAGAAGTCGATCACGATCCTCCTCCTCTGGGCTTGCCATTCCGCGGTCCCGGCTTGGGGCGCCTCACCCGAGGTAGACGAGGCTTGTCGAGCGAACGCTTCGCAATTCGGCCGCTCCGACTCGAGCAACTCGAAAGTTTTGGTCTGCTGCGCCCAGCGCTTCAAAGCGGCCTCGCGACTCGTCTCCCGCCTGACCGGCACCACGAAGACCTTGGCGCTCGCGCAGGACAATCTCGTCTGTCTCCGCGTCTCGGACCTGAAGACGGGCAAGAGCCAAGACCTCGCGATCGCGGGCTCACACTCCCCGGTTCAGGAAGCACGCGGAGTCGCGCTCGGCGACTACAATGACAATGGCCGCGTCCGCCACATGGTCTACGCTTTGGACCGCGCCAGCGACCTCATCAGCGGGTTTGACATCGATCTAGCCGGCAACATCGGGGCTGCGGTGAGCTTCCAGCTCCCTCGCGGTGTCGAGATCCAATCCTGGATGGTCGAGCAGCGCTCTGGAAAACTCATCGTCCTCAACCGCAAGGATGCCCGCATCCTGATCGTTTCTCCAGGGTTCGACGCAGCCTTGGATCCCAAGCGGCATGCGCAAATCCACCGGATCCTCGAACCGGGAACCTCGTCTGTGCTGAGCCTGGGGTTCAGCGCGGTCCAAAATCGACTCTACGTTCTGACACCTGCGGGAAACCTGCGGGCTTTTGACTGGAACGCCGTCCTTCGCGGAGGCATTGCCCCGCTGGCACCCTTCCTCGAGATTCCTTTGCCTGGCACCGAAGGTCGCGACCAAATCCGCATCGTTGAGAACCCCCTCGACGGCTCAGTGGTGATCGAGATCTCCGCAACGCCCAGCAGTGGACGGGACTCGCTCGAACCTCTGTCATTCGTCCTCAGGGAACCATCGGCCGTCCCAAGCCCATCGCCCTCTTCTACCGCCCCGAAGTAGTTTCAAACGAGAAATGAAGCAGAAGCGGAATGGGTAGGATCGAATTCGCCCGTGAAGGGTGTGTCACCCCATGCGTGAATATAACTTCACCCCCCCCAACGTTGATTAGACCAGTCGGTAATATTATCTAAACTGGCTAAATGTCATAATCACAGAGGACCCAACCGCGTCGATGTTGATTTTGGGAGGTAGCTATTTGTGTTCAAGAGTTCAAAAAGCCTAGTTGATTTCAATTTGTCATCGTTCATTTCCGTCGCGATGATTTGCGCGTCCACCCCTGCTTGTGCTCCTGAACCCTCGCAGCTCGGGGCTGGCGCGACCGCCATTCAGAGGGACACCTTGGTTCTCGGGCAGCCTGATTTCACGACCGTAGAAAGGCTGAAACAGGGCTTCCAGGACCCGATCGGGATGTGCAGTGACGGCACTCGTCTCGCTGTGGTCGAGCGCACTAATAACCGTGTGTTGATCTGGAACCAGTTCCCCAGCTCCAGCGCCCAGCCTGCCGACGTGGTTCTCGGGCAACCGAACCTGAGTGCCAACCTCATCAACCATACTCCCGGAGCGCCCGGAACAGTCAGTGCACGGAGCCTTTATTTTCCCACGGGCTGTCACTTCTCCGCCACGGGCATCATCGTCGCCGACCGATCCAATCACCGCGTCCTGATCTGGAACCAAGTCCCCACCGTCAACCAGACTGCCGCTGACGTCGTTCTCTGCCAGCCTGATATGGTCTCGGGAACCGCAAACAATGGGGGTGTCACTGCTCAAAGCTGTTATCAGCCCTACTCAATGACAGTTTCGGGCACGAAGCTGATTCTCTCCGATATCAACAATTCCCGAGTTCTCATTTGGAACACCCTCCCGACCACCAACCGCGTCGCTGCCGATGTCGTCCTAGGACAGCCGAATATGACCTCGAACACGTCCAACAATGGGGGTGTGACGTCGCAGTCGATGAGCATCCAAGGCCGTATGCTTTCGACTTCCGGCGGACGCCTCTTTTTCGCGGATGCCTTCAACAATCGCGTCCTCATCTGGAACACGATACCCACCTCCAATTTTGCCGCGGCCGACATCGTGCTTGGGCAGCCCATTATGACCGCGGCCGTCGTCAACAACACCCCAGGATCAGCGGGTACCGTCAGCGCCCAGAGCATGAGCGCCCCACGCGGAGTCTGGAGCGATGGAACGCGACTTTTCGTTGCCGAATACGGCAATAACCGGGTCCTCATCTGGAACACGATCCCTACTTCGAATCAACTGCCGGCCGACGTGGTCCTGGGCCAACCCGACTTGACCTCGGGTTTAGCGAACAACACCCCAGGAGCTGCCGGGACGGTCAGCGCACTCTCCCTATCCGGGCTTCACTGTCTCTACGGTGTGGGTAGCAAGCTCATCGTCGGCGATTACAGCAACCAACGGATCTTGATTTGGAATTCGATTCCCACGACTCACCAAGCGGCACCCGATCTCATTCTGGGACAGCCCACGGCTAGCTCGAGCGCCATCGGGGGAGCCCTCAGCGCAAAGACCGTGGACTCCCCAGTTTCACTTTCGGGAGACGGCACTCGCTTGTATGCGGCCGACTCCACCCATAACCGTATCCTCGTTTGGAACTCCAG
>JAYVNB010000035.1:0-2279 GCA_043759365.1 Bacteriovoracaceae bacterium | reverse complement strand
CGGCGACCGGGCTGATGAGCACCACCATCCGGATGGCCCGTATCACGGGACCAGCGGTCATTGGCGCCCTGACGACTTTCCTCCCCACGATCCATTTCTTCACCTTGGACTCACTGACGTTCGCCCTCTCGGCGCTTTCAATTTCGATGCTCACGAGGCACACGCGACATAGGTTCGCATCAAAACCCAGTTCCGGGCGGGTCGGGTTCTGGGAAAGCATCACTTCGGGGTTCCGCCTCACTGAGAAGGACCCCATCCTGCGGTCCATCTTCTTCGCCCGCGCAACCGCGAGCGGGGCCTGGAGCCTCGCTTTCGGCTTGGGCTTGGCACTTCTGGTCCACCAGATCGTACCTCACGATGTCCGTGCCTTCGGAGCCGTGATCGCTTCCTACGGTTGTGGGAACCTTGCGAGCGCGTTGATCTTGGGGAATGCTGAAAGGAAGCGTCCTACCCGACTCCTTTTCACCGGATACGTTTGGCTCGGCGCCGGATTCCTGCTGACTTCGGTGGCCCCTACTCTAGGATGGCTGATGGCGGCAGCCGCCTTTGGTGGCTTCGGGGGTCCCATGAACGACATTCCGTTCATCGATCTCGTGCAGGCCCGGTTCGCAATCGAAGAAATTCCGAAAACTTTCCGTTTACGGATGGCATTGGACACGACCGCCACATTACTTTGCCTCCTGGCATCACCGTTCCTGTTCCGCGAGCTGGCGGTGCCTACCGTGATTGCAATCTGCGGCGCAATCTCAGTAGTGGTCGGCCTCTGGGGCCTCTTGAACGTCAGTCCTCGAGTCGTTTCGGAGCAACTTCCCGGCTAAAGAGCGGATCGTGGAAGCTCGGGGTAGAAAACGCGTTTCCCTCCTGAAAATAGACCCGCCAGTAGGGAGATGACGGCGTTTCGACGCACGGTCGATGGCGCAAGCTGCCAACGTTGGGAAAGCTGATCCACCTGAGTCAGTTGATAGATCGAATACAGACAGCGTCGTCCCGCCCAGGCGATATCGAACGCACGCCGCTGGCCTGAAAGAACCCGTACTACCCGAGCGCCGAGGATCCTCTGGTAAGGAATCGGCAAGAGCTTAGCCATTCCGACCAAGTTCAGAAGCGTGTCGAATTCGTAGAAACCTCGAACTCCATCCTGCTGCACCCTCTCCGCGATCCAGAAAACGCCGCTGGCAACGGATATTCCGTAGTTCGTGACTTGAACTGCTCGATAGAGCGCTGCGACCGTACCGGGAATCGTCTCGGCGGTTGCGCCTCCGGTAAAGGCCAGGCCTCCAATTTCCACCGCTAGACTCACGCAGAGAGTGACGACACCCACCGTCTCGCGGTTCAGGTAGATCCGGAGCCTGGCTTCGGTTTCTTCGCGGGCCACGGTTTCAGAGTCCCAAGATTCGACCCGAAACCCCCCAGTGATGAAGAAATCGCCGATGGCGCGGTCCAAGTGTTCAGCATGCTCGGAAACGGTTTCAAACCGCTCCAAGTAGGCCGCCAGAAATGAGGAATAACGGCGAACAAACTCGGCAGAGTGTCGAACAAAATGGATACTATGAATGATCGGGCGGCCTCGAAGTGCTCGGCGCAGTAGATCCAGCGACTGAGTCGCACTTTCGAAAGACTGGCCCAGGACCCAGTTTCGAATCGGGGACAGCGAGCCACTGACGAGATTGTGGCGGCGGAGCTCGAGCTCCAGGCTTCGAGTCGCTTCGAGCTGAGCCTGAAGTCCAGCGACGAAAACATCAACCTGGGCTCGAAGCGCTTCCGGACTTCGATCGGCAAACTGTTCGAGAAGGAGTTCCCGAGTCGCTGAGTTCAGACGAGTAGCGCCCTCATGTTCAGAGCGAGAATCGGAACGAGATGACTCTCCTTGGAGACTTTGCTGAAGAGATCGGAGCTCCTGGCGTCCCTCTTCAGCCCTTCCATTCCGAATGGACTGAAGAGCATGATGCAATATCGAATTCTCAGCTGCCGCGGAATCGGACGCGGGGAGTTGGTGAAGGGCTTGTTCAAGCACGGTCACGGCCAAGGGCTGAGGTACGAGCTCTTCCGCCCGAACGGATAAAGCCCCGATCCAACTCAATAAAATGAGAGTCCCAATGCTGCGTGAGTTCATGGCAGACTGCGTTTAACGCATTGCGTTGTTCATTGCAACTGACTTTTTGAACCTTGTTGGTAGCAACGTGTCGCGGCTCAGGGGAAATGTCCCGCTAACGGCTCAGCAGAAGTGTCTCTTTAGTTAACTGCCAGTGTGTAAAAGGAAATCTGTTCCAAGAACGCGC
>JAYVNB010000034.1:0-2285 GCA_043759365.1 Bacteriovoracaceae bacterium | reverse complement strand
AGGCCCCGACCTACCTTGCGGTGGGTCGGGGCCTTCCGAGAAAACAGCGAATAATCTAACGATTACTCAGCTTTTTTTTCTTCGACTTTTTTCACTTTTTTCGACTTCTTAGCTTTGTGGGCTTTTTTAGCAGGCTTCTCAGCCTTCATTGCGCCAGCTTCAGCAGAAGCAGGAGCCGACTGCTCGGTGGTGGTGGTAGCAGTGGTTTCCACTTTTTTCGCTTCTTGAGCGAAAGCAACAGCCGAAAGAGCGAAAGCGGCAACAGCAACGAGTGCGATTTTTTTCATACTAATTCTCCTTGAGAGTCAGTTCCTCAGTAACAAATGTTCCTGATGTTTTTAAGTTACGTCAGACTAGATTTGTCCGCAACTCTTTTTTTAACGATTTCAATGAGTTGCGGCTATTTGAGACAGTGTTGCAGTGAGATGTTGTCGAATGCGACAGTGCGTTTTGCCAGATCCACTCAAACGCGATTTGGCAGGTTGACGAACGTCGAAGCCTCCGATGAACTCAAGTCATCTATGTCGATGATTCCCCCGATTCCAACTGCTCTCGGTTCGATTGAAGCTTTAGCGCCGGTCGGATCAACTTCCCGGAGGTGGTTCGCGCTCTGGATAGATAGCTTTGTCTTGTCGCTGCTCTCCGTTCCGGTCTTCATGAGTTGGAATTGGCGGGAGTTCATGGCGGGCGGAAACCTAGAGCTCGGCTGGGCCAATATCGTGACGTGGGTCCTGGGAGGACTTGTGTTTCAAGCGGGATTCCTGAAGTGGAAGGCCGCTACTCCCGGCAAGTGGGCGATGGGATTGAGGGTGATCCCGAATGAAAGCTCCCAGACTGTGGAGACCGCCCACTTGGACTGGAGCCAGTGCCTGCTGCGGTCCCTGGCTTCGTATTTGAACTGGGTGGCTGGCTTGGTGTTCGTGGCTCCGGCGCTCCTCAGCGACCGCCGAAGGACCATCCTGGACTTGATCGCAGGAACCCGCGTAGTTCAGTCCCATCCCAGGTCCCATCCCCCGAAAACTCGCTGGGTTCTCGGTGTTTTGGCGATCCTCATGTCGCTCGCATCGGTGGTCAACCAGTGGACTGGGGCACGGGATTCGATCAGCGTGTCGTCCGAAGGGGTGACGATTCGGGTTCCGCGCAATGCTCGTTGAGGTTTTGATGGTAGGAGGGGACCCATGCTGGCCATTGCCGACCTGAAGTCCAAGAGCAGTCGTGAATTGGCCGCACTTTATTCCGCCGCCGATGCTGGCACTCCTCTAGAGGGGGACTTTTCTGGGGTGGTTTTGTTTCCCGCAATTTCATTCCTGGGGCGGATCCTCGGGGCCATCGCCCCTTTAATCTGGCGGGGCAAGGTGTTCGACTCGCGGAAGGGAACTCTTTTGAACCGGGTAGGCTGCCTTCCTGTGATGCTCGCCATGCCGGGCAAGTTCAGTGTCCAGAAGAGCTGGTTCGACGGCAAGCCCTCGAACGTCATCGAATACCCGCCGACTTCCTGGTTGTTCGTCATTTTCCGGGATGAGCTGCGGGAGTTGAGGCCCGGGCTTTATCTGGGACGGGCTCACGTGAAGTTCGCGAAATCGCTCGCGCTTCACTTCGCGATCGTCAAGTAGCTCCTAGAACTTGGATTTGGATGTGTAGATGTGCTTGATGTCGATGTGATTGAACCGCTGGTGCTTCAACTTCATCGAGGAGAGCTGGAGGATGAGCTTTGTCTGCCGGTTCTTTTCCTGGAATCGCACGCGCTTGATCTCGCCCAGGATGAACGATCCCATCTCGACGGGGTGGAAACAGAATCCGCGTGAGAACTCAAATGCGCCTTTGAACGGGATGATCCGGGCTTCGAAGATGTCTCCCCGGGTGAAACCGCGGTTGATCTCGGTACCCGTGACCGTATGGGTCTGGTTCGAGAACAGATCTTGGACGACCAGCCCTTTGTCGCCGAAAAACGCATGGCGCTTCAGCCGGAATATCGAATGGATGGTCGAGCAGAAGTCCCGATAGATGTTGAGCTCCTCATTGGTGAAGCGCTCCTTGTTGCGGCGAAAGTAATACTTGATGGGCGGGAGATCCACTCCCGGGAGGTCTCGGTCGAAAAGGTACCAGTCCATGAAGATGCACATGCGCTGCTCGAACTCGAGGTCATCCTCGTAGACGATTCCTGCTTTGTCGAAGAACTCCTGCTTCGCGTTGTACACCTCGCGGTAGTACTCGCCCGTAGTGAACTCTTCGATGATCGGTTCGAGGTATTTCTCGTACATGGGAGTCCTTAATTCTCCCTGGAA
>JAYVNB010000033.1:0-2286 GCA_043759365.1 Bacteriovoracaceae bacterium | reverse complement strand
CGCACGCGATCGACGTTTTGGAGGTTTGACCCGCTCAACTTCTAGTTTGGGCAAGAGTCCTTCCACGAGTTCGCCGAGTCCTTCACCCCCCCCCGTTGGGTCGCTTCAGGTTCCTGTTCCCGCGGGAGTTTTGGCTGCGGTCCAAGAGGCATTTGCTTGAGCGACGAGCTTCGCAAACGGATCATCACGGCTTTTTTCGGCGTCAGCGCCATATTACTTCTTGTAACGGTCGGGGGACACATCGGCGCGGCCTTCTTCGCCGCCGTGATGGCTCTCGGAATGGTATTCGAGTTTTCAACGATCAGCTTCACTCTGTCGGATCGGTTCGAAAAACGAAACCTGCTGCTCGGAATTACTTGGCTGGTTGCTTTCATTAATTTTTGGATGCCCCGGACCGAGTATGAGCTTCTGCTCATCTCGTTTCTATGTCTCTTTTGCTACTTTCTCTTCACCGCCGAAAGGCATCCTGGGCAGGCATTCTCGGAGCACTTCAGGGAGTTGATGTTCTCGGTTTTCGGCATTCTCTACTTGGCGTTCTTGCCCCTCTATCTCCCTTTGATCCGGGATTCGGGAGCCGGACTTCACTGGACCCTGCTTTTCCTGTTCATCGTCTGGGCGACTGATATCGGAGCTTATTTCGCCGGCATGAAGTTCGGGACCCGGAAGCTTTACTCTATGATCAGCCCCAAGAAGACCGTTGAAGGCGCGATCGGCGGAACGCTCTCCGGCATTTTTGTGGCGCTTTTGTACAAGCTGGTTTTTTTCCACGCGATGAACTGGAGCACAGTGGTACTGCTGCCCGTCATTTTGGCTGTGGTCTCGCAAGTGGGTGATCTTTGCGAGAGTTTCCTGAAGCGCGCTTCCCATGTGAAAGACTCCGGGAATATTCTGCCGGGTCACGGTGGCTTCCTCGATCGGTTTGACGGTGTGGTTTTCAGCCTTCCCGTCATGTATGGTTGTATCAGGCTTTTCGGCTGAAATTTTCCTGATTCCTGAACCACCCCTCTGAGGAATACGCGTGCTCTCGATCTTAGGATTCCTGGTAATTCTTGGGCCTTTGGTGATCTTTCATGAGTTCGGCCACTACATCTTCGCGCGCCTCTTCAACGTGAAGGCCGAAGTGTTTTCAATCGGATTCGGACCCCGCATCTGGAGCAAGCAATTCGGAGAGACCGAAGTCAGGGTTTCCGCGATTCCGCTGGGCGGTTTCGTGAAGCTTCTGGGCGAAGAACCAGATCGTGAGCTGACACCCGAGGAGCTCAAGCGCTCTCTGTCTCGACAGTCTCCGGGAAAGCGTTTTTTAATCTTCTTCGGCGGCCCACTTTTCAACTTCATTCTTTCAGTCATCGTGTTCATGGCGATTCTCGCGATCGGCGAGCCCCAGATGGCGAGTGTGATGGGTCGAGTTGTCGAGGGCTCCTACGCCGAAAAGTCCGGTTTTCGGAGCGGGGACAAAGTTCTTTCGGTCGATGGCAAGCCAGTCCAGCGTTTCGAGGAAGTGTTGATCGCCGTCAGCGAACATCCGAAGCAGGCGATGAGCATCGTCGTTCAACGCGCCCACGGCGGCGGCAACGAAACCTTGCAGGTCTCTCCAGAGGCCCAAGAGGGTTTCAGCGTCTATGGCGAGCAGACGCATGTGGGTGAGATCGAAGGACTGCTCCCGATGGCACGTGCCACGCAAATCGGAGTTTCGGATCCAGGCTCACCTGCAGGAAAAGCGGGGATTCACACCGGTGACAAAGTAGTCTCCATGAACGGCCAGCCTGCCGTCAGTTGGGAAGAGCTGCAGTACGTCTACGGTAAGCTTCCCGCTCAACAGTCCGTCACTTTCAAGTTCAGCGGAAGCAAGGCGACCGAAACGCGCGAGCTCACCTTCGTCAAGCCTTCCGGCGCGGGAGACTTCACGGTTCCGACCGGGATTCGTTCGTCCGAATTGTTTGTGGAAAAAGTCGTTCCCGCATCTCCTGCTGAGACGGCCGGCTTGAAGTCGGGAGACCGGCTCGTAGGGATCGGGGCGGTTAATGTGAAGAGCTTTTTCGAACTTCGGGACGGAGTCCAACGAGCCGGCGAAAAAGAGGGCAAGGTCACGGTGCGCTGGGAGCGAGCCGGCAAGGAGATGACCGCCACGGTCAGTCCGACCGCGACCACGATCAAAGATCCCGTCCTCAAGAAGACGACCCAGTTCACGGTCGGAGTGGTTCCCCAGTTGGTTTGGGCGGAGCCAATCACCATTACTGAGCGGATCTGGAACCCGTTCACGCTTTTCTACAAGGCAAGCGAGCGCAT
>JAYVNB010000032.1:0-20981 GCA_043759365.1 Bacteriovoracaceae bacterium | reverse complement strand
TTGGTCCACCATTTGGCGATCTATCAGCGCTTCCACAATCAGAGGCTGACTGAGATGCCGCCCGCGGATGCGGGATCAACAGGCTAGGGAGGCAGCTGACTTGACAATACGCACTATAAAATTTATTTATATCCCTGACCCCATTTCACCGCTCCAACCAGTCTCCTCTCCCCTTAAATTCGCGTTCCCAAAAAATACGACGAATCCGCAGTTTTCACTCTGAAAATTTTTTTGGTGAATTTCACTTGCTCCGGTTATTCCTGTTAGCCCGGCGGGCGACCATCGTCACCGGAACTCGTACTTCGGGGGGGAAGTCATCATGAAGATCTTATCCGTCGCCAGTCTCGTCATCAGCCTGTCCGCAACCCTAGCTTTCGCGAACCAGGAAGAAAAAATCATCGGTGGCTCCACGGTCGGTGCAGGAGATCCCGTCGTCAGCTCGACCGTCGGACTGATGCTACAGTCCCCCCGAGGAACCGGGATCTGCACCGCCTCCTTGATCGCGGCCGACTTGGCCATCACTGCCGCACACTGTGCGGATGGCACTCGTCCTTCGGCACTGACTCTGGTCTTCGCCCGAGACATGCGCAAACTCTCCCAGGTACCCGCAATACTGAAGGTCAAAGTCGTGAAGTACGAAATCAACCCCACCTGGGCCGCGCACCAGAACGACTCGACCAACACGGGCGATCTCGCGATCCTTAAGCTCCAGACCACCACCCTCCCGACAGGCTACGCTCCTGCCAAGATCCTGGGATTGACCAACGACTTGCAGACCGCCGAGACCACCACGCTTGCCGGATACGGAATCACGATCGCGAATCCCGGATTATTTCAGGATGATGGAGCAGGTCTGCTTCGTAAGACCCAGGTGACGATCCAGGAAGCCAGATTTTCGACGACCGAAGCCCTCCTAGACCAAACTCAGGGACACGGCGCTTGCCACGGGGACTCCGGCGGACCGGCCTTCGTGACCCGCAACGGTCAACCCACCCTTTGGGGTGTCACCAGTCGCGGTTTTCCCGAGAATGCTCCCGATGATTGTGCCCATCAGGCAATCTACACCCGGATCAATGCCTACCAGTCTTGGGTGACGGCAGCCGCCGCGAGGCTTCGCGCAGTACCGACTACTCCCGGCCACTGATTCTCTAGGGATCCAGCTGGGGTGGCTCCAGCTTTGGCCAAAAACAACTCATCAGTGGGTTGCAGGGCCCGGGCTCCTTTCGGAGCCCGGGCTTTTTTCCGCGCGTCGTTGAATCGCGACTAAATCCCCAAGATGGGGAGTTCAGGCTTCAATCGGATTCTCCGGCCACGAGTGCCGGGGATAGCGACGTCCGAGCTCCCGCCGAAGCTCCGGGTAGACTCGACTCCAAAACCCCTCGAGATCCGCGGTCACCTGCACCGAGCGTTGATTCGGAGCAAGGAGATGGAGAGTGAGCGGAACACGACCTCCCAGCACGCAGGGTCCTTTGCGCATGCCGAAAAAATCCTGGAGCCGACACTCAATCCAAGGTGGCTTGGCGCTTTCGTAGTGGACCCGAATGCGTCTTCCGCGCGCCAGCTGGACGAATTCGGGTGCTGCACTCTCCATCCGGGAGGATCGTCCAGGCTCCATCGTGGAAAGGACTTGCGATGCGAGGTCGGTTTCGGCGGCCTCTGCCAAGTTCGTCTTGCCCCAACAGGCCACGCCCAGCTGGTCTAAGATCTCGACAGGCGAAAGTTCGCAGAAACCCAGATCGGGTGCATTCTTTTCGATAAACCGGAAACGTTCCATCAGCGCAAGGAACTTCTCCTGTTTCGGCAGATAGGTCCCTTGCCGGATCAATGCCTGCGCGAGGAGCTTTCCTAATTTCTCAGGATCGTGTGGCCGGGTCCGACTTTCGCTGAGGACGAGTTGGTCGTACATCAAGCGCGAAACTTCCTCGACCCGCCCCTTGTCCCCTTCAAGAATGCATTCGGACTCCTCACGGACCTGTTCGGGCTCGAGATCCAGGAGCCAATCCTCGGAAATCGGACAAAGGGAGCGGACTTGAATGGTTGAGCGGGTATCACGCAACGAGCGACGCTCTTCGACATCCACAGCTACGAAATACTCGTCCCCGGCCGTCCAACCCTGCTCTTGCCAGGGAGAGGACCCGCCCGTTGAAAAGACCATCTCGTGGCCTGGAGATTTCGAGGTCACCCGTTTGCGCGCTACCCGATCCGGGAACCCGCAAAGAACTGAAAAGCGGAGTGCCGCGTGCAGATCCGCAGCGGGAGTGGTTCGAGGTGCGACAACCGCGACCTTCCGCGACGAGGCGAGCGTCCGCTCAAGGCGCTCCCGCATCCGCTCAGTGGCGAAATCGCCGCGACCCAACTTGAGCACCGAGAGGAGATCTCCTGGCTCCATCCTGCCCTCCGAGATCCATGCAGCGAGAGTCACTCCCTCGCGGGTGACTCCGCGGTGGCGGGCCTCCAAGCAAAGTCTTGCCAAACGCGGATGCACGGGAAGCGTCACCATTTCGCTCCCGAGCGCAGTCAGCCCCCCCTCAAGGTCCAACGCTCCCAGCCGGTAAAGCAGACTCCTGGCATTCTCGAGAGAAGTGTCCGAGGGTTTCTCAAACCATCCAAATCCGCCGAAGTCCCGGACGCCGAGTGAAGCGAGCTCCAGCAGGGTCTGGGAGAGATCGGCTCTTTGAATCTCCGGAGTTTCATACGGCGCTCGCGCATCGAATTCGCCCTTGGCATACAGCCGGTAACAGCGGCCGGGGGCGGTCCGTCCGGCTCGTCCCGCCCGTTGGATGGCGGAGGCACGGCTGATGGGCTTCGTCACGAGCGCGGGCAGTCCTGACCAACTCGAATAGCTGGAGCTCCGATGAAGCCCGCTATCGACGACTGAAGTGATGCCATCGATCGTCAACGAAGTCTCCGCCACGTTGGTCGAGAGGATGACCTTTTGAGAGTCGCCAGGTTGGATCGCGCGGTCCTGCTCCTCCTTCGACAATTCGCCATGCAAAGGAAGACACAGGAGATCGCGCGTGCTCGGATGGGCTTCAATCGCTTCGTGTGCTCGCCGGATCTCGGCCATACCGGGGAGAAAAACTAGAATATCCCCTCGTGTCGCCCGGGCTTTCGTGACCGCCTCCCTCACCCTACCTTCGAGCCGGCTGTCCTGCGAAACGCCTCCCACTGGCAGATATTCGATGCCGACTTCGAACATCCGCCCCTCCACTTTCCGGATCGGGCAGTTTCCCAGGAACTGGGCGACGGTCTCGGCCTGAAGGGTGGCCGACATCACCAAGATACGCAGTTCAGGGCGGCTGGTGAGCTGAAGTCGGCGAAGGACGGCGAGCGCGAGATCCCCGTGGATATGGCGTTCATGGAACTCGTCCAGTACCACTGCACTCACACCACTGAGCTCGGGCTGATCCAAGAGCCGGCGCATCAGCATCCCTTCCGTCAAGAACCGGAGCCGAGTGCGAGGGCTCGAGACATTCTCGAATCGGAACTGATACCCGACTGTCTCCCCGACTGCTTCGCCCCTTTCAAGGGCGACGCGCTGAGCTGCCATTTTGGCCGCCAATCGGCGGGGCTCGAGTACAAGAATCTCGCCCCGCGCACCGAAACTCGTTCCCAGGAGCGCGGGAGGAACGCGGGTGGTTTTCCCGGCACCGGGCTCTGCCTGCAAAACCAGGCAGGGCAGGCGCTCCAAGTCGGCCAAGATCTCCGGGATCCGCGAATCGATGGGAAGGGTGATTTTCTTCAAGGGCTTCCAAGCTAATCTAAAGGCGCCCCTGCATCAAGCCCGGCAATTCGTACCCATGGTGCAGCGCCCGCCTTTCCGCCTACAATTTTTAAATAAGCAGTACATATCCGTTCCACCCTGGAGACCGTTCAAGATGAACCCGTCCCGGATCAGTTTCGCGCTCGCAGCGCTGCTCTCGGCCTCGCCCACTTCCCTCTCCTTCGCTCGTGAAGCAGTCAACCGACGACTCTGCGAAATCCTTCCACCGAACCAGCTTCATACCCTCGATCAGCTCGGCCGGATCGCAAACCTCAGTGAAGCTGCGTTCAAGTCGCGAGTGGACCAGGCGATCCGACTTCATGCTCCTTGGGCGGCTGCCCACGGGGGACACCTTCGTGCCGAAGCCGATTGGAACGACCCGACCGTCAACGCTTACGCCCTGCAGGTCGACGACGATTGGACCGTGCAAGTATTCGGAGGTCTCGCCCGAAGACAAGAACTCACAGCCGACGGTTTCAGTCTGATCCTTTGCCATGAGATCGGGCACCATCTGGGAGGATTTCCGCTCAATTCAAAACCCGTTTGGGAGTGGGGCGCCGTTGAAGGGCAAGCCGACTATTTCTCGACCCAAGCCTGTGCACGAACCCTCTGGGGCGCGGCATTGTCGGAGAACGCGACTTACCGCTCCACCGCTTCCTCCTTCGTCCGTGTCAAATGCGACCAAGTCTGGTCCAAAGCAACGGACCAAGATCTCTGTTACCGAGTGTCGGAAGCCAGCCGTTCCTTAGGAAGTCTTTATGCCTCGGTCGCCAGCAAGACTACTCCCGACCTAGCGACCCCCGACCCATTTCGGGTTTACGCGACTTTCGAGGACCATACGGACCCTCAGTGTCGCCTGGATACGCTCTTTCATGGGGCTCTCTGCTCCACCCCTTTCGATCTTCACTGGATTCCCGGCCGGAAACACCCCTCCGGTCAAGGCAGCGTGGAAGCCGAACAGGATGCCGCCAAAGTATCCTGCGACGGCCCGGCCAACCGGGATCCGGGAGCCCGTCCACGGTGCTGGTACCGATCTCAGCTCTTTCCCTAGACAGCCCTTCGGCCGCATTTTGATTTTGCACTTTTGATTTTGAGCGGGAATCGCGCTAACCTCCCGCCATGTTCGCCAGAAAACCCCCACTCTTCCTGATCATCCCCGCCCTCCTGGGTTTACTCGCCGTCGTCGCCGTCCTCGGCTACGGACTGACCCATATCTGGGAAAAATCCTTGATGGGCTCCGGCAGCTACAACATTCAGGCACCGGAAGCTCCGACCTACGGCAAGCCGATCTCCCACGTGGGCGGTCAGCCCGTGAAAACGATGCCCGGAACCTGATCCGGAAACGGAGAGGCCCGACTTCTGCGGAAAAAGTCGGACCCCTGAGTCATGGCGCGCCTGCTAACCGAGCCCGTACCGGAGTGCGGTTGGCCGATCCTAGCCAGCCTTACGCTGGCGTTTTATACGCGCGGATAACTTCGCCGCATCGTCCATCAGCTCAGTGCCGGACCCACTCGACTTCGAATCCATCGATGCGTCGAGGTCGGAACTTTCAAAGTCCGGATTGCGATCTAGACTCGTTTGCTCCAGGTTTTCGCGACCGATTTGGTGCCCCTCTCGGTCGATACGGACTTCCTCTTTGCGAACCGTACCCCTGACTTCGCGATTGATTTCCTCGGAGCTGCTGCGCACTTGGATTTGTTCGCGCACGACCGGACGTTTGCTGATCACGACTTCCTCCTCCCGGATCGGAATCGTAATGGTCTCCTCCTTCAACTCCCCCGCTCGCATCTCTCCCGATGACAAACTCTTGTCAAATCGGTCCGAACCGGATGCAGCGACCTGCTCGATGCGGACTTCTTCGCGCCGGATCGGCACCGTGAAATGCTGATCTTCGGACCGAACAGTTTTGACGATCCGGACATTACCCACTTCTTTCATACCCCGCTTATCGACTTGGAGTTGTTCCTCCCGGACCGGAATCGTGCGGTCCGCTGCGGAACGTTCTGCCGTTGAGGGGGAGCCCGTCATCGAAGGGAAGCGGGCTTTCCGGAAATTCGTCCAGCGACTCTCGTCTTTCGTCTCACGCTCGTAGTCACCTGCGCCGTGAAGGGAGTCGTGCTGTTGCTCAACCATCTCCGTGCCCCAGCGCAGGTAGATTTCATCGCCTGTCACTTGGTCCACTTGATCGAAAGCGGCCACATACTCCTTGGGAAAAAAAATCCCCTTCTCAACTCGAAGTCCCCGGGCATCGGTGCCCACGACCTTCCCGAGCTTATCCCCATCTGCACTTCGAACAATCATGCCTTCGCGAAAACTACTGGTGTCGATCATCGTTCGTTTCTCCGTCATTCAGTGACAATAATTTGGATTCTGAGCGAATCTATGCAATGGCTAAGCCGTTTCGCCTTCAGAAGACGGCTCATGACGGCCCATCACAAAAGCGAAAAGCCGCACTCCCAGCGGGAATGCGGCTTTTCGCTTTCATCCGCTCTTAAGGGCGAATCGAACTTAATTTTAGTCGAAAGCGATCAGTGAGCGCCAATCGGACGACCGGCCGTGGCCTTAGCGGCCTCTGCCGACTCGCGAACCGTCAGCTTGCTGATGCGCATTCCGTAGAACGAGCGCCAGACGAAGACCAATCCGATGAGGAAGAAGATGACGCCACACCAGAGTGCGACATTGCGGTCCGCGGCAGCGGCGATTTCCGCAGCCAGGAGACCGAAAAGGGTCGAAAACTTGATGATCGGGTTCAGGGCCACCGAGCAGGTGTCCTTGAACGGATCGCCGACCGTGTCGCCGACGACGGTTGCAGCGTGCAACGGAGTTCCCTTTTCGCGAAGGTCGACTTCGACGACTTTTTTCGCATTGTCCCAGGCTCCGCCGGCGTTAGCCATGAAGAGCGCCTGATACAATCCGAAGACCGCGATCGAGATCAGGTAAGAAGCGAAGTAAGTCGCATCGAAGCAAGCGAAGGCCAAAGTGAAAGCGAAGATCACGCCGAAGATGTTGATCATCCCGGCTTGCGCGTACTGCGTGCAGATCTTCACGACCTCCTTCGAACTCTCCACGGATGCCTTGGTCGAGTTCTCATCCAGACGGATGTTCTGCTTGATGTATTCGACCGCGCGGTAAGCGCCGGTCGTCACAGCCTGCATCGAAGCTCCAGTGAACCAATAGACCACTGCGCCGCCGGTGATGAGACCGAGCAGGACGCGTGGATCGAGAAGGTCCAGCTTGATGTGAAGGAGCAGGATGATCGAGAAGATCATCGTGGTGGCACCGATCACGGCCGTCCCGATCAACACGGGCTTAGCGGTGGCTTTGAAGGTGTTACCGGCCGAGTCGTTCTCCTCCAAGTAGAGCTTGCCCTGATGGAAGTCGGGCTTGATGCCGTACTGCTTTTCGATCTCGGCGTGGATGCCCGGCAAAGTCTCGATTTGCGAGAGTTCGAACACGGACTGGGCGTTGTCGGTCACTGGGCCGTAGCTGTCGACGGCGATGGTCACAGGACCCATCCCGAGGAAGCCGAAGGCCACGAGACCGAAAGCGAACACGGCCGGGAAAGCCATGAACTGATCCAAACCCTGGGACGAGACGAGGTAAGCGATCAGCATGAGGCCGACCATCGTCATGCCCTTCCAGAATGCCGAGAAGTTACCAGCGACCAGGCCCGAGAGAACGGTGAGCGATGCTCCGCCTTCGCGGGAAGCCGAAACGACTTCAGCCACGTGCTTGGACTTGGCCGAAGTGAAGATCTTGGTCAGCTCCGGAATCACCGCAGCGGCCAAGGTGCCGCAGCTGATGATGGTCGAGAGTTTCCACCACATCCCGTTGTCCATCCCACCGATCAACAGGTTGCTGACCCAATAGGTCACCGCGATCGAGACGATCGAGGAGATCCAAACGAGTGAAGTCAGGGGTGCTTCGAAGTCGAAATGCTTCTTGTCAGCGTAAAGAGCGCGGGAGAGAGCGCCGTTGATCCAATACGAAACAATGGAAGTGATGATCATCAGCACGCGCATCGCGAAGATCCAGACGATGAGACGAGCCTGAAGCTCCTCTCCACCCGGTCTCAGGACGAGTTTGCCGTCGGTCATGCCCATGCCCACGGCGAGGACGATGAAGCTGATGAGAGCAACGCCGGTGACGCCGTAGGTTTCAAAGCCGTCGGCAGTCGGGCCGACCGAGTCGCCGGCATTGTCGCCGACGCAATCGGCGATCACGCCCGGGTTACGAGCATCGTCTTCTTTGATGTTGAAGACGATCTTCATCAAGTCGGAGCCGATGTCGGCGATCTTGGTGAAGATGCCGCCGCAGATGCGGAGTGCGGAAGCGCCGAGGGATTCACCGATGGCGAAACCGATGAAGCAGGAGCCGGCTGCTTCCCGCGGCATGAACATCAAGATGAAGATCATCATCGCGAGTTCCACGCAGATCAACATCACGCCGATCGACATGCCGGAACGGAGCGGGATGTCCATCACACTGTAAGGCTTTCCCTGCAGAGAGGCGAAAGCGGTGCGGGAGTTCGCGTAGGTGTTGATCCGGATGCCGAACCAAGCCACCGAAAATGAACCCAAGATACCGAGCACCGACCAGAGGAGGATGAGCGCCACGCGGGGAGCTTCCATGTTCTGGAGAAAACCGAAGTAATAAATCATGCAGAGGCCGATGAAGACCTCGAGCACGATCAGGAACTTTCCTTGTTGGAACAAGTAGGTTTTGCAGGTTTCGTAAATCAGGTGGGAAACTTCGAGGAGCGACTTGTGCGCGGGCAGGTTCCGAATGCGGAGGAACTCGATGATGCCGAAGACCATTCCCAAAAGGGCGACCACGATGCCGGAGCCGAGGATGGTATTGCCGGAGATTTGGGAGCCGAAAACGTCGAACGCCACGCCGAGACTCGGAATGTGGAGGTCCGCTTCACTGGCGAGAGCGGGATGAGCGAAGGCAAATCCACTCACTAAAAGCGCTAGAAAACTCAGCGCGAAAGCTTGCTGACGATTGTGCATCGATATTACCTTTGATCTGGCTTCAAGGCTCAAGGGAGTCTTGGCTCAAGAAGTGGATGATTTCAGTTGAATGCTTGCTGAGTTATTAATAGACGCCTGACGCATTGTCAAAGCGTTTGATCGCCGTTGAATTCAGCATTCAGCAGGCTAACCATAGACTTACGCCGCGCGTCAGCCCAGATCAATCCTCCCTGGATGAGGACCATCGAGCCCAAAGTGAAGATCGCGGCTTCACTCAAAAAAACCGGAAGTCCGGGATGAACCAAAGCTTGAGCCAAACCGGCAGCGACCAAAGAGCAGGCACCCCGATCGAGAATGGACTCGAGCGATAGGAACGTCGCGCGATAGCACCCGTCCGGAATCGCATCGTTGATGAGCTGACGCTGGATCGGGGAAGCGAAACCCAGGGTCAATGAAAATATCGCAAGTCCGACCCAGGTGGCCCCGATGCCGAGCCAGGGAATCGCCAAAAGCACCCCCGCCAAGACTAAGGTCAGGGAGAAAACGGCGTTCCGGTCATCGAGCCAGCGCCGGATCCAGGCCGGACGAGCGGAACCTAAGGCTTCGAACACCGAGATGCTCGAAAGCACGACCCCGTAAAATCCCACATCCATCGCCTTGGAGCTCAGGATCGGCTGGAAAAGATTCACTTGGACGATTCTTGCGAGCACGAAGAGTCCGATTCCCTGGAGCATCAGGAGAACAAGGATCGGCGTCCTGCGAAGGCGGGCGAAAGCGTGCGGAAGGGACAGCCCGGGATCACGAGAAAGAGATTGCGCACTCTTGACCAAAGGCTTCAATCGGTAGGCATAGACGAGCGAAATCCCGGTCAGCGCCGATGTGAGGGAATACGGGAGATCGAGCCGCCATTCCATGAGCTTTCCGACGGCCAACCAGAGGACTACTTTTCCGATCAATCCGTAGGCGCGCGCGTTTCCCTCGATTTGCTTGTAGCGCCCGAGTTCGCCGTGCTTCGCAAGGCTCTCGTACAGGTAGGCCGATCCGGCGCCCGAAACCAGGGATCGCGCCAACGCAATCCCGAGGAAGTGCCAAAGCATCCCGGAGTAAGTGGGAAACAACACCGGCCAAAGGTTCGCGATCGCGACGAGCGCCGCTCCCGCCCGCATGCATTTCAAATACCCGAAGCGGTCCGCCCACCAACCCGTGGGAATCTCGAAAAGACAGAATGCCAGGTAGTAGGCACTCTGGATCGAGAATATCTCAGGGTCGCCGAGACCGATTCGTTTCTGGAACTCGTAGAAGATGGGCAACCAGAGGAGAAGCGAGAAGAAGAACTGGTAGCCGCAATAGAGCCGTCCGAGCTGGGACGCGGCTCCAGAAGACTCCGCCGCCGATCCGGGCCGAAAAGGATCCCTCTTCATGGCTCCTCCCCTTCACTTTCCGTAGGGACGAAGCTGGAGGATCCACAATCCTTCCGAATTGTGGATCCACTCGATGTCGACGGGCGCGCTGAAAGTGTAATCGGGCGAGAAGTGCGATTGAAGGAGGCGGCCCGCCAAGGATAGATCCTGGAGCACTGCTTTTTTAGAGTCCGGCAAGTCCTCCTTGGCATCGCCAATGGACAAAGTTCGCCCCCCTCCCTCGACGGTGTTGTAGAGGTACTGATAGGGCAACTCCGCACCTTGGACGATGTTTCGCACAGAGGTTCCGGAGACGTTGATATAGACGTTGCGAAAATCGGGGCGATTCATGGGGTTTGTGGTGACGAGCACCCCCCCGATCTCACTGGGGACTTCTTCTTGCACGATGACACCCATGTAGGAGTCGTCGAGTGAGATCCCTGCCTGCTGGCGGAGACGGACGCTTCTGGGGGAAAGCAGCGAAGCCCAGACTTCCTTGATGCTGGAAAAGACGTTCTCGGCGGTCGAGACGTGGTTGATCGACTCGTAGATCCCTGCAGCCGAGAAACCGACGAGATCCTCGGCATTCGAGGAGCTCCGAACCACGAAGCTTGAAACTCCCGAGAGGTGATGGGCGATGTGGGAGTCGATCGAGTGGCGGACCTTTTCAGGGATGCGCGTCTGGCGGATCAGCGACTGAAGAGCGAGACAGAGGGAGTCAGTCTCGCGAGCATTCAATTCGAGCGCCATCTTGAGCTTTCCGATGGACTGCTGGATCCGAGGCGAGCTTTCGAGGAACTGTTGCTGCACCGAGAAAGGAAGCGCGATTCCGCGCGGAATCTGCACTCGGGAACGAAGGAACTCCCAAGCCGCGCGCGGGAGTGTCGATGGGAGATCTGCCGTCTCTGGCACTTTCAGAAGGCGCGCCAGATACGCCAACAGGTTCGGCCGGGGGGCACGACGGATCCGGTAGAACCCCAGGAGCCTCTCGGAACCCTGCTCGAGCACGTGCTTGAGCTCTCCCAGGTTGGCGGCCTTGGTGCCGTAGCGATAACGGTCACTCATCCGAAGATTCTCGAGGCTCTCGATCGGCGTATTGACCGTCTCGGGTTCCTCGATCTTGACCGCCTGGACACTCCAAGCCGGACGCGCTTGCAAGGCATCCTGCGGCCGGTCGAGCTTTTGTAGCGTGAGATCGCTCAACGCCATGTCGACCGAGTAAGTGACCCACTGCCCGTCCAACCCCTCCTGATCGACTTTCTCGAAAATCCCGATCTGGATGGAGTTCGGGATCTGCCAGCCCGAAGCTAAGACGTTGGTGTGCGACAGCGGAGTGGTGTGATGGGCATTGATGATGCCCGAAACGCGCGGGATATCGTCAGGAACCCGATGCATGACGAGAATGTCGTGCCACTCAATCGTCGATGCGGCCTTGCGGTAGTCTTCATCCGTCTTGAAAGCGCGGAGGCGTCCCTGCGCCTTCCCGGGATTGAGAGGAACGAATCGCGAAGATGAAAACAACTCGTGGGAAAAGATGCGGGGAAGCGAGTCGGGCGGAATTTGATTGACGATGGTTTCTTGGAGGTGATTGGCGGGTTTGAACAAGAGCGGGATCGCAGGATCCAGATGGTCCTTCACGAACTGGCAGAAGTACTTAACCATCTCCGCGTTCATATTGTCGATTTCGACTGTCTCCAAGGAGAAGAACCGTCGGGCGATTTTTTCAGGATGCCCTTTTTCGACCGGACTATGGAGCGCGAGCACACCGAGGTAAAAGCGGCGGTCGGCATTCAGGTACACGCTTTGATTGAAAGCATCGATCTCGCGATCCAGCTGTTCGGTCGAGATGCCGAGAAGGTTTTCGGCGATATAGAAGCCATGGAACTGGTAGCGAGCGTTGTTGATGAAATGGATCGTGCCCTTCGGCCGATCGACGACGACTTTAATGAAGGGATAGCCGGCCAAGTTCCCGGCAAGCTGAGCGAAAGCCTCCAAGGACAGCTTTTCGCCGACAACCGCTTTGACCCGGGGATCAATTTCCTGTTGAAGAGTTTCAATCAACATAGAGCCAACATAGGGAGTGAGGTTTCCTGGAGAGGAACTTACTCGGTATAACGCAAGTAGTCAATACGAGGGCACGTGGGTTGCATCTTGTCGATATCATGGGCAACTCGAGTGAAACGACCAAAAATGGGACTGAAAAACAGAGACCCCTCCCCAACCCGGATCAAAATCCTACACCCCGCAATGGTGAAACCCGTCTCCCCCGTCGCACTTCCAGCGAGAAAAGGGAGGTCCATAAAAAGCCCTCCTGAAAAACACAGCTGCAAAGACCCCTCAAGCAGCCCGGGATTGGCTGGATCCTTTTCCGGTCTCAGATGGACCGTGCTTCCACAGATCCTGTAAGCGCCTTCTCACTTCCGAAGGGGTCTCCCAGAATAACTTTTCTCCGAGCGCGAGCGCTTGCTCGCGAAGCTCGATCCGGCGCGCTTCGATGCGCGAACGGGTGGCTTTGGAAAGTCGTCCGATGAGGCAATCCTCGAGCACCGCCAAATCATGATCCAGGCCCAATCGGTCCTCCACTTCGTGGAGTCGCTTCTCAAACCAACGGAAATAGGATGGCCAAAGCAGTTCAAGGGGCTGGAGGTCGTAGCGAAGCACTTTTGACCGCTTTCTCCACTCGTGGAACGAGGCTGCGCCCCCTTCCACAAGCGCTCGACCCATCCCCTTCCGGGCGCGGCGGTAGATGAGGACCAAGTCCTCCCCAACTTCGCTCCAATCCAGGCTGAGCGTTTTCCATTCTGCCAGCCGTTCCTCCAATCCCTTCAGTTCGAGAATCACAGGGCCCACTTCCAAGGTCTGTAGGGCTCTTTCACGGAGATCGGTTTGAAAAGCTTGAAAAACTCGCGGGACTTTTCGTCCGAAAACTTCGGCAAAAGTTTCCAAAAGGACTTCGGCATCCCTGAGTTCCGAAAGTTTCCGGGAGGCGTCACGAATCTTTTGATTTTCGAATTGAAACCGCTTTTCTCCAACCTGGGATCGCATCAGTCTCAGATAGGCGCGAATCCGTTTCGAGGATTTTCGGTAGGAGTGGACTCTCTCGGCCTCTGGATCGAGGTGATAGTCATCGAGCGCCGCCAAGGCCGAACGAATTTCCTCGCTCAAGAGCTTCCTAAAATCGATCTCGATGAGTGTCTTCTCGGATGCCACGCCGCTTCGAACTAGCAAGATTAAAACCAGCGGCGCTTGGGGTCTCCGGAATCAACCGGCCAAACGGCCCAGCCATCGGTATCTCGGGAATTGTCAGTCGCTTGGAAACTGGCCTGAACGAGGCTCCGAAGCAGGTTGTGTCCAATGACTTTGACATCCTCCGGACGCCAAAGATCAGCCCCTTGCTCCTCCATCCCTTTGAGGGTTGCAGCGTGTTTCAATGCCCAGTGGTTGGAGAGCGAATCCACCAGCCCACTCATGGGAGGGATCTGAAGCCCCCAAGTGCAGAGCACCCCTTGAAGCCGGGACAGCACTTCCTTGCCGCCGACCGAATGCATGGTCACGAGAACAGCAGCAGGTTTGCCGACCCAGAGGTCGCTTCCTTCGAACCCGGTACAGGCTTCCAGGAAACGCTGCATCGGACTGCCCCAGGAATCCCAATAGGTGCCGGAGGTGAAGACGAATGCGTCGGCCCTCTTCAAGCGAAGTTCGAGAAGATCCAAACCTTGTGAACCGGGAACCGAATGAATCCTCTGCTCCCAAAAATCCACGAGAAACAGGCGTTCGCACTCGGCATGGGGAGCGAGGATTTCCAACAAGCAATCCTCCAAAGCGGCTGTGTTGCCATTTGCACCCCCCAAACTGCCATTGATAAAAAGAATCCGTTTCATAGGAGTCACTCCTACCCCCCGCGGACTGAAAAATGAACCGTATCGATCACTCCCTTCGGACCGACGAGCTCAAGCAGGTAGTTGCCTGCGCTGCCGACTTTCCACCCTCCCACGAGTGCGCTGGGATCCAGCCATGCCCCGTTGAGACGCCAGCGGACCGACGCCGGCAAAGGAACCCCGACTCGCAGGCCCGCTGCTTCGGGATTCAGCCGCTGCAAGTCCTCGGGAATATCGGGATCGCGAGCCACCTGCATCCCTTCCGATGGATAAGTGATGCGGGTGGGCTCAGAGACCGGGTCGAAGGCCGCCTTCGACTCTCCGAGGGGCAAACGAGGCTCGGTGCCTGCGAGATACCACTCCCCTCCCGACCGGATCACCCCGCGAGGAGGCGGGGGCGCTCGACTCGGGCGAGTCGCATGCAGGTAATCCATCACTTCGGCCCAAACCGGTCCCGCGCCGGTGATACCGCTCACATCCCACATCGGTTCGCCCGAGAAATTCCCGACCCACACTCCCACGGTGTAACGCTCAGAAAAACCGACACACCAATTGTCGCGCATATCTTTGCTGGTTCCGGTCTTGGCGGCCGCCCAGAACCGGAGCGAGAGCACGTTCTCCAGGCCGAAACCCATGGCGCGCGCTGCGCGATCCGAAAGGATGTCGGATACGACGAATGCCGCTGCCTTCGAGAAAACGCGACGGCGTCGCGGCCGGGAACGTTCTGATGGATTCAGCGTGAGCTCCCCGCGCATTCCTCCCTGGGCCAACGTCCGATAAGCGTTCACGAGATCCCAGAGCGAGATATCCGCCGATCCGAGGGCGAGCGAGGGCCCGTAATCCTCCGAAGGCCGGGGTAACCCTAGGCCCGCATCCCGAAGCACTCGCGCGAAGGAATCCACTCCGACGAGCTGAAGAGTGCGGACGGCGGGAACGTTCAAGGAAGATCCGAGCGCGGACCTCAAAGTCACGTCCGACCCGTGGAATCGATGATCGTAGTTGCGCGGTCGGTAAACTGCTCCGGACTCGAGTGCGACGTCAGCTGGCGAATCCTCGAGTTTCGAGGAGGCCGTCAAGTACCGATTCTGGAGAGCCAGGGCGTAGAGAAATGGCTTGAGCGTGGAGCCCGCCTGACGAAGCGCGCGTACTCCGTCAACGTGGGTCGCACTTGAATACCGCCCCGTGCCGCCCACGTACGAGAGGACCTCGCCACTCACGTTGTCGACGACCAGCACCGCTCCGTCCCGAACGTTTCGATCGCGCACGGCGAGGACGTGCCGTTTCAAGGAATCGTCGACGAAGGTCTGCAAATGAGCCTCGAGCGTGCTTCTACGCAGGGAGCCGCCCGAGGCTACCCCCTCGGCCGCAAGATCGATTCGGGCGGCAGCGTGCTCAGCGAGACTTGCTTCAGGCCTAATGAGATAAGCCGCTAGCACTCCTCCAGCCAAGAGTTGCCGGGCCTCCGCGCACGCCTCGGGCCGGGCCATCGCCTCCGCCAGTTGGCAGGCACGCCGCTCTACCCCAGCTGGAGCTGCTCCAGGCGAGCGGATCAATGAAGCGAGAATCACGGCTTCGCCTTCGCTCAAACCATGGGGCGCCTTCCCGAAAAGCCCGCGAGAAGCTGAGGCCACCCCCTGCAACTCCCCACGGAAACTGATCAGATTCAAATAGGCCTCGAGAATCTCCCCTTTACTCCACTCCGCCTCGAGTGCGCGCGCTTCCTCAACCTGCTTCAGTTTCTCCTGCCAACCCCGCCTCCCGGCTCGAGGTCGAAGATCAGAATCCAAAAGCGATGCCAGCTGCATACTCAGGGTACTCGCCCCCCGGGATTTTGCCCCCAGGCCTGCCTTCACTCCCGACACTGCCAGTGCGATCCAGTCCACCCCATGATGCGACTCGAATCGGCGATCTTCCGATACGATCACAGCCCGTTTGAGACTCTCGGCAATCGCCGCGAGCGGAGTCCAGGAGAGCCTTCGGAACCGTGTCTCCGCCCGACGCTCCTGGAGCGGGACCCCGTTGCGATCCAGCAACCAGGACTCGGACGATGCATATCGGGCCCGCACCTGCGCCAGTGCCGGGTAGGAAGCCCAGGCCCCGGGTGAACTACTCCATGCCGACCCCACCGCGATGAACCAGGCCCAGGAGGAGTGCTTCACTCCGAGACCTTCAGCATCTCGTTGGGAGACTCGCCGAACATTTCGGGAGCATACATCGCTTCGAGACGCGTGGGGGGCATCCCCATCACTCCGTCTTGGTTCAGCCGAAACGTGTATTCAACTGTCCACTTCCCTTTCGGGACGAAAGAGTAATACGCCCGGAAGGACTCGAAACTCCTCTCCTCATAGGCGGGCCAGACCCCTCCCTCCCGTTTCTCACCGCGGATTCCGATTCCTGAATCGCCTCCCAGGCCGGTGCCGAGGATCTGGGCGCCAGCGGGGAGAGGATCCTCGATCACAACCCAGGTCATGTCGGCTTGGGCCTCGCATTCGAGTCGGATCCTCACGACGTCACCCTGACTCCACTGGCCGGAATGCTTGCGCTCGACGGCTTGCCAGGACTTTTGAATCCGGTAACCGCTAGAAAGCGCCTCCTTCAAGGGAATCGCCGCGCGACTCTGGACGAGTGCCCAAGGCTTGCCGCCTCCCTGATGCTGGACGTGGAGCGTGATCGGCGCTTTGCCGGAAGTCTTACCCCCCGGCCAATCGAAGTCGAAGGTATTGCCCCGAGGAGATGAAACCCAAGCCGTCCTTCCGGAGGCTTCACCAAGCCGGGCGAGGGTCTCACCGCTCAAAGGCTCGCGCTCAAAAGCTTGAACGAACCTCTCGATGGCCAGAACCCCCCAAGCGTTCGCCGGAGTCGTATCCCAGTGCCCGCGCTTCTGGCGAAATACCGCGCCGCGGGCGATTCGCGGGAGCTCGTCTTTCCAACCCGCTTGATCCAGGGTCGAGAGCAGGAGGCGATTCGCGTTTGAATCCACTGAGACCATCAACCACCAGAGATCGTCTGAACGGTCGGTTGAAAATCCCATCGTAGTCCCCTGGAAGTTGAGGCGGGACCGCAGGATCTGAAAAGCCTCGGTGAGTTTCGCTTTCGAGTCCGGAACATCGGGTGTCCTCCGCAGAATGCTCACCCAGTCCAGGAGGGAAGAAGTCGGCCACAGATTCGGATTGAACTCCAGCCCGCTGATCTGACTCCAGCGGCCTTGACTCTGCCGGGCCAGGGCCTCGAAAGCAGCGAGCTTGCGCAGCGTGAGGTCGGCGGTCTCGATCGAGCTCGATCTCTGGAATCTTCCTTCCACGAACCCCCGAAGCCCGCCGATCATGCGGTTAAGGAGCGGATCCGGAATGCTCCAGCCCGTCCCACGAAAGCTGGCTTCGTGCGCGATCGAGACCAGGTACGCAGTGAGGACCTCGGAGCCCTGGGTCCATTGACCGGGAAAGTATTTCACCAAACCGTCCGCATCCAAGTAGGCCGGGAGCTCGGCCATGTTCCGTTTCCACATCGCCTCGTCCTGGAGGACGATCGCCCGTGAAGTCTTCTGCTCCATGCCGCTGTAGGGATAGGCCCGCATGTAATCCCGGACGCCCGTCAGCGAAGGGGCGAGACTCGAGCCGAGCTGGACACGGACTCCGCCCAAACCCGGCGAAGCGCCTTCGGGAATCTGCACAGGCAACCTCCAGTCGCCTTCAACCTGCGCCAACGTGGCTTGGTAGGTGCGGACGGGTACCGCTGGAACCACTTTCTGCACGAACTTCAGCTTGTCTTCGCAGGCGCCCGCGTGGGCCCGCCACTCATAGGTGATTTGAGCGGCTCCCCGCGGAACCTCGATCGGAAAACGGACGAGGCGGCTTTCGCCAGCCGGCAACTCCAGGGTCCTCGGGGTCCAGTTTGCCATCGGCAAGGGAGCGGAAGCAGGTTGATCCAAAGTACCGTTCGCCACCGCCCGCCCGCTCACTTCCACTGTCATCGGCGAGGAAGTTGTATTTCTGATCGTGATTCCGGCCGGGAACCGATCACCCTCGCGCGCAATCGGCGAAACCCCGGCGAAGATCATCAAATCCTGGCTGGTGCGGATCAGAGCACTGCCCATCCCGAAGCGGGACGCCCCGGAGTGGGCGACCGCCACGATCCGGAACGCGGTCACCGAGTCGTTCAAGGGCACTTCCACTTGAGCCTGCCCCCGAGAGTCGAGAGCTACGCGACCTTTCCATAACAAGAGTGTATCAAAGAGCTCGCGGGTAGGCGCTTTGCCGCCGTCGCCGCCCATTGGCACCGCCTTGAGACCGAAGTGGCGCTTGCCCACGACTTGGGATTGCGCAGTGGAGGTCTCCACTTCGTACCCGCGGCGATCCATCATCCGATCCAGGAGCTTCCAGCTCTCGTTGGGCTTGAGCTGGAGCAACCCTTCATCGACCGCAGCGAGGGCGATTTCAGATCCCGCCGCGAGTTTCGACCCATCCACTGCGGTGACTTGGATCCTGACGCTGGCCTTGCCCCGGACAGGGTACACCTCATGATCGGCTTTCACCTGCACTCGGAGCTCATGGGTTTTCCACCCGACCTGGATTTCGGCGATGCCCAGCTTGTAGGCGGGTTTTCCCAAGTCGACGAGCGCCGTCGGCTGGATCTCACCCGCTCGCCCGCGCACGACCAACACCGACACGAAAACGTTCGGAGCATAGCTAGGAAGGATCGGCACTTCGACCAGAGGTTTTCGACCCGAGAGCGGCCGGGTGAAGGCTTCGATCACGCCCTCTCGCTCGACCGTGATGAGCGCAGTGGCTTCGCGAAATGGCATGCGGACCTGAAAGACCGCTTTCTCACCCGGTTCATACCGTTTTTTCTCGGAGATCACGTCGATTCGGTCGCTGTCGCCCTGCTCGAACCACCAGTCGGCCTTGTCGTAGACCCAGGTCGAGGAATGCGCGAGGCTTTCCCTCCCCCTCTCATCCTCGGTCCTCGCCTGCAGGATCAGGTTGCCCGCTTTCGGGGGAGCGATGTCGCAAGAGAGGATCCCGTGCTCATCCGTCTTGCCGGAGCAAGAACGTCCGAGCTTCAGGAGCTCATGGCGGTTTTCGTAGGCATAGAAACCTCCGACGAGCTTCTTGCGATGGGAATAGGTCTTGCTTTCGAACAAATCCACTTCGACCGGAGCTCCCCGAACAGGGGTTCCAGAAAGATCCACCACAGCGGCTTTGAACTTGAGGGATTGGATCGAGGCGAACCAGGAGTCGGGCAGGATACCGACCTGTCTGCCGGACGGATGGATTTTCAGGGACTGGGAAACGGTCTGGATGGCACCACTCGGGTCCTTGTATTCGAGCTCCACCAGGAGATCGCTCCCGGTCGGGCTCGGAGTCAGGTCGGCGAGCTTCACCCGCGCCGTGCCTCGCCCGTCGAGAACGAGGCTCTGGGTCTTCGGCTTGGAGTCCACCGGATCGGGGGAGTTCTCGTCGCCCTCTCGGACGGCAGGGCCGTTTCCAAAGACCACTCCTTCAAAACCTGGCTCCAGCTCGGAGGACCCTGGAATCACGGCTCCGCTCGAAGGGGTCTGCACTCGCCGAACCAGGACCGGGAGTTTCGCAGCCCCTCCGCCGGCCAGGAACTCCACCGCCAGATCGAGGTCGACCTCGGGAACTGCGACCAGGTTTTCCCTTGGCGGCTGGATCGTCGCTTTCATCAGCGGTACGCGGTACTCCTCGACGCGAAAGGACCCGGAATACCAGCCGGCTTCCGATCCTTCCTCCCCATCCCCCTTATCGGTGACTTTTCCGGATTGAAGGAGCCGGATCGAATAGGTTCCGAGCTTGGCGTCCTTCGGGATCGACCACTGGCTCAGCGCCGTATCTCCGGGGCTCCAGTCCAGTGGCAACTCGTACCGGCTATTGCTTCCCAGGTGCCGGATTTGGACGATCCGGGGCAGGAGGTTGCGCGCCACTGGTACCAGGCCGTTCATCGCATGGGCGCGGACGAAATGCTTCATATGGACGGTCTCACCTGCACGGAACAACGAACGATCGAGTACGGAATGGGCAAGATTGGGCTGAGACGCGTCACTTGACGGGAGATTGAACCGCCAGGACTCAATGCCTTCCTTCCAGCTCGTGTGAACGAACGAGAAGTCCTCGCCACTCTGGGCGGTCACGAAGAGTCCGCTCCCCAACGGCGAGTACTCCCCTCGCGCGTTGCAATGGGCGTGGGAGTCATTGAAAGTCCCGAAGCGCGCGATCCCTTGCGAGTCGGACTTCGCGTGGGCAAGCGCCTTGCCCGTGCAGTCCCTGACAATCAGCGCAGCATCCGCCACAGGACGCCCGGTACCGAGTCGGGTGACCCAGGCTATCGAGCTTTCCCGACCCTGCTTGAAATGAACCGAGAGATCGGTCACTAGGACTGCTGAAGAAACAAACATCGGCCGCGCCAGTTGAGGAGGAGACACTCCCAACAGACTCGCACCCAGGATCCGGCTCGACAGTTCGACGACATAAAAACCGGGTTTCGGAAGCGGAATTCCCACCACTTCGAAAGCTTTCGCGCCTCCGGGCTTCGGGACGTTCAGGGACTTGATCCCCATTCCACCCGAGTCCTTCAAGGCCTGGGGAGTGAACACCGAACGACCCCGCTCCTCCCACTCCCCTTGCTTACGAACTTTCGCAATCCAATCGATGATGTTGCCCACACGGGAGCCATCGACCCGCAGGAGCTCTCCCTCGATCGCAACCTGACCTTCGACGAGAGGTTCGAGACTGCGCAACGTGACCGGAACTGCCGCTTCAGGCGTCAACTCCACGATTCCGAAACCCGCGGCGAACTTCGCCAAAGGCGGGTAGGCCGCAGTCGTGGCCTCCAGCGGAAAGCTCGAAGCATTGAGGAGTTTCCGACCGGTTTCGTCCTCGATATTCGCCGGGATCTCGATCCGGAATTTCGAATTTTCCGGAAAAGGCCCCTGAAAACTCGCAAACTGCGT